>NZ_FNSU01000001.1:620310-930466 GCF_900105325.1 Pseudomonas marginalis
GAAAGCCTGACCCTGGTCATGACCAGCTCCGGCGCCGAAGGCTTGCCGGCCCCGAATGCGGCGCTGGTGCAATTATTGTCGCGACGCAGTGCGCCGAATCGTGAAGTGGCGCTGGAGCAGCAGGCCGATTTGCTCGCGGCGCTGGGCAGCCCGACTGTGAAGGACGATCGCCAGGTGCTGCTGCACCAGGCGGCGCTGTCCTATGACCGCGCCTTCAACCCGGACGGCGTGAAGCGCCAGATCATGGCGATCCTCGCCGAACCCAGCCGTGTGCCGCTGCTCAACCAGCTGCGCGTGCCGACACTGGTGGTCCACGGCACCGCCGACCCGTTGCTGCCGGTGATGCACGGCGTGCACCTGGCGGCGCATATCCAGGGCAGCCAGTTGAAGTTGATTCCCGGCATGGCCCATCGTTTCCAGGAAGCGTTCAAGGCGCCGCTGCTGACGGCGGTGTTGCCGTACCTGCAGGCTCATCGTGAAGATGCCGCACATTGGGCGCAGATTGACCCGGTCGCGCCTTCGAAGCTGCTGTGACATTGGTGTATCGTGCACCCTTTACGGCGTATTGAAGCCTGCGAGGTTGCCTGTCATGAGTACTCCCCTGAAAATCGATTTCGTCAGCGACGTGTCCTGCCCCTGGTGCATCATCGGCCTGCGCGGCCTGACCGAAGCCCTCGACCAGCTTGGCACCGAGGTGCAGGCCGAGATCCATTTCCAGCCGTTCGAACTGAACCCGAACATGCCCGCCGAAGGGCAAAATATCGTCGAACACATCACCGAGAAATACGGCTCCAGCGCCGAAGAGTCCCAGGCCAACCGTGCGCGTATCCGCGACATGGGCGCCGAGCTGGGCTTTGCCTTCCGCACCGACGGCCAGAGCCGTATCTACAACACCTTCGACGCACACCGCCTGCTGCATTGGGCCGGGCTCGAGGGCTTGCAGTACAACCTCAAGGAGGCGTTGTTCAAGGCCTACTTCAGCGATGGCCAGGACACTTCCGATCACGCCACCCTGGCGATCATCGCCGAAAGCGTCGGCCTGGATATCCAGCGCGCCGCCGAGATTCTCGCCAGCGATGAATACGCCGCCGAAGTCCGCGAGCAAGAGCAATTGTGGACCTCCCGTGGGGTGACGTCAGTGCCGACCATCGTGTTCAACGACCAGTACGCCGTCAGCGGTGGCCAGCCGGCGGAAGCCTTTGTGGGCGCGATTCGCCAGATCATCAACGAAGCTAAAAACTAAAATCGGACACTGATCCAAATGTGGGAGGGGGCTTGCCCCTCCCACATTTGTTTCTCACTGTCCTTGAGGTAAGCGCTGGCCCGCCCCTTGCATCGACCCCCTAAAGCCATAGGGGAAACATGACCTTGAACATTCTCGACCTCGACCACAGCCTCACCGGTCAGGCACCGATTGCCCGGCGTCTGGCCAGTGGCCGTGCCACGCGTATCGACCTGCTGGACCTGGGCCCGAAGCTGCGCCTGTGGTCCACCGAAAAAACCTGGAAGCGCTTCGCCGAACGCCTGGCCCGGCGGCCCCGGCCCACGGATGCGCGTCCGGAAATCCTGTTCGTCGGTTCCGGCGATTATCACCACCTGACGCCGGCGTTTCTGGCCGACCTGAAAGAACCCATCAGCCTGATCCACTTCGACAACCACCCCGACTGGGTGCGCTTTGCGCCCAGGCGCCACTGTGGCTCGTGGGTCAACCGCGCATTGAACATGCCGGCGATCAAACGCATCGTCACCCTCGGCCCCTGCAGCGATGACCTGCATAACCCGCAACTGCGTGGCGGCAACCTCGGTGCCCTCAAGCGCGGGCGCCTGCAACTGTTCCCCTGGCAGCACCCGCCGTCGAAAGTCTGGGGCCGGGTCGGCGATGGCGCCGGCCACCAGCAGCAGGAAAACCACCTGCACTGGCGCAACCTGGCGGAGCTGGACTGGCCGGCGTTTCTCGAGCAGATGATCGGCAGCCTGCCCACCGAAGCGATCTGGATCACCATCGACAAAGACGTGCTCGCCAGTGAAGACGCCGCCACCAACTGGGACCAGGGCGGCATGCGCCTGACCCACCTGCTGCAAGCCCTGCGGGCGCTGGCGGCGCGCAAGCGCATCATCGGCATCGACGTGTGCGGCGAGTTCGCCACGCCGGCGTTCAGCAACGCGTTCAAGCGTTGGGAAGCCAAGTCCGACCAGCCGCCCGCGGAGCGCTGGAGCCCGGAGGATCTGCAGCGCAACGCCGCCACCAATGAAGCCCTGATCGACCTGTTTGAGGAGCTGTTCCCGTGAGCCTGACCGTGGTGTTACTCGTGGCGTTTTCCATCGTGCTCGATGTGATCGGCCAACTGTGTTTCAAGCTCGGCCTGGACCGTTTGCCGGAGTTGGAGGGCGGCTTTCGCCTGAATGCGTTCTGGGGCCAGGTGTTCAATGCGCCGTTGCTGTGGGCGGGGATCGGTGCCTATGTAATCGAGTTTTTCGTGTGGCTCGAAGCGCTGTCTCGTGCGCCGTTGAGCCTGTTATTCCCGGCGGCGGCCCTGGCTTATTGCGGGGTGGTGCTGGCGGGCAAGGTGGTACTGGGCGAAACCGTCAGCCGACGTCGTTGGCTGGGCACGCTGGTGATTACCTTGGGTGTGATGCTGGTAGCGATTGCTGGGAGTCAGGCATGAGTACGCAAACGATGCATACCGGTTGGTTGCATGGGCGCCTGGGCACGGTGGTGCTGTGGGCCTTGCTGATCTGCACCGAGAGTGCCGGGCAGCTGTTTACCAAAGTTGCAGGGGACCAACTGGGGCAGATGGATTTCAACTGGCAGTGGTTGTCCGAGGTGGCGCGTAACCCGGGGATCCTGGCGGCGATCGCCAGTTACATCGGCGCGTTTTTCGTGTGGATGCTGATCCTGCGGCGCAGCAGCCTGTCCCTGGCGTTTCCGCTCAGTTCGCTGGTGTTTGTGGTGGTGTTGCTGGGTTCGTGGCTGGGGCTGGGGGAACATATCAGCCCGCTGCACTGGGTAGGCGTGGCGGTGATCATCGGCGGTATAGCGCTGCTGGCCGAAGGCGAAGAAAACTGAAACACGAATTCATGGGGAGTGGGCTTGCCCCTCCCATATTTTGTTCGAAGTGATCAATCGAACTTGTAGCTGATCGCCGTTTGTACCTGGCCCTGGTTCACGTCGCCGGTCTCCTTGACGATGCTGCTGTTGGCCGCCGAACCCACCAGGTGCACCCAGCTGGCGCTGGTCAGCAGTGACCAATTGGAGGCCAGGGGGAATTCGAAACTCTGGGTCAACGTGAGGTTCTGGAAGCCGCCGTTGGCGTTATACGGACGAATACCAGAGGCCGCGGATTCATTGGCGTCCACCCCGAAATAAGTCTGGGTCTGGCGCGCATCGGCGAAATTCGCCGCCAGGCCGCTGCTGCCGATCACCCCGCCACCCAGGGGGTAGCCCAGCTCGCCGCCGACCTTGCCCAGCGCGCCGCTCTGCGAGTGCCCGCCGCCCACGGCCTGGCCCATCCGGGCGTACACGCGCCAGAAGTCGGCCGGCGCGTATTGGATGAAGCCGCCCACTTCCGCCATGTCCGACACATTGCGCAGGCCTTGCAGCTCACCGTTGGAGGTACGCCCCTGCAGGTAGTTGATATAGGGGCCGGCGGTAAAACCGTTGGTGTTCAGGGCGCTCCAGGTCAGGCCGTCATCGGTGCTCAGGCTGACGTTGCCCCAGTCCAGGTCCAGGTAGGGCACGGGGCGGGTTTCGTAGCGGCTGCCGGTGGGGTCGTGGGGTTGATAACTGAGGCCCGCGCCGGCTTCACCGGTGACCGGGGCTGCCAGGGCGGTGTCGGCAATGCCCCACAGCCCCAGTAAACCGGCGAATACAGCGCAAGTGAGTTTGAGCATGGAGCAGGTTCCTTATCTGGACATGCGCGCATGAACGCGCGAAGGGCATCCCTTGCGCAAGCACTCATCTTGTTTGTAGCGAGCTACAAAAATTGTAGCTTGCACGACACATATCTCCACCGCTAACGCCAGAACCCCCAGCCCGGCTGGGCTTCAGCCAGTTGGCACACTCCCTGCTCTACCCCTTGGGCAAGCGCACACAGCGCGCTCCTCAAGGTAAACGCAGATGATCCACTGGCATATCGTGTGTGACTTCGACGGGACCATTACCCCCACCGATGTCATCGACAACGTCCTCCAACGCTTCGCCGGCCCCGAGTGGGAAACCATCGAACAGGAATGGCTGGATGGGCATATCGGTTCCCGCGAATGCCTGAGCCGTCAACTGGCGCTGATCAAGGCCACCCCAAGTGAACTGCTGGCGTATTTCGACAGTGTCGAGATCGACCCGGATTTCCCCGACTTCGTCGATCACGTGCTCGGCCTGGGCGCTTCCCTCGAAGTGGTCAGCGACGGTATCGAACAGGGGATTGCGCGGATCCTGTCGCGCAACTACGTGACCTTGCTGCCGATCCTCGCCAACCGCCTGCGCCAGGTCGACCAGAACAGCTGGCGCATCGACTTCCCGTATGCCAGCGATGCCTGCCGCGCCGCGTCCGGCAACTGCAAGTGCAAATCCACCCCGCGCAACAAGCGCGTGCTGGTGATCGGCGACGGCAAGTCGGACATGTGCGTGGCCTCCACCGCCGACTTCGTGTTCGCCAAAGACAGCCTCGCCCAGTACTGCGCAGCCAACAACATCCCTCACGCGCGCTTCGACACCTTCGCCGAAGTGCCTGCGTTGCTGGCCCGCCTGCCTCAGGGCATCGCCGCCAACGCCACCACCTTCAATACCTCTTCTGACAATCAGGAACTCTTCCACCATGTCTGATATCCGCATCGCTACCGCCGAAGACCAGATCCTCCTGGATAAAGAAGCCAAGTATTGCTCCTACGGCGACACCGTTCACTACATCGAGCCACCGCGTATTTTCAGCCGTTGCGAAGGCTCCTACGTGTGGGACACCGAAGACCAGGCCTACCTCGACCTGCAAATGTGGTACTCGGCCGTCAACTTCGGCTACGCCAACCCGCGCCTGAACAATGCGTTGAAACAGCAGATCGACACCCTGCCGCAAATCGCCAGCCAGTACCTGCACAAAGGCAAGATCGAGCTGTCGGAAATGATCGCGGTGGACGCCAAGAAGAAATTCGGCCTCGACGGTCGCGTGCACTTCAACGTCGGCGGTTCGCAGTCGATCGAAGACTCCCTGAAGGTGGTGCGTAACGCCACCAACGGCAAAAGCCTGATGTTCGCCTTCGAAGGCGGCTATCACGGCCGGACCCTCGGCGCCTCGTCGATCACTTCCAGCTACCGCTACCGTCGTCGCTATGGCCACTTCGGCGAGCGCGCGCAGTTCATCCCGTTCCCGTACCACTTCCGCGGCCCCAAGGGCATGACCAAGGAAGAGTACGGCAGCCATTGCGTGCAGCAATTCGCGCGCCTGTTCGAGACCGAATACAACGGTGTGTGGGACCCGAAAGTCGGCCAGAGCGAATACGCCGCGTTCTACGTCGAGCCGATCCAGGGCACCGGCGGCTACGTGATCCCGCCGATGAACTTCTATCGCGAACTCAAGCATGTGTTGGATCAGCACGGCATCCTGATGGTGTCCGACGAAATCCAGATGGGCTTCTACCGCACCGGCAAACTCTGGTCCATCGAGCACTTTGACGTACAACCGGACGTGATCGTGTTCGGCAAGGCGCTGACCAACGGCCTCAACCCACTGGGCGGCATCTGGGCCCGTGAAGAGTTGATCAACCCGAAGATCTTCCCGCCAGGTTCGACCCACTCCACTTTCGCCTCCAACCCATTGGGCACGGCGGTGGGCCTGGAAATGTTCAAGATGACCAACGAAGTCGACTACGGCGCGATGGTCATGGCCAAGGGCAAATTCTTCCTCGAAGGCCTGCAGGACCTGCAGAAACGGTTCCCGATCATCGGCGACGTCGACGGCCTGGGCCTGGCCCTGCGCTGCGAAATCTGCGGCCCGGACGGCTTCACGCCGGACAAGGCGACCCTGGACTACATGGTCGAAGAAGGCATGAAAGGCGACATGGTCGTCGATGGCCGCAAACTCGGCCTGATCCTCGACGTGGGCGGCTACTACAAAAACGTGATCACCCTGGCACCGTCCCTGGAAATCAGCTACCCGGAAATCGAACTGGGCCTGAAGCTGCTCGAGCAACTGCTGGTACGGGCGACCCAACGGTGAGCGCCGCCGGGATCGACCTCGGTGAAGGCAGTGCCGGTTTCGTTCTCGGTGAAGGTCCGGTCGGGATCCTGTTGATCCACGGCCTGACCGGCACCCCGACGGAGTTGCGCCAGGTCGCCAAGGGCCTGGTCAAGGCGGGTAACTGCACGGTGTACGTGCCCACCCTGGCCGGGCACTGCGGTGACAACAGCGACCTGCAGGCCACCGGCTGGCTGGACTGGTACGAGGGCGTGCGCAAGACCTTCGTGCAGGTCAGGCAACGCCACGAGCAGGTGTTTGTCGGTGGTTTGTCCATGGGTGCGGTGATGTCGATGTACGTGGCTGCCGAGCACCCTGGGCAAGTTGCCGGGCTGTTGATGTATTCCACCACCCTCAAGTACGACGGCTGGAGCATCAACAAACTGGCGTTCCTCACGCCGTTGCTGATGAAGATTCCGTTCGGCGTGCATATCTGCCGCTTCGAAGAGAAGCCGCCCTACGGCATCAAGAACGAACGCCTGCGGGCAATCGTCGAGCGGCAGATGAAGGAAGGGCAGAGCAGCGAAGCCGGTTTGCTGACCATGGAAGGCATCACGGTGCGCGAGTTGCACCGCATGAATGCCGTGGTCAGGAAACGCATGCCCAAGGTCAAGGTGCCGGCCCTGGTGCTGCACTCCCTCGAAGACGACATCACCAGCCGCTGGAACGCCGATTACGTGGAGCGTCACCTGGGCGGCCCGGTGACCAAGATCCTGCTGGACAACTGCTACCACATGATCACCGTCGACCTGCAATACCGCCGGGTGATCGAGTTGAGTGCCGACTTTGTCGAGCGGCACACCGCGTTTGTGGACGCCGGCTTACTGGGTGGTGAGCGGGCTTGTTGTGGTGAGCCAGCTTGCTGTGGTGAGCGGGCTTGCCCCGCGCTGGGCGGCGAAGCCGCCCCAAACCCAGGCACCTCAGTTCTAACTGGACGCATGCAGTGTCAGTGATGGGGCGGCTTCGCCACCCGGCGCGGGGCAAGCCCGCTCACCACAACAGCAAGCGCGCTCACAACAGCAAGCCCGCTCACCACAAGATGTCGCTCGCCAGCCATAACAAGGGAAACGATGTGATCACCACCCAAGCCTTCCCGACCATCCGGGCCCTCCAGCGTAGCGCCTGGAACGACTGTTTTCCCGGTGCCCTGGAAGACTGGGACTATTACGTCGCCGTGGAAAACGCCGCCATCGATGACTTCCAATGGCGCTACCTGGCGGTTTACGACAATGGAACGCTGGTGGCCGTGGCCGCCGCCTTCATCACCCATTATCGCCTCGACACCACGGTGTCGGGCGCCGGCAAGCGTTTGGCCGAACGTGTGGAGCGGCTGTGGCCGGGTGTTTTGCAATTGGGCCTGTATGCCATTGGCTCCCCGGTGGCCGAGCGTTGCGACGCCGGGGTTGCCAGTGGCGTGCCCGAGTCGCGTCGCCCGTTGTTGCTCAAACACTTGCTGGAAGCCGCGCGCCAGGATGCCGATGATTTCGGTATCGGCCTGCTGGCGGTCAAGGATGCACCCAGCCAGGATCCCCATTGGCTCGACAGTTGCCGGGTGGCGGGTTTTCAAAGCATGCCGGGCTTGCCCACCGGGGTGTTGCCGCTGCCGTACGGTTCGGTGGACGCCTACCTCGGTTCGCTGGGCAAATCCACCCGCAAGGACTTGCGCCGCAAGCTGCGTGCACCTGGACCACGGGTGGAATGGCGCGGCAATATCGACGACGTGCTGCCCGAGGTCATGGGCCTGTACGAAGCCACATTGAAGCGCGCCGAGTTGCAGTTCGAACACCTGCCTGCCGGCTATTTCACCGGCGTGCTGGAACGCCTTGGCGATCGCGCCGTCTGTGTTCTTTACTGGGTCGACGAGCAGTTGGTGGCGTTCAACCTGCTGCTGCTGGACGAGCACCGGTTGGTGGACAAGTTTTTCGCCCATGACGTTGCGTTCAGCCGTGACTACAACCTGTACTTCCGCAGCTGGCTGACCAACGTCGACTACTGTATTCAACACAATATTGCGGTGTATGAGTGCGGCCAGGCCGGGTATGCCAGTAAGCTGCGCCTGGGCTGCGAGTTCCAGGGCAACAGTGTGTTTTTCCGCCACCGCAACCGGCTGGTCAACGGCCTGCTCACGCTTGTAAAACTGTTTATTCGACCGGATCGTTCCGACCCTGCCATGGCTGCTGCGATAAGCGAAACCTGATGATCACCAAGACCCGCCAGAAAGCCCGCCCCTTTGCCATTTCGCGCTGGAGCGTCCAGCGCAAGCTGGTGCTGGCGTTCTGGCTGGTCAGCGTGATTCCCACCATGATCGCGGCGGAGCTGGCGGCGACCACGCTGTCGCAGATTTTCGACAGCAACGTGCGTATCTGGCTGCAGGAATCGACCAAGATCGTCAAGGACGAGATCGGCGACATCCTTCACGACAACGCGCGCATGGCCAAGCTGTTCCTGCGCTACACCAGCCCGCCCTCGAGCCGGCAGGCGGCCAAGCATGACCGGCTGACCGCGGACATCGCCGATGCCACCGACATCGACGTGGTGGCGCTGATCCGCACCAGCGATCAAAAGGTGGTGTTCAGCACCGCCTCCGATGACATCGTCAAACAGATCAGCCTGACCAGCAACGCGGTGCTGCAGACCGTGCAAGTGGCGGGGGTGAGTACCGGGATTGTGGTCTCGACCTTCGAAACCAGCCAGGACGGCGTCGACTACCGCCTGTTGGTGGCGACCTACCTGGACAGCAGCTTTCTCACCAGCGTGGCCGATGTGCATTCCCTCGACCTGCGCCTGTACCTGGCCAACCCCGAGGGGTTCTCGGAGATATTTTCGACCCAGCGCTTCGTGGATCACCCGGCGCGTATCCCGAAAAGTGTCGAGACCGCGATGCGCAGTACCAAGCAGCCCAGCGAGCAGTTCACCAACAGCTACAGCGGGTTGTACTGGCCGATTTTCAACGACGCCGGTGACCTCCAAGGCGTGATTTTCAGCGGACTGTTGCGCCATACCAGCCTGGTGGGGCTGGTGAACCAGAGCAACCTGTTCGTGCTGATTTTCCTGCTCAGTTCGGCATTGTCCCTCGCGGCCGGGGTGCTGGTGTCACGGCGCCTGACCAAGCCGTTGCGGGACTTGTCCGAAGGCGTGAGCGCGGTGATCTCAGGCAACTACGCGCACCGCGTGCTGGTCAGCGGCGGCGATGAACTGGCGCAATTGAGCAGCACCTTCAACCATATGACCGAGCGCCTGGGCGAGTTGCACCACCTCGAAGCCCAACTGCGCCGGCGCGATCGCCTGCATGCCCTGGGCGAAGTCGCCATGGGCCTGGCCCACGAGATCCGTAACCCGTTGGGCATCATCAAGACGGCCACCCAGTTGTTGCACCGCCGCGTTGATCTGCCGGACGCCGACAAGCGCCACCTGGAATATGTGATCAGCGAAGTCAGCCGCATCAACGACTTGATCACCGAGTTCCTCGATTTTGCCAAACCCAACCCACCGTTGCGCGTGCTGCAGCCGGCCCGTCCATTGGTGGAGGAGATCCTGGGCTTCTGTGCGCCGGAACTGGCCAGCCATAACATCGACGCGCAGATCGACGACCAGGCGCCGGGGGCGACGATCTACGCCGACGCCAAGCAACTCAAGCAGGCCTGCCTCAACCTGATTCTCAACGCCATCGATGCCATGCCTGAAGGCGGGCGCCTGACCCTGGGGATTCGCAGCGAGGGCGACAACACCGTCATCACCATCGCCGACACCGGCCAGGGCATCGCGCCGGAGATGATCGAGCGCATCTTTACGCCATTCGTCACCACCAAGGCCTCTGGCACGGGCCTGGGCCTGGCCAAAGTCTATTCGATCATGGAAAGTCACGACGGCAGCATCGAATGCGCCAGCGAAAACGATGCCGGCGCCACCTTCAGCCTGTACATTCCAGCGACAGGCGAAGACGACGAGGACAGTCATGACGCATAACATTCTGGTAGTCGACGACGAACCCAAGCTCTGCGACCTGCTGGCGTCGGCCCTGGGCCAGAACAGCGTGCAGGTGTTCATTGCGGGCAACGGCCTGCATGCGCTCAAGGTGCTGGAACAGGAAGACATCGACCTGGTGATCAGTGACTGGCGCATGCCGGGCATGGACGGGCCGGCCTTGTTGGCCGAGATCAAGGTGCGTTATCCCCACGTGCCGGTGATCGTGATGACCGCCTACAGCACGGTGAAAAACGCCGTGCAGTCGATGCGCAACGGTGCCTACGACTACATTGCCAAACCGTTCGATATCGACGAGCTGGACATCACCGTGGCCAAGGCCCTGCAGTTTCGCGACATCATGCGCGACAACGCGCGCCTGCGCGCCGAGCTGGATGAGCAGGCGCAGTTCGACAGCCTGGTGGGCGACAGCCCGGCGTTTCGCAAAGTGCTGCAGGCGGTGGATTCGGTGCGCGACAGCAGCACCACCATCCTGCTGACCGGCGAAAGCGGCACCGGCAAGGAAATGGTCGCCCGCGCCATCCACAAGCACGGCAGCCGTGCCGACAAGCCGTTTGTGGCGGTCAACTGCGCGGCGATCCCCGAAGGGCTGCTGGAAAGCGAAATGTTCGGCCATCGCAAGGGCGCGTTTACTGGCGCCGTGTCTGACCGGGTCGGGCGCTTCCAGCAGGCCGACAAGGGCACGCTGTTTCTCGATGAAGTGGGCGATATGCCCCTGGCATTGCAGGCCAAGATCCTGCGCGCCTTGCAGGAGCGGGTGATCGAGCCTGTGGGCGACCCCCGCGAGCGCAAGGTGGATGTGCGGGTGATCGCCGCCACCAACAAGAACCTGCTGGAGGCGGTGGCCAACAAGGAGTTTCGCGAAGACTTGTATTACCGCCTCAATGTGTTCCCGATCCCGCTGCCGGCCCTGCGTGAACGCGTGGAAGACATCGCGCCCCTGGCCCGTCACTTTGCCCGGACCCTCAGCGCCACTGCCGGCAAGCGTATTACCGGCTTCAGCCCTGAAGCGTTGCAGGCCATGGCCGCGTATCACTGGCCGGGCAATATCCGTGAGCTGCAAAACTGTGTGGAGCGCGCGACCATCGTGGCCGCCACGCCTGTGATCGAAGACATTGATTTGCCGGGCTATCTGTTTGCTTCCAAACCCAGCGAAGGCGGCGTGACCGCGATCCTCAGCGACGGGCCGGGGATTCCCCAGGACCTGGACGCGGCGCTGGCGGAGGTGGAGAAGGCCTATATCCTCGCGGCGTTGCAGGAGAGCAATGGCGTGCAGGCTGCGGCGGCGGCGAAGATCGGGATTTCCGAAAGGAGCTTTTGGTATCGCCTGAAGAAACTGGGCATCCAGGTCGACAAAATAGTCCGCTGATTAAATGTGGGAGGGGGCTTGCCCTAATGTCAGTCAGTTAAGCGTACATCGCCTCCTGTAGGAGCGAGCTTGCTCGCGAAAAACGTCAACGATAACGCGTGCTTCCTGAATGAACGCGGCGCCTGTGAGTTTTTCGCGAGCAAGCTCGCTCCTACAAAAAGCCTTAAATGACTGGCATTAGGGCAAGCCCCCTCCCACATTTTTTGACCGAGTCGGGTCAGGTATGGAAGCGTACCCAGATACTCACCAGGATCGTCGCTGCCATCAGCCACGCTACCGCCGCGACGGCTAAAGAGGCCTCCAGCCGCATGCGGTCCACCATCACATACAACGTCGCCAAATACACAAAGTAGGGAATGATCGACCACATCCCGAACAGGATGGTGGTCTTCAAATCGTCCAGCGAACGGCCCTTGCCGACGATGTAATGGGCGATCAACGCAAAGGTCGGAAACAGCGGCACCAGCCCGGCGATGTAGTAGTTCCTGGTCTTGGCCAGCGCCGCCAGGATCAGCACCACCGCCGCGCCCAGGGCGGCTTTCAAAAAAAGATCCATCAGTGGCTCAACCCGTATTTCTTGACCTTGTCGAACAAGGTGGTCTTGGCCATGCCCAGTTCCAGGCTGGCCTGGGTCAGGTTGCCGCCGCTGCGTTGCAGGGCATCGCTGAGCAGGTTGCGTTCAAAGGCTTCCACCGCTTCGGTGAACGCCAGGCCTTGGCTGCCGCTGCTGGTCCCGCTTTTCTTGAAGGCGGGCAGGCCGAGGGCGAAGCGTTCGGCGACGTTGCGCAGTTCGCGTACGTTACCGGGCCAGTCGTGGCTCATCAGGCTGGAGAGGGTCTGGTTGTCCAGTTCCGGCGCGGTGCGGTCAAAACGCAGCGACGACTGCTGCAGGAAGTGTTCGAACAGCTGCAGGATGTCTTCGCGGCGTTCGCGCAGGGGCGGCAGTTCCAGGGTCACCACGTTGAGGCGGTAGTACAGGTCGCTGCGGAACTGGCTGGCGCGGCTCAGTTCGTCGAGGTCGGACTTGGTGGCGGCGATCACCCGGCAATCCACGGCCACGCTCTGGTTCGAGCCCAGGCGTTCCAGGGTGCGCTCCTGCAGCACTCGCAGCAATTTGATCTGCAGGTTGATCGGCATGCTTTCCACTTCATCGAGGAACAGCGTGCCTTCATGGGCGTGTTCGATCTTGCCGATACGGCGCTTGCCGGCGCCGGTAAAGGCGTTGGCTTCGTGGCCGAAAATCTCGCTTTCGAACAGGTTCTCCGGCAGGCCGCCGCAGTTGAGGGCGACGAACTGGTGGGCATGCCGGCGGCTGAAATCATGCAGGCAACGCGCGACCAGCTCCTTGCCGGTACCGGTCTCGCCTTCGATCAGCACGTTGGCCGAGGTGTCGGCAACGTTGGCGATCAGCTCGCGCAGGTTCTGCATGGCCGGCGAGCGACCGATGATGCGGCCTTCCAGCGAATCCCGCTCAGCCAACTGACGGCGCAGCGACCAGACTTCCCGCGCCAGCCCGCGTTGTTCCAGGGCGCGGCGGGCGACGTCGACCAGGCGCTCGGGGGAGAAGGGTTTCTCCATGAAGTCGTAGGCGCCATTGCGCATGGCGCCGACCGCCATGGAGATGTCGCCATGCCCGGTGATCAGCACCACCGGCAGGCTTTTATCCAGGGCCTTGAGACGGGTGAGCAGTTCCAGGCCGTCAATGCCCGGCAGGCGAATGTCGCTGATCACAATGCCGGCGAAGTTCTCGCCGATACGTTTCAATGCCTCCTCGGCACTGCCCACGCCCACGCTTGGGATATCTTCCAGCGCCAGCGCCTGTTGGCAGCCGAGCAGCACATGGGGGTCGTCTTCGACGATCAGCACGGTGAGGTCTTGAGGATCAATATTCATGTCGACTCAGCTTGTTGAGCGCCCACCAGCGGCAGGCTCAGGACAAAGGCAGTGCCACCGCCGGCCGGGTGCTCCACGGCGAGGGTGCCGCCGGTGGCTGCCGCGAGGCTGGCGGAGAGGGTCAGGCCCAGGCCCAGGCCTTGCTCGCCGGGTTTGGTGGTGAAGAAGGGTTCGAACAGATGCTTGCGCGCCTCGGCGTCGATGCCGTGGCCGTTGTCGCGCACCAGCAGGCGGTATTTGCCCTCGGCGGCGCTGCCTTCCAGCCACAACTCGGGAGCCGGTTGTGCCTGCATGGCGTCGAGGGCGTTGCCGATCAGGTTGACCAGGATCTGTTCCAGGCGGGTCTGGTCGATCTGCAATTGGGCCGGGGCAAAGTCGCGGTGCAGGCTCAGCGGCAGGCTGTCCAGGCGTGGGCCCAGGACCTGGAACGCGGCGTCCACCGCCTTGGCCAGGCTGGCTTCGCCCTGGTCATCGCCGCGTCGGGCAAAGGAGCGCAGGCTGGCGGTGATACGGCCCATGCGGTCGATCAGTTCGTTGATGGTCTTGAGGTTGGCGCTGGCGGTGTCCAGCGCGCCGCGTTCGAGGAAGCGCACGGTGTTGCCGGACAAGGTGCGCAGCGCGGCCAACGGCTGGTTCAGTTCATGGGCGATGCTGGTGGACATCTGGCCGATGGCCGCCAGCTTGCCGGCCTGTACCAGTTCATCCTGGGCGCGGCGCAGGGTTTCTTCGGCCTGGCGCCGTTCGCGGATCTGGCCCTTGAGCCGCTCGTTGCTGGCGCGCAGGTCGGCGGTGCGTTCGGCGATCCGCCGTTCCAGCTGGCTGTTGGCTTCCTGCAAGGCTTCCCGCGCCGCGAGGCGGGTGGCGATGACTTTGCGCCGCTCGTTCCAGGCAATCAGCAAAAACGCGACGAGGCCAAACGCGACAGCCACCAGGATGCCCTGGTTGATCGCCGCGCGACGCAGGTCGTTGAGCGGGGTGAGCAGGGTGAAATTCCACGGTGTGTCATTGAGTGGGCGGGTTTGCGCCAGGTAGCTGACTTCGTGTTCGTCGTTGACCACTTCAGTGTTGGCCGGGAAAGTCAGCTTCTCGCTGCGTTCATTCAAGCGCTCACGGGCCAGGGGTTCCAGTTCGTTGAGCGTGGCCCAGTAATATTGCAGGCTGTGGGCCAGGCGATCCTTGGTCTCGTCGCTCAGCGGTCGCACCGCCTTGAGGCGTCGAGCCGGGTCGCTGGAGAGAATGATGATGCCGTTCTCGTCGCTCACAAAGGCTTCGAGGCGCGCGCGTTGCCAGCGCTCTTCCAGGGCTTCGAGGCGCACTTTGACCACCGCCACGCCGATGATCTTGCCGTGTTCCTCCAGGCCATGGGCCAGGTAGTAGCCGGGTTCGCCGTTGGTGCTGCCGATGCCGTAGAAACGCCCGGGCTGGCCGCGCACGGCATTCTGGAAATAGGCGCGAAAGGACAGGTCTTCACCCTGGTAACTGTCGGCATCGCGCCAGTTACTGGTGGCCAGCACACGGCCGGTGGTGTCCATCACGTAGATGGCCCGACTGCGACTGCGTCGGTTCAGGCCTTCGAGGTAGTCGTTGACCGTTTTGCGGGTTTCCTGGTTCGGCTCGGCCAGCAGCTTGGAGACGCTCGACTCCAGCTCCAGCAGGCTGGGCAGGTAGGTGTATTTGCTGATTTCACTTTCGACGGTGCGGGCATGCAGCTCCAGCTGGCGTTCGCCGTTGTCGCTGAGGGTGCGGATGCCGTAGTACTCACTGATCCAGAAGCCGATATAACCCAGGCCGATCATCAGGGCGATGATCAACGGCGGCAGGAACAGTTGGCGAATCAGACGAGGTTTCACGGCAAGTGATGGCGGTGCGGCGCGATAGAGGTTGGGGTCGCATTTCATCACAGATGCCTTGGGTCAGCTACCGCCCTCCGGCCAACTGTAGGAGCGAGCTTGCTCGCGAAAAACGTCAACGATGACGCGTGCATCCTGGATGTCCGCGGTGCTCTTGGGTTCTTCGCGAGCAAGCTCGCTCCTACAGGGTGGGAGTGAGGCTGTTTTTAGTGCTGCAGGATTTTCTCAAGGAAGTGCTGCGCGCGCTCGGAGCGGGCGCTGATGTCGCCGAAGAACTCTTCCTTCGGGCAGTCTTCGATGATCTTGCCGGCGTCCATGAAGATCACGCGGTCGGCCACTTTGCGGGCAAAGCCCATTTCGTGGGTGACGCACATCATGGTCATGCCTTCCTGGGCCAGTTGCACCATCACGTCCAGTACTTCGTTGACCATTTCCGGGTCGAGGGCCGAGGTCGGTTCGTCGAACAGCATGACGATCGGGTCCATGGCCAGGGCGCGGGCAATCGCCACACGTTGCTGCTGGCCACCGGAAAGCTGGCCCGGGTGCTTGTGGGCGTGCGCCGACAGGCCGACGCGCTCAAGCAGTTGCAGGCCTTTCTTGGTGGCTTCTTCCTTGCTGCGGCCGAGCACCTTGATCTGTGCGATGGTCAGGTTTTCGGTGATGGTCAGGTGCGGGAACAGCTCGAAGTGCTGGAACACCATGCCCACGCGCGAACGCAGTTTCGGCAGGTTGGTCTTCGGGTCGGCGATGGAGGTGCCGTCGACGATCACGTCACCTTTCTGGAACGGTTCCAGCGCGTTGACGCACTTGATCAGGGTGGACTTGCCCGAGCCCGATGGCCCGCACACCACGATCACTTCGCCTTTTTTAACCTCGGTGCTGCAATCGGTCAGCACCTGGAAGTCGCCATACCACTTGTTGATATTCTTGATAGAGATCATACGGCAAACCTTTTTTGCAGACGCTTGACCAGCAGCGAGGCGGAAAAGCTGATGATGAAGTAGACGACACCGGCGAAGATCAGGAACTCATTGGAGCGCCCGATGATGTCGCCGTTGGAGCGGGCGGAGTTGAGGAAGTCCACCAGGCCCACGGTGTAGACCAGCGAGGTGTCCTGGAACAGGATGATCGACTGTTGCAGCAGCAACGGGGTCATCTTGCGGAACGCCTGGGGCAGGATGATCAGGCGCATGGTCTGGCCATAGGTCATGCCCATCGCTTGTGCCGCCGCCATCTGGCCCTTGGGGATCGACTGCACGCCGGCCCGCACGATCTCACAGAAGTACGCCGCTTCGAACATCATGAACGCCACGACGCAGGAGGTGAACGCACCGATCGGCGTGTCTTCGCCGGTGATCCAGCGCAACACGAACGGCACCGCCAGGTAGAACCAGGTGATCACCAGCAGCAGCGGGATCGAGCGGAAGTAGTTCACATAGGCGCCGGCCACCCGGGACAGCAGTTTGCTGGACGACAGGCGCATCAGTGCCAGGATCGTACCCAGCGCGATACCGCCGATCACGCCCATGACCATCAGCTTCAAGGTCATGACCATGCCGTTCCACAGGCCCGGGATGGCGGGGATGATGCCGCTGAAATCGAGTTCCATTATTTACCCCCCACGGAGATCAGGCCGGGCACTGCGACTTTCTTCTCGACCACGCGCATCAGCAGCATCAGGCTCATGTTCAGGGTGAAGTAGATCAGCGTGGCCAGGGTGAAGGCTTCAAACAGGTTGGCCGAGAACTCGGCGGTCTGTTTGGTTTGCGCCAGCAGTTCCATCAGGCCGATCAAGGACGCCACGGAGGAGTTCTTGAAGACGTTGAGGAATTCCGAGGTAAGCGGCGGAATGATGATCCGGTAGGCCTGGGGCAGCAGCACGTTCCAGTAGATCTGCGGCAACTTGAAGCCCATGGCACGTGCAGCGGCCTCTTGGCCCCGTGGCAGCGCCTGGATACCGGTACGCACTTGCTCGCACACGCGGGCAGCGGTGAACAGGCCCAGGCACACGACAACGCTCAGGTAGGCCGAGGTGGTCGGGTTGAGGTCCTGCTTGTACCAGTCCTGCAGGTTCTGCGGCAGCAGGTCGGGTATCAGGAAGTACCAGATGAACAGCTGCACCAGCAGCGGCACGTTACGAAACAGTTCCACGTAGCAGGTCGCGATGCCCGATACGAGGCGGTTTGGCACAGTGCGCATGACCCCCAGAATGGAGCCCAGCAGCAAGGCGATAATCCATGCCACGACAGCGATGGCGATGGTCCAGCCCAGGCCGGCGATGTACCAGTCGAGATAAGTCTCGCTGCCCACGCCGGTGGACTTGAAGAACACGCCCCAGTCCCAGTTGTAATTCATTAGGGTCTCCCCTCGAGATCGATCGATGTACAAGCACCCGCTTGGGGAAAGTCCATTCCCGCCTGGCGATGAACGCCAGGCACACGCGATCGGCTCGAAAACCGCCCGGTCGAGTGTTCCAAAGTATAGCCAGCAGGTAGTAACAGACGCCTGAGGGAGGGTTGGCTCCCTCAGGCGATAAGGTTAGTCAGGAATCAGATTTTTACTTCAGGCGCCGGCTTGTCGGTCGGGTTCTTGATCAGTTCCTTAACCTTGTCGCTCATTGGGAAGTTCAGGTTCAGGTTTTTTGGTGGGATCGGGCTTTCGAACCACTTGGCGTAGATCTTGTTGATTTCGCCGGACTTGTACAGGCCAACGATGGCGTCATCCACCGCTTTCTTGAAGGCAGGATCTTCTTTGCGAACCATGCACGCGTAGGCTTCGAAGGACTGTGGAGTACCGGTGATGACCCAGTCATCCGGCTTCTTGGCCTTGGCTTCTTCACCGGCCAGCAGGGCGTCGTCCATCATGAAGGCTACGGCACGGCCGCTTTCCAGCATCTGGAAGGACTCGCCATGGTCTTTGGCGGAGATGACGTTCATGCCCATCTGCTTGTCAGCGTTCATCGCCTTGATGATGCGCTCGGACGTGGTGCCGGCGGTGGTCACGACGTTCTTGCCTTTCAGGTCGGCGAAGTCGGCGTAGCTAGGCTTGCCTTCCTTGTCTTTCTTGACCAGCAGGCGAGTGCCGATTTCGAAGATGTTGGTGGTGAAGGCGACTTGCTGGGCGCGTTCGGCGTTGTTGGTGGTGGAACCGCACTCGATGTCGACGGTGCCGTTCTGAACCAGCGGAATACGGGTCTGCGAGGTGACCAGGTTGTACTTGGCCTGCAGATCGGGTTTGTTCAGGTCTTTTTTCAGGGCTTCGACGATGGCCAGCTGAATGTCGTGGGAGTAGCCCACAGGTTTGCCCGAACCATCCGCAATGTAGGAAAACGGAATGGAACTGTCGCGGTGCCCGAGGGTGATGGTGCCGGAGTCGTTGATTTTCTTCAGTGTGCCGGTGAGTTCGGCGGCAAAGACTGGAGTGCTGATCAGAGCAGCAGCGATAGCTGCGCCCAAGATATGGGGAACGATGCGCATCAATACTTCCTCGACATTTGTTTTTTTTATGAAGCCGGCTAGACGGCTCTCTTGTACAGCGAATGCCCGTGACGGCTCCTGAAGCGTCCCAGGCAATCGTCTGGGAGTGTAGAGCATGAGTCGTGCCAGACCGAAAATAAAAGCTTAACAAGTTGATTTATATGATGATTAATTTTGTATGACGACAAATATGTAACCGTTTGATCCGGTAAACCGAATAGGCTTGCCTGTGGCGTTCGGAAAACCGAATGCCAGGCGCTATAAAAAAGCCCCTGGGCCTTACGGCGCAGGGGCTTTTGTGCGATGGGCCTGTCAGGCCGCTTCGATCTTGCTGCGGGTCTGCTCAACCTTGGACAGGTAGCGTTGCACGTTATCCTGTTCCTGTGGGGTGGTGAACAGGCCGAGTTTGGTCCGGCGCCATAGCACGTCCTGGGGCTGGGTTACCCATTCCTCGGCACACAGGTAATCGACCTCGCGGGTGTAGAGGCCGCCGCCCAAATGTTCACCCAGGTCAGCCAGCGACTGCACGCCTTCGAGCAGGCGCCAGGTGCGGCTGCCATAGGTGGTGGACCAGCGGCGCGCGATCTCGCTCGGCAACCAGTCGAACTTGCTGCCAATGGCCTCGGCCAGGGCTTCTGGGGTGGTCATGTCCTCGCCGCCGGGCAGGCTGGCGGTGGCGGTCCAGCTGGGACGCATCTGCGTGAAGTACGGGGCCAGTTGCGCCATCGCCGATTCGGCGAGCTTGCGGTAGGTGGTCAGCTTGCCGCCGAACACCGACAGGATCGGCGCCTCGCCCGTACCACCGGACAGCGACAGGGTGTAGTCACGGGTGATGGCCGACGGGTTGTCCGACTCGTCGTTGCACAGTGGGCGCACACCCGAGTAGGTGTGGACGATGTCGTCGCGGCTCAGCTGTTTCTTGAAGTGCGCGTTGACCACCTTGAGCATGTAGTCGGTTTCACCTTCGGTGATCGCCACTTTCGCCGGGTCGCCGGTGTATTCGCGGTCGGTGGTGCCGATGATGGTCAGGTGGTTCAGGTACGGAATGGTGAAGACGATGCGCTGGTCTTCGTTCTGCAGGATGTGCGCGTGGGCGCCTTCATACAGCTTCGGCACGATCAGGTGGCTGCCCTGGATCAGGCGGATACCGTAGGGCGAGTCCAGCTTCAGGTCGTCCTTGATGAACTTGGCGACCCACGGGCCGGCGGCGTTCACCAGGGCGCGGGCACGGATCGAGAACAGGCTGCCATCGGCGCGTTCCATGTTCATGTCCCACATGCCATTGCTGCGATGGGCACTGATGCAGCGGGTCTGGGTATGGATGTGCGCACCCTTTTCACGGGCCGCCATGGCGTTGAGGACGACCAGGCGGGCGTCGTCGACCCAGCAGTCGGAGTATTCGAAGCCTTTGGTGATTTCGCTTTTCAGCGGGCTGTCAGGGCCGAACTTGAGGCTCTTGGAGCCGGCGAGTTTCTCGCGCTTGCCCAGGTGGTCATAGAGGAACAGGCCGGCACGGATCATCCACGCCAGGCGCAGGTGGGGGCGGTGTGGCAGGACGAAGCGCATCTGTTTGACGATGTGCGGGGCCTTGGCCAGCAGCACTTCACGTTCAGCCAGGGCTTCGCGTACCAGGCGGAATTCGTAATGTTCGAGGTAGCGCAGGCCGCCGTGGATCAGTTTGCTGCTGGCGGAGGAGGTGTGGCTGGCCAGGTCGTCCTTTTCGCAAAGGAATACCGACAAACCGCGACCGGCTGCGTCTGCTGCAATGCCGACGCCGTTGATCCCGCCACCGATTACGGCAACGTCATAGACTTCGGCAAGCGGTGGAGCAGGCAAGGTAGAAGGGTTCATCGACTGGCCTCGGGAGCTTTTTCGTATTGGAATTCGAACATTAATGTTCATTTGCGAAAATGGTAGCTGATAAACGTGGGCACAGCCAGCCGACTTCGATTGAAAAAACTCATCGAAGGGCGGGAAAAGGAAAATTTGTGAACATAAGCCTGGGCAAGGCTCGAGAAAAAGGCGCTGGATAAATCGCCATCGGGGGCTTGCCCCCGATGGCTTCAATGCAGACGCTATACGACTTCCAGGCGAACCTTGTGCTGGTTCAGCAACTGCACCAGCGCCGGCACCGGCTCCTGATCCGTCACCAGGCAGTCCACCAGGCTTATCGGCCCCAGTCGAATCATGGCATTGCGCCCGAATTTGCTGGAGTCCGCCGCCAGGATCACCTGGCGTGCATTGGCAATGATCGCCTGGGAAACCCGGACTTCCTGGTAGTCGAAGTCCAGCAGGCTGCCGTCCTCGTCGATGCCACTGATACCCACCAATGCGAAGTCGACCTTGAACTGGTTGATAAAGTCGACACTGGCCTGGCCCACCACGCCGCCGTCACGACGCACATTGCCGCCGGTCAGCAACACGTCGAAGTCGTCCTTGGCGCTGAGCATGGTGGCGACGTTGAGATTGTTGGTGATGATTTTCAGGTGGTTGTGGTTGAGCAGCGCACGGGCAATGGATTCCGTGGTGGTGCCGATATTGATGAACAACGAGGCGTGATCGGGGATTTGTGCCGCGATGGCTTCGCCGATGCGTTGTTTCTCATCGCGCATCTGGTCGGCCCGCATGGCGTACGCGGTGTTCTCGACACTGGAGTCATAGGCCGCGCCGCCGTGGTAGCGGCGCAGCAGATTGGCGTCCGCCAGTTGGTTGATATCGCGGCGGATGGTTTGCGGGGTGACAACGAATAGCTGCGCCATTTCCTCGATACTGACGTAGCCGCGTTCGCGGACCAGTTCGAGGATTTGCTGCTGGCGGGGAGGCAGATTCATGGGGCGTCCTTTGGGCTGCCATACAAAAGTGGCCCATGATGACGCAGGAATCTGCTCCCTGCCAGTTACAACCCGATATGGGGCCCGCGCATGGCTTATTCGGCGCCTTCGTGGGGTTCCCAGTCGCGGGTGCGGCTCACCGCTTTTTGCCAGCCGGCGTAGAGTTTTTCCTTGGCGGCTTCTTCCAGCTGCGGTTCGAATTCGCGCTCGATCACGGCCTTGCCGCGCAGCTCGTCGAGGCTGCCCCAGAAGCCGCAGGCCAGACCGGCCAGGTAGGCGGCGCCGAGTGCGGTGGTTTCGCGCATTTGCGGGCGCTCGACCTGGGTGCCGAGGATGTCGGCCTGGAATTGCATCAGGAAGTTGTTGGCCACCGCACCGCCGTCCACACGCAGGGCCTTGAGGCGTTCGCCCGAGTCCTGTTGCATGGCGTCGAGCACGTCGCGGGTCTGGTAGGCAATCGACTCCAGGGCGGCACGAATAATGTGATCCACGCGTACGCCGCGGGTCAGGCCAAACAGTGCGCCACGGGCATACGGGTCCCAGTAGGGGGCGCCCAGGCCGGTGAAGGCCGGGACCAGGTACACGCCATTGCTGTCCTTGACCTTGCCGGCGAAGTATTCGGTGTCGGTGGCATCGGCGATGATTTTCAGCTCGTCACGCAGCCATTGCACGGTGGAGCCACCGTTGAACACCGCGCCTTCCAGCGCATAGGCCACTTCGCCACGGGGGCCGCAGGCGATGGTGGTGAGCATGCCGTGCTTGGACTTGACCGCTTTGTCGCCGGTATTCATCAGCAGGAAGCAGCCGGTGCCGTAGGTGTTCTTGGCCTGGCCGGCCTCAACGCACATCTGGCCGAACAGTGCCGCTTGCTGGTCACCGGCGATACCGCCGATGGCGATGCCGCTTTTGGTGCGGCCGTAGATCTCGGAGGAAGACTTCACTTCCGGTAGCATTTCCCGCGGAACGTCGAGGATCTCCAGCATCTTCGCATCCCACTCCAGGGTGTGGATGTTGAAGAGCATGGTGCGCGAGGCGTTGGTGTAGTCGGTGACGTGGGTTTTGCCGCCGGTAAATTTCCAGATCAGCCAGCTGTCGACAGTGCCGAACAGCAACTCGCCGTTGCGCGCACGCTCGCGGCTGCCTTCGACGTTATCGAGGATCCACTTGAGCTTGGTGCCGGAGAAGTACGGGTCGGTGACCAGGCCGGTGGTGTCGTTAATGTATTGCTCGTGGCCGTCGCGCTTGAGCTGCTGGCAGATTTCGGTGCTGCGGCGGCACTGCCAGACGATGGCGTTGTAGATCGGGCGGCCGGTGACCTTATCCCAGACCACGGTGGTTTCACGCTGGTTGGTGATGCCGATGGCGGCGACCTGGTCATGGTGCAGGCCGGCCTGTGCCAGGGCCTCGACCATCACCGCGCTCTGGGTGGCGAAGATTTCCATCGGGTCATGTTCGACCCAGCCGGCTTGCGGGTAGTGCTGGGTGAATTCACGTTGGGCGGTGCAGACCACGTTGGCGTCGCGATCGAAGATGATTGCCCGGGAACTGGTGGTGCCCTGATCAAGGGCAATGATGTAGTTCTTATTCTCGATGTCGGTCATGTCAATTGCCTTGGACGAAATAAGGAAGTCAGAAATCAGCCGGGGCCGCATAGGGCAGGGGACCAGGCTGGCGCTTTCAGGAAATACGAGTCTTGCCGTTGACAGCCGTGTCAGTTGTTTCCGCTATAGCAGGTGCGGCGCTCGGCAAGTGGCGGGCAATCAGCCCGCGATAGGCCGCAGCACCGAGGCATGCGCCGACAATCGGCGCGAAAATCGGAACCAGGAAGTAAGGAATATCGCGGCCGCCAGTAAAGGCCATTTCACCCCAGCCAGCGAAAAAGGTCATCAGCTTGGGCCCGAAATCCCGCGCCGGGTTCATCGCAAAGCCGGTCAGCGGGCCCATGGCACTGCCGATGACCGCAATCAGCAGGCCGATCAACAGTGGCGCCAGCGGGCCGCGCGGCAGGCCGTTGTTGTCATCGGTGAGGGCCATGATCACGCCCATCAGGATCGCGGTAATGATCATTTCCACCAGGAAGGCCTGCGCCGTGCTCAGCAGTGCATGGGGGTAGGTGGAGAACACCGAGGCCAATTCCAGGCTGGCCTGGGTGCCGCGTACCAGATGGTGGGTTTGTTCGTAATCGAAAAAGAGATTGCTATAGAGCGTGTACACCAGCGCCGCCGAGCAGAAGGCACCGGCGATTTGGGCTAGGATGTAGAACGGCAGTTTGCGCTTGTCGAAGTCGGCAAAAATACACAGGGCGATACTGACCGCCGGGTTGAGGTGGGCCCCGGAAATACCGGCGCTCAGGTAGATCGCCATGCTGACGCCGATCCCCCAGATGATGCTGATTTCCCACAACCCGAAGCTGGCACCCGCGACCTTGAGCGCAGCAACGCAGCCTGTACCGAAGAAGATCAGCAGCGCAGTCCCCAGGAACTCGGCCATGCATTGGCTTGAAAGTGAAGGCTGTTGAAGAGCAGTTGTCATGGAAAACCTCGATTGTTGTTCTTGTCTGGCGCACTGCCTCAACGGACGGTTGCGCGATTTTCACCGTGACAGGATCCCCATCCAAGACACGGCTTACTGCTGGAACGCTGCAGGTGTATTCCTACAGTATTCGGAAACGAAAAAATATAGACAAGAATGACGGCTGTCAAAGGTCGAAAGTGAACTGTCGGTCACTTTCCAACTATTGGTTTGATGAATGATCACGCTCGCCACGTTAAGTATTGTGGACGGGGAGGGCGGACTAGAGCGTTTTATGCGGGCTTGGCCTAGAATTGGCCGTCTGTTTGCCACGCTCGGAGAGGTCATGACCCCCGCATTGGATTTGTTGAAAAAAGTTCGCGCCGAACATCGCGTCCACAGTTATGAACACGACCCCAAGGCGGCCTCCTATGGCCTGGAGGCCGCAGAGAAATTGGGCCTCGACTCGGCGCAGGTGTTCAAGACCTTGTTGGCCAGCAGTGAAAAAGGCGAATTATTGGTGGCTGTGGTGCCGGTCGTCGGAAGTCTGGACCTCAAGGCCCTGGCTCATGCGGCGGGTGTGAAAAAAGTCGAAATGGCTGATCCGGCAGCGGCGCAGCGTTCCACCGGTTACCTGCTGGGAGGCATCAGCCCACTGGGGCAGAAGAAGCGGCTGCGCACATTTATCGATGTAACGGCGCAGCCGTTCGCGACAATTTTTGTGAGTGCGGGGAGGCGCGGGCTGGAAGTGGAGTTGTCCGCCGCGGTGCTGGCGGAACATACCCAGGCCAAATTCGCAGAAATTGGCCGGGTGTAATCCCGGTATGCTGGAGAATCAATGTGGGAGGGGGCTTGCCTCTCCCACACGTTGATCATTGACTCAGCCAGCCGGGCTGTAGCGCCGTACGCCGGATTCGGCGTGAGGAACCTGCGCCGCGACGCTGCCTGAGGCCTGGAACAGCACCAGATGCTCCGCGGCCACGCGAATGCCCACTTGTGCGCCCACCTGATGGTCGGCATGGCTGGGGAAAATCGACTCCAACTGCGCACCCGTCGGCAGTTGTAGGCGGTACAGGGTTGATGCGCCGAGGAAGGTCTTGCCGACGATCCGCGCTTTCAAGGCACTGTCCGGCGCGTAGACGATGTCGTCCGGGCGCAGCAAGACGTCCACGGCACCCCCCGTAGGCCAGGTGTAGGCGCGGTTTCCGCGCAGGTCGCCCAGTTCGGTGTGGACGGACTCGGGCGAACTCAACTGGCCACGAATGAAATAACCCTGGCCGATAAAGCTGGCGACATACGGCGTCAGGGGTTCGTGATAGAGGTTGTAGGGGGTATCCCACTGCTCCAGGCGCCCTTCCTTGAACACTCCGACGTGATCACTCACAGCGAACGCCTCTTCCTGGTCATGGGTGACCAGGATCGCACTGGTGCCCCGTGCCTTGAGGATGTCGCGTACCTCGTGGCTGAGCTTGCGCCGCAGTTCGCCGTCGAGGTTGGAGAACGGTTCGTCCAGCAGCAACAGTTGTGGCTCCGGCGCCAGGGCGCGGGCGAGGGCGACGCGTTGTTGCTGGCCACCCGACAGTTCGTGGGGGAAGCGCTTGCCCAGGTTCTTGAGGTTGACCAGCTCCAGCAGTTCGGCGACCACACGGTCTTTTTGCGGGTGTTTGCGAATGCCGAAGGCGATGTTGTCGGCCACGCTGAGGTGGGGAAACAGTGCGTAGTCCTGGAACACCATGCCGATACGACGTTTCTCCGGCGCCAGGGTAAAACCGGCGCTGGAGATCACTTCGCCCGCGAGGCTGATTTCGCCTTCGTGCACCGGCTCAAAACCGGCAATCGCGCGCAAGGTCGTGGTTTTGCCACAGCCCGAAGAACCCAGCAGGCAACCGATATCGCCCACGTTGAGGTGCAGATTGAGGTTCTGCACCACCCGTTGATCCTGGTAGCCGCATGCCAGATTGCGCAAGTTCAGCAGTAATGGCTGGCTCATGCGTGGTGGTACGCCGGTTCGACGAGGAATTCGAGCAGGGCTTTTTGCGCGTGCAGGCGGTTCTCTGCCTGGTCCCAGGCCACGGAGCGTGGGTCATCGAGCAGGTCGAGGCTGATTTCTTCACCCCGGTGGGCGGGCAGGCAGTGCATGAACAGCACGTCCGGCGCGGCCATGTCGAGCAGGGCGCGGGTCACCTGGAAGGGCGCGAACAGGGCCAGGCGCTTGGCGGTTTCGTCTTCCTGGCCCATGGAGGTCCAGACGTCGGTGCTGACCAGGTGGGCGCCGATCGCTGCATCCTTTGGATCGCGCAGGATCTGCACACGGCCATCGGCCTTGGCCAGGAACTCGGCGGCCGGTTCGAAGCCTTCCGGGCAGGCGATGCGCAGGTGGAAGTCGAACTGAATCGCCGCTTCTATATAGCTGTTGCACATGTTGTTGCCGTCACCGATCCAGGCCACGGTCTTGCCCTGGATCGAGCCACGGTGCTCAAGGAAGGTCTGCATGTCGGCCAGCAACTGGCATGGGTGCAGGTCATCGGACAGGCCGTTGATTACCGGCACGCGCGAGTTGGCGGCGAATTCGGTCAGGGTGCTGTGGGCGAAGGTACGGATCATCACCGCATCGAGCATTCGCGACATGACGATCGCGCAGTCGCTGATCGGCTCGCCACGGCCCAGTTGGGTGTCACGCGGCGACAGGAAGATGGCCTGGCCACCCAGCTGGATCATGCCCGCTTCGAACGACAGGCGAGTGCGGGTCGACGACTTCTCGAAAATCATCCCGAGCACGCGGTTTTTCAAAGGCTCGAACAGTACGCCGCGGTTACGCAGGTCTTTAAGCTCAATGCCTCGACGGATCACGCTGACCAGCTCTTCGGGCGTGCAATCCATCAGGGAGAGAAAGTGCCTTGCGCTCATCATTAACTACCTTTTTGCAACAGACCGCAGATACTCAAAGCCTTGTTTATTGTGACAACGGGCGAGACCTGCGGCGAAAGCCGCACGGGGCGACGAAATAGGGGAAGGCGCGATCTTATAATTAAATGTCGCGTCTTACCAATAGGGCTACGGTTTTATGGGTGTTCAAGAAGGGCGCAAGAGCGCATTCGAAGACGGTTTCCAGACAGCAGCAGGTCATTTGTACACTGGCCTCGCAACCATTTGCAATGTGCAGGGGCGGGCCCAGGCCGGGCTGCGTCGGTTTTAGACGTGGGTTACAGGCTCTGTAACATTTGCTCATGTTTGTTCATGGCCTGGCCTGATGGCTATCGATTCACAGGACGAACGATGCTGGCGCCTGTCATGGTCACGGCCCATAGTCAGGCCAAAGCCCAATAAAGAGACTGGCCATGACCAAGACTCTCCATCACCGTGCCTGCCACCTGTGTGAAGCCATCTGTGGCCTGACCCTGGAAACCACCCAAGCCGAAGACGGCAGCCTGGCGATCACCTCGATCAAGGGCGACACGCTGGACAGCTTCAGTCGCGGCCATATCTGCCCCAAGGCCGTGGCGTTGCAGGACATACAGAATGATCCTGACCGCCTGCACCAGCCCATGTTGCGGGTGGGCAGCGAATGGCAGCCAATCCCGTGGGATGAGGCGTTTGCCCTGGTCGCGGAGCGGCTGGCGGGCATCCAGGCGCGGCATGGACAGAATGCAGTGGCGGTGTATCAGGGCAACCCCAGCGTGCACAACTATGGGCTGATGACCCACAGCAACTACTTCCTCGGCCAGCTCAAGACGCGCAACCGATTTTCTGCCACCTCCGTAGACCAGTTGCCCCATCACCTCACCAGCCACCTCATGTACGGCCACGGCCTGTTGCTGCCGATTCCGGACATCGACCACACCGACTTCATGCTGATCCTGGGCGGCAACCCGCTGGCCTCCAACGGCAGCATCATGACCGTGCCCGATGTGGAGAAGCGTCTCAAGGCTATCCAGGCCCGGGGTGGCAAGGTGGTGGTGGTCGATCCTCGGCGCAGTGAGACGGCGGCGATCGCTGATCAGCATCTGTTCGTGCGGCCTGGCGGGGATGCGGCGTTGCTGTTCGGGGTACTCAACACACTGTTCACCGAGAACCTGACGCGTGACAGTCATTTGCCGGTAGAGGGCCTTGAGGATGTGCGCCGTGCGATCCTCGGCTTTACCGCCGAAGCCATGAGCCGCCAGTGTGCCGTACCCGCCGGGCAGATTCGCCAGTTGGCACGGGATTTCGCTGCTGCGGATAAAGCGGTGTGCTACGGGCGCATGGGGGTGTCGACCCAGGCGTTCGGTACGCTGTGTCATTGGCTGGTGCAGTTGATCAACCTGGTCACTGGCAACCTCGACCGCGAAGGCGGTGCGTTATGCACCAGTCCGGCAGTGGACTTGGTCGCGTCCACCGGTGGCGGGCATTTCAATCGCTGGCAGAGTCGCGTGTCCGGGCGCCCGGAGTACGGCGGCGAGTTGCCAGTGTCTGTATTGGCCGAAGAAATGCTCACCGGCGGCGAAGGACAGGTCCGCGCGCTGGTGACGGTGGCGGGCAACCCGGTGTTGTCGACCCCCAATGGCCGCCAGTTGGAGCAGGCCCTGGACGGCTTGGAGTTCATGGTCAGCATCGACCTCTATATCAACGAGACCACGCGTTATGCCGATCTGATCCTGCCGTCCACTTCGGCGCTGGAAAACGACCACTACGACACCACGTTCAACATGTTCGCCGTGCGCAATGTCACCCGTTTCAATCGCGCGATCCTGCCCAAGCCTGAGGGGGCGTTGCATGACTGGGAGATCTTCGTCGGCTTGGCCACGGCATTCGCTGCGCACACCGGTATGGCGCTCAAGCCCACCATGCCGCCTGCGCAAATGATCGACTTCGGCCTGCGCGCCGGCGCTTATGGTGATGCGTCGAGCCATCAGTTGTCGGTGGCGAAGCTGGCGGACCATCCCCATGGCATGGACCTGGGGCCGCTCAAGCCAAATCTCGCCGCGCGGTTGAAAACCGTGGATGGCAAGGTGCAGGCGGCACCGGCAGTGATTCTGGCGGATCTGGCGCGCTTTGCGGCGCAGCCGATGCCTGTGGCTGACGAGTTGCTGCTGATCGGCCGTCGCCATGTGCGCAGTAATAATTCCTGGATGCATAACTATCACCGGCTGGTGAAGGGTAAGCCTCGGCACCAGTTGCATATGCATCCCGACGACCTGGCCAGTCGCCAGTTGGCAGATGGGCAGCGGGTGCGCGTCAGTTCACGTATCGGCATGATCGAAGTGGAGGTGGTCGCCAGCCTGGACATGATGCCCGGCGTGGTCAGCCTGCCCCATGGTTGGGGTCACGGCCGTCCTGGCGTCCAGATGAGCATCGCCAGCGAGCAACCCGGGGCGAGCGCGAATGACTTGACCGACGAGCGGCAATTGGATGAGTTGTCGGGCAATGCGGCCTTGAATGGCGTACCTGTCCAAGTCGCTGCCGCATAAGGAGCCCGAGCACCGCGTTGGAATTTTGCGTTACAATGCGCCACCGTGCCGACCTGTGAGTCGCAAAGTTCCAGCCGAGGTGTTCCATGGATATCATCGAAACGATCAAAGAGCAGATTGCCAACAACACCATTCTGCTTTACATGAAGGGCGCACCTAACGCTCCTCAGTGCGGTTTCTCCGCGAAGGCTTCCCAGGCTGTTATGCAGTGTGGCGAGAAGTTCGCTTACGTGGATATCCTGCAAAACCCGGAAATCCGCGCCAACCTGCCGAAGTACGCCAACTGGCCTACCTTCCCGCAACTGTGGGTAGCCGGCGAGCTGGTCGGCGGTAGCGATATCATCACCGAAATGGCAGCTGATGGTTCGTTGCAGGCGTTGATCAAAGATGCAGCAGCAAACGCGGCGGCCAAGACCGACGCTTGATTCGCCTGCGATAAAAAGCCCCGCTTCTCGTGAGAGAGCGGGGCTTTTTTGTACCTGAGAGAGCGACGGGATTATTCGCCCATCTGCGATTGCAGGTAGTTTTCCAGGCTGACTTTATCGATCAGGCCCAGTTGGGTTTCCAGCCAGTCGATATGTTCTTCCTGGTCTTCCAGGATGTCTTCCAGCAGTTCGCGGCTGCCGAAGTCGCCCTTGGTCTCGCAATGTGCAATGGCGGCCTTGAGGTCGCTGTGGCTCTTGCGTTCAAAGCCCAGGTCGCTGCTGATCATTTCCTGGGTGTGCTCGCCGATGTTCAGCTTGCCCAGGTCCTGTACGTTCGGCAGGCCTTCGAGGAACAGGATGCGCTTGATCAGCGCGTCGGCGTCCTTCATGGCCTTGATGGATTCTTTGTATTCACGCTTGCCAAGCTTTTCCAGGCCCCAATCGTCGTACATGCGCGCATGCAGGAAGTACTGATTGATCGCGACCAGTTCATTGGCAAGGATTTTGTTGAGTTGCTGGATGACTGAGATGTCGCCTTTCATGACTGGGGTCCTGCCCTGTAGTAGCTGTGTATAAGGCGGAGTTTGAGCGGCGAAAACCCTAGTGTCAAACCTAAGTTATTGAATAATAAATGAAAATTAATCGGAATAAGAATGTTTGTGTTCCGCGTCTTAGCGCTAACTAATTGAATTACAGGCATAAAAAAACCGGACACTCGGTCCGGTTCTTCAAAACACGCCTATTTAGGCGTGTGTAAATTCTGCTGAGTAGGGAACAGCGGCCTGTGCTGTTTGCAGCTGCGTCAGGGTTTCCCGTACCACTTGCTTGGCGAGGCAAGCACATTTACCACATTGACTGGCAACGCCGGTGGTTTCACGCACTTCCTTGTAGCTGCAGCAACCTTCATAGATTGCTTCGCGGATTTGTCCGTCGGTGACGCCGGTACACAGGCACACATACATAAGGGAGAACCGTCGCGGGTTTAAGGCTTAAGTGCGATGGATCTTAATGTTAACGAGAATGATTGTCAAAGTAGATTCGTAGGGTATTGGCCTGCACCGCCCTCACGCTGACGAACGGTTTTTTCAGTGTATGATGGTCGGTCTTCACGAAGCGTGACTGCGTCACAGGGCTGTCGCTTGAATGCGGCAGACTCAAGGCCGGTCCTTTTACTTCAATCGTCACCCTTACATCAGGAGATACCCAATGAGCGTACTCGTCGGCAAACAAGCCCCGGATTTCGACGTACCTGCCGTGCTCGGCAATGGCGAAATCGTTGACAGCTTCAAACTGTCTGAAGCCATCAAAGGCAAATACGGCCTGGTGTTCTTCTACCCGCTGGACTTCACCTTCGTCTGCCCTTCGGAGCTGATCGCTCTGGACCACCGCATGGACGATTTCAAGGCGCGTAACGTTGAAGTGGTTGCCGTTTCCATCGACTCCCATTTCACCCACAACGCCTGGCGCAACACGGCCATCAACGATGGCGGCATCGGCAAAGTCAAATACACCATGGCTGCCGACATGAAGCACGACATCGCCAAGGCCTACGACGTTGAGTCCGAAGGTGGCGTGGCGTTCCGCGGCGCGTTCCTGATCGATGACAAGGGCGTTGTGCGCTCCCAGATCATCAACGACCTGCCGCTGGGCCGTAACATGGAAGAGCTGATCCGTCTGGTCGACGCCCTGCAATTCCACGAAGAGCACGGCGAAGTCTGCCCTGCCAACTGGAAAAAAGGCGACAAAGGCATGAACGCTTCGCCTGAAGGCGTTGCGGCTTACCTGACCGAGAACGCTGGCAAGCTGTAAGCCGGATTCGCGGGACAAAAAAACCGGCCTGAGAAGGCCGGTTTTTTCATGCGCGGGATTTGACCTCAGTCGCCGAAGTCTTCCCAGCCGCCCATCTGCTTCCAGCGGTTGACGATGCCGCAGAACAGCTCGGCGGTCTTCTCGGTGTCGTAGCGGGCCGAGTGGGCTTCGCGACCGTCGAAGTCGATGCCGGCCGCCTGGCAGGCCTTGGCCAAGACGGTCTGGCCATAGGCCAGGCCAGCAAGGGTGGCGGTGTCGAAACTGGAGAACGGGTGGAACGGATTGCGCTTCATGTCCAGCCGCGTCACGGCGGCGTTGAGGAAGCCCAGGTCGAAGCTGCTGTTATGCCCGACCAGGATCGCGCGCTTGCAGCCGTTGGCCTTCAAGGCCTTGCGTACGCCACGGAAGATATCGGTGAGTGCCGCCTCTTCGCTGACGGCCATGCGCAGGGGGTGATCCAGCTTGATCCCGGTAAACTCCAGGGCTGCCGCTTCGATATTGGCACCTTCAAACGGCTCGACGCGGAAGAAGTGGGTGTGCTCCGGATACACAAAGCCCTGTTCGTCCATGCCGATAGTCGTTGCGGCGATTTCCAGCAGTGCATCGGTGGCGCAATTGAAGCCGCCGGTTTCTACGTCGACAACGACAGGCAGGTAGCCGCGGAAACGTTCGGCCATCGGGTGGCGCGAACCACCACCGCCACCGTGTTCCTGGTCGTCATCGTAATGGTCTTCACTCACTTGCTTTCCTCCAGCAGGCGCCAGCGCAGTGTTTCACCGGCGCGCAGCGGGATAACGGTCAGCTCGCCAAATGGCAGGCTGGCGGGGGCGGTCCAGTCTTCACGGACCAGTGTGATACGGTCGGTATTCGCCGGCAGGCCATAGAATCGCGGGCCATTGAGGCTGGCGAAACCTTCGAGTTTATCCAGGGCGTTGCGCTGTTCGAACGCTTCGGCATACAGCTCGATGGCGGCAAACGCGGTGTAGCAACCGGCACAACCGCACGCGGCTTCCTTGGCGTGCTGGGCGTGGGGCGCAGAGTCGGTGCCGAGGAAGAACTTCGGATTACCGCTGGTCGCGGCATCCAGCAAGGCCACCTGGTGGGTGTTGCGCTTGAGGATCGGCAGGCAATAGAAGTGCGGCCGAATCCCGCCCACCAGCATGTGGTTGCGGTTGTACAGCAGGTGATGGGCGGTGATGGTTGCGCCGACGTTGGCCGAGGCCTCGGTGACGAACTGCACGGCATCGGCCGTGGTGATGTGCTCGAACACCACCTTGAGGGTCGGGAACAGCTCGACCACGCGGCGCATGTGCTCGTCGATGAAGATTTTCTCGCGATCGAACACGTCCACGTCGCCACGGGTGACTTCACCGTGGATCAGCAGCGGCATGCCGACTTCGGCCATGGCTTCGATGGCCGGCAGGATCTTGTCGATGCTGGTCACGCCGGAATCGGAGTTGGTGGTCGCACCGGCCGGGTACAGCTTGGCGGCGTGCACGAAACCGCTGGCCTTGGCCTGGCGAATTTCTTCGGGCTGGGTACGGTCGGTGAGGTAGAGCACCATCAACGGTTCGAAGCGGCTGCCGGCCGGCCGTGCAGCGAGGATGCGCTGGCGATAGGCGTCGGCTTCGGCGGCGTTACGCACCGGTGGTACCAGGTTAGGCATGATGATGGCGCGGCCAAACGTACGCGCTACATCGGCCACGGTTTGGGGCAACGCAGCACCATCGCGAAGATGAATATGCCAGTCGTCGGGACGCAGCAGGGTCAGGCGGTCGGACATTGGGGATTCCAGGCGGGTCAATCTGGTGGGAATGCTACCGGAAAAGACTCTTGCAGGCACTCGCTATCAAGTTTTGCAGGATGCATCCGATAGCCTTTCGTATGCCTTATCGATGTATGACGCTTTGAAGTGTTGTAGAAACCAGTGGAGCCTCCCGTGCGCCAGCATTATCTAGCCCTGCTCAGTGTGTTCGCCAGCCTGCCTGCTATGGCCCTCACGTTCCAGACACGTCTGGAGAACATTGAGTGGAAGGTAGAGGGGGACAAGTTCGAGTGCCGCCTGAGCCAACCGATCACCGACTTCGGTTCGGGTGAGTTCGTGCGCCGGGCCGGCGAGCAGGCGACGTTTCGTCTGAAAGCCTATAACGGGTCGTTGGGCGCAGGGTCGGCCACCTTGTTGGCCGCCGCAGCCCCCTGGCAGCCCGGTCGGGGTGACATCAATCTCGGCGCCGTACGTGCCGGCAGCGGTGATGTGCTGTTCAACAGCTCTCAGGCCCAGGCCGGGCGTCTCTTCAACGGTTTGCTCGATGGACGCTCGCCCACTGTGCGGCACTATGGACGCGAGGGTGGCTATTCGGAGATTCGCCTGCTGCCGGTGAAATTCAACAAGGCCTACAGCGACTATCAACTGTGCACCGCCAAGTTGCTGCCGATGAATTACGATCAGGTCAAGCAGACCGAAGTGGGCTTCCCCGGTGGCGGCATCGAGCTGGACGCTGCGGCAAAGCAGAAGCTGGCGGTGATTCTCGAATTCATGAAGGCGGACCCTACCGTCAACCATATCGAATTGAACGGCCACTCGGACAACAGCGGCAATCGCCTGAGCAACCGTGATGTTTCACGCCGTCGTGCGCTGGCGGTGATGGACTACTTCAAGGCCAACGGTATTCCTGAGTCTCAGATCACCCTGCGGTTCCATGGTGAAAGCTACCCCTTGGCGCCCAACACCACTGCCGCCAACCGGGCCCGTAACCGCCGTGTGAATATTCAGCTCGAACGCGCGGCTGCCCCTGAGAAACCGGCCCCCCAGGCCACGGGGCCGAGCAACCCGGCACACACCTCCTGAAGTGCGACCATCGGTCGCTCGCTCGACATAATCTGTCGCTTTATCTTCATTTGCTGTCGCGCCCCTGTAAATCCACGGTTTTGATCGGTAGAATCGACGCCTTTCCGTACAACCCCGTGGAGTGATGGCATGGCCGACGTAAACAAGGTCGTTCTCGCGTATTCCGGCGGCCTGGACACTTCGGTGATCCTCAAGTGGCTGCAGGATACTTATAACTGTGAAGTGGTGACCTTCACCGCTGACCTGGGTCAGGGCGAAGAGGTCGAACCTGCACGTGCCAAGGCGCAAGCCATGGGCGTGAAAGAGATCTACATTGACGACCTGCGCGAAGAATTCGTCCGCGATTTCGTCTTCCCGATGTTTCGCGCCAACACTGTCTACGAAGGCGAGTACCTGCTGGGTACTTCCATCGCACGTCCGCTGATCGCCAAGCGCCTGATCGAAATCGCCAACGAAACCGGCGCTGATGCCATTTCCCATGGCGCCACCGGCAAGGGCAACGACCAGGTGCGTTTCGAACTGGGTGCCTACGCGCTCAAGCCCGGCGTGAAAGTGATTGCCCCCTGGCGTGAATGGGACCTGCTGTCCCGTGAAAAGCTGATGGATTACGCTGAAAAGCACGCGATCCCGATCGAGCGTCATGGCAAGAAAAAGTCCCCGTACTCGATGGACGCCAACCTGCTGCACATCTCCTATGAAGGCGGCGTGCTGGAAGACACCTGGACCGAGCACGAAGAAGACATGTGGAAATGGACCGTCTCCCCGGAGAACGCTCCAGACAAGCCGCAATACCTGGAACTGACCTACCGTAATGGCGACATCGTCGCGCTGGACGGCGTCGAAATGACCCCGGCCACCGTATTGGCGACGCTGAACCGTATCGGTGGCGAACACGGCATCGGTCGCCTCGACATCGTCGAGAACCGCTATGTGGGCATGAAGTCCCGTGGCTGCTACGAAACCCCGGGCGGCACCATCATGCTGCGTGCCCACCGCGCCATCGAGTCCATCACCCTGGACCGTGAAGTGGCTCACCTCAAAGACGAGCTGATGCCCAAGTACGCCAGCCTGATCTATACCGGCTACTGGTGGAGCCCTGAGCGTCTGATGCTGCAACAGATGATCGATGCTTCCCAGGCCCACGTGAATGGCGTTGTGCGTCTGAAGTTGTACAAGGGCAATGTGATCGTTACCGGCCGTAAGTCGGATGACTCGCTGTTCGACGCCAACATCGCCACTTTCGAAGAAGATGGTGGCGCCTACAACCAGGCCGACGCAGCGGGCTTTATCAAGTTGAATGCATTGCGCATGCGCATTGCTGCCAACAAAGGTCGTTCGTTGTTCTGAGTGTCAAGCCGGTTGTAAAAATGGCCCCTTGTTCAAGGGGCCATTTTTTTGTCTTGAATTCTTGATTAAGTCCACTTTCTTTAAACTTGTTTAATCAGTGTTTTTGATGATGGGGACGCTGGTTTTTTGTCGGGGGAATGTTTTTTATCATTTGTGTAGGAACCAGTCTTACAGATAATTCACTCATGTAGGTGCGAGGAGTATGTAAGAAGCCAAAAATTCTGTAGGAAATAAGGATGTAAGTAAATATGTTAAATGGAACTGAAACTACCGATTTTTCTCTGCTAGCTCCGCTACCTGCAGTCGACAGGCAAGGGGCATTTCCTGATAGTTGCGTGCGGCACGTTTACCTTATCCCCTGGGGGGGCTGGAAATTTCACTCAAAATATGTGAGGTCCCGGAAAGTTCTGAAGGGCCTCATAAAACTGGAAACATCTGTATCGGTGTTTTTTTGTAGGGCGTTTCCTTTATCTCTGTGGGTTGGGTCTCTGCTTGCTGTTGCTCGGGGGGGAACGCTATGCCAACTAGGAAACGACTAGGCTATTGTGTTTGCTCTAAATAATTCGAACAGCGAAATTGGACTTTCTCATGAATAAAGTGCTGATCGTAGATGATCATCCCGTCATTCGTCTTGCTGTGCGTATGCTAATGGAGCGTCATGGTTATGAGGTCGTTGCAGAGACCAATAACGGTGTCGATGCGTTGCAACTTGCGCGGGAGCATATGCCGGACATTGTCATACTGGATATTGGGATTCCCAAGCTCGATGGCCTGGAAGTTATTTGCCGACTTTCGTCTACCAAGCAGGCTGTCCCGTTCAAGGTCCTGGTGCTCACCTCCCAGGCTCCAGGTCACTTTTCGATGCGTTGCATGCAGGCGGGTGCTGCTGGCTATGTGTGCAAGCAACAGGACCTGACTGAATTGCTCAGCGCGATCAAGGCGGTGTTGTCGGGCTACAGCTATTTCCCAAACCAGGCACTCAACTCGGTACGCTCCACCATGGGCAATGCCAGTGAGGCCGATATGGTCGAGCGTCTGTCCGGCCGGGAGATGATGGTGTTGCAGCAGTTGGCCCGGGGCAGGACCAACAAGGAGATTGCCGACGGTATGTTTCTCAGCAACAAGACCGTCAGCACCTACAAGACTCGTCTGCTGCTCAAGCTCAATGCCCGCTCTCTCGTGGACTTGATCGAGCTGGCCCAGCGTAACGGCTTGGTATAGGTGAGGGCACAGCACTGCGCATAGGCCGCACAACCGGCAGAAAAAAGCCTCCGACAGGGAGGCTTCCGGCCGTCGACCGCTTGATCAGAGGTCGAAGTCGTAGTCGGCCAGTTGTTTTTGCAAGCGTCGTTCTTCCAGAAGGTTGTCGATAGTACGGCGTTTGCTCAGATTGGTCTTGGCGACCTCCGCCACAGGTGCTTCCACGCCATCGTCCTCCGATTCAACGAGGTCGTCTTCCACATCCAACTGTTCTTTGTCAGTGCTCATAACGTTAACTCCGGAGTAAGACTGCCGTTGGCGCTCCTTATAACGATAATCCATGAATGGGTAAAAAAGATTTTTTCAATCGACTGATCGAGAAAACCAATGAGCCCTCAATCGTCCGACGTCTTGCCCTTGTATTCGCACAGGTCTTCAATGCGGCAGCTGCCGCAGCGCGGCTTGCGGGCCTGGCAAACATAGCGTCCGTGCAGGATCAGCCAATGGTGGGAGTCAAGCAGGTACGGTTTGGGCACGAACTTCATGAGCTGCTTTTCCACTTCGACCACGTTCTTGCCGCGGGCTATTCCGGTTCGATTACTGACCCGAAAAATATGGGTATCCACGGCCATGGTGAGTTGCCTGAATGCGGTGTTGAGCACCACGTTAGCGGTTTTACGGCCCACCCCCGGCAGGGCTTCCAGTGCTTCGCGGGTTTCTGGCACTTCGCTATTGTGCCGTTCTATCAGCAAGCGGCAGGTCTCGATGACATTCTTGGCCTTGCTGTTGTAGAGGCCGATGGTCTTGATGTACTCCGATAACCCGTCCACGCCCAGGGCGTAAATCGCCTCTGGCGTGTTTGCCACGGGATACAGCCTGGCCGTGGCCTTGTTGACGCCGACGTCCGTGGATTGGGCCGACAGGATCACTGCAATCAGTAACTCGAACGGCGAGGAGTAGGCCAGTTCGGTCTTGGGTTCCGGATTGTCTTCGTGAAGCCTGCGAAAAATTTCCAGGCGTTTTGCGGCGTTCATGGGGCGGAAGGTTCCTTTCGGGCAGTCAGCGTAGTTTCGAATAGTGGGTCCAGGCCTGGAGTCCTGCGAGCAGGACAAGCCGACGATATCAATGTGGTGTCGGCGATGGACTGTAACAACCCCCAGGATTATCAGTCATGTGCCATGGGCGTCTACTTGGCGCTGCGCATCATCGAGCTTGTGTTGCGCGTCGGCTAATTGTTGCGGATCCGCCTGTTGGTCGAGGGCTTTCTTCAACTCGGCCCGGCGCATCGCCAATTGGATTTTGGCGCGCTTGAGGTCGGCGTTGTTGACGGCAGGCAGCGGTGTCGCGGGTGTGTGATGCTGGCCCAGGGCTGCCAACGCCTGCTCCGCTGCCTCGAACTGCTGTTGCAGGGCGATCAGTTGGGATTGTTGTTCAAAGGTCGGCGGGTGCCCAAAAGCCTGCAAGGATTTGTGCAATTGGGCGCGGCTCATGGCCACATTGATCTTGGCTTTTTTCACCTCCGCATCCTGGGCGGCTCGCGCTGCGTCAAGTGGCAAAGGGGGAGTTGGTGCTGAACGCTGAGGCCGCGCCACACGTTGGGCAATCCTGTGCTCTTCTTCCCGTTGCAGGCGCGCATTGCGTTGTTCAAAGCGTTGCCGGGCACGGTCGCGCTTGAAATCTCGTTCACGGCGTTCGTTTTCGTTCGCTGCCAGGCCGCCGACGATCGGCAGCCCTGTGACCAGTGGGCGTAACTCAATGCAGTCGACGGGGCAGGGCGCGACGCACAGGTCGCAACCGGTGCACTCATCGATGATAACGGTGTGCATCAACTTGGCGGCGCCGACAATCGCGTCCACCGGGCAGGCCTGGATGCATTTGGTGCAGCCGATGCACTCGGCCTCGCGGATGTAGGCGACCTGGGCCGGGGCGTCCCCACGGCTGGTATCCAGCTCCAGAATGGGTACACGCAGTAATAGCGCAAGGCCGGTGATCGTCTCCTGTCCTCCGGGCGGGCATTTGTTGATTGCCTCGCCCCGGGCGATACCCTCGGCGTAAGGCTTGCAGCCCGGGTGCCCACATTTGCCGCATTGTGTCTGCGGCAGCAGCGCGTCGATACGTTGAATCAGATTCATGGAGTGATCATTGGCGTGCCGGTTGAACAAACAGGGTTTGATTATCCGGCAAGCGAGAAGGGGGGACTAGTTGAAAAGCCCCGTCGCCGAAACGACAGGGCTGTTTTGCAGCGCTTACTTGATACGTTGACCCGGCTTGGCGCCGCTGTCCGGGCTCAGCAGGTAGATCTCTTCGCCGCCAGGGCCAGCCGCCATCACCATGCCTTCGGAGATACCGAACTTCATTTTCCGCGGCTTGAGGTTGGCAATCATCATGGTCAGGCGACCATTGAGCTTGGATGGGTCCGGATAGGCGCTCTTGATTCCGGAGAACACGTTGCGTTGTTCGTCACCAATATCGAGGGTCAGGCGCAGCAGTTTGTCGGCCCCTTCCACGGCTTCGGCCTTGATGATCAGCGCCACGCGCAGGTCCACGGCAGCAAAGGCGTCAAAGTCGATTTCCGGGGAAAGCGGGTCCTTGGCCAGCTCGCCGTTACCGGCCGGTTTCGATTCGCCGGTATCGGTCTGGCTGGCAGCCAGGTCTTCTTTCGATGCGTCGGTCATTGCCTGGACCTTGACCGGGTCGATCCGGGTCATCAGAGGCTTGAATTCATTCAACTGATGGTTGCTGAGCAACGTGGCGTGGTCGTTCCAGGTGAGCGGGGCGACATTGAGGAACGCCTCGGCGTCGGCGGCCAGCAATGGCAACACGGGCTTGAGGAAGATCACCAACTGGCGGAATAGGTTGACGCCGGTGGCGCAGATCGCCTGGACCTCTTCCTGCTTGCCTTCCTGCTTGTTCAGCGACCAGGGGGCCTTGTCGGCAATCCAGGCGTTGGCGCGGTCGGCCAGGCCCATGATCTCGCGCATGGCGCGGGCAAAGTCGCGGGCTTCATAGGCGTCGGCGATGCTTGGGGCGGCAGCCAGGAACGCGTCGGTCAGTTCCGGCGCGGCGTTCTCGGCCACCAGCAGGCCGGCGTTGCCTTTGTGGATAAAACCGGCGCAGCGGCTGGCGATGTTGACCACCTTGCCAACCAGGTCCGAGTTGACCTTCTGGACGAAGTCTTCCAGGTTCAGGTCCAGGTCGTCGACGCCACGGCCCAGCTTGGAGGCGTAGTAGTAGCGCAGGTATTCCGGCGACAGGTGGTCCAGGTAGGTGCGTGCCTTGATAAAGGTGCCACGGGACTTGGACATCTTCTGGCCATTGACCGTCAGGTAGCCGTGTACCGCGATGCCGGTTGGCTTGCGGTAGCCCGAACCTTCGAGCATGGCTGGCCAGAACAGGGCGTGGAAGTTGACGATGTCCTTGCCTATGAAGTGGTACAGCTCGGCGGTGGAGTCCTTGCCCCAGAACGCATCGAAGTCCAGCTCCGGCGTACGGTCGCAGAGGTTCTTGAAGCTGGCCATGTAGCCGATCGGCGCGTCCAGCCATACATAGAAGTATTTGCCGGGCTCGCCTGGGATCTCGAAGCCGAAGTACGGTGCATCGCGGGAGATGTCCCACTGTTGCAGGCCTGCATCCAGCCATTCGGCGATCTTGTTGGCCACGGCGTCCTGCAGGGTGCCGCTGCGGGTCCAGGTTTGCAGCATCTGCTGGAAATCCGGGAGCTTGAAGAAGAAGTGCTGGGAATCCTTGAGTACCGGGATGGCGCCGGAGATAGCCGAGCGCGGGTTCTTAAGGTCAGTCGGTGCGTAGGTGGCACCGCATTTTTCGCAGTTGTCGCCGTACTGGTCTTCAGTGCCGCATTTCGGGCAGGTGCCCTTGATGAAGCGGTCGGCCAGGAACATTTTCTTTTCCGGGTCGAAATACTGCGTGATCGAGCGCGTGGCAATGTGCCCGGCGTCCTTCAAACGCAGGTAGATCTGGCTCGACAGCTCACGGTTTTCGGCGGAGTGGGTCGAGTGGAAGTTGTCGAAATCCACCAGGAACTCGGCAAAGTCGGCGCTGTGTTCAGCCTGCACATTGGCGATCAGCTGTTCCGGGGTGATGCCTTCCTTTTCGGCGCGCAGCATGATGGCCGAACCGTGGGCGTCGTCCGCGCAGACATAGATGCATTGATTGCCGCGATGCTTCTGGAAGCGCACCCACATATCGGTCTGGATGTACTCAAGCATATGGCCAAGATGGATGGAACCATTGGCATAGGGCAGGGCGCTGGTGACGAGGATCTTGCGTGGCTCGGACATGGGGCTCGGCTACTTGATGAAACGGAGGTCGGCCACTATAAAGCGCCGGGAAATTTATTTCACCCCGTGGTGCTGTTTCAGAATCTTCCGCACCTGCGAAAGCATGCCGTAACGCTGCTGGAACGGTTAGGATAGCCGCCTGTTTCAGTCAGTCTTTTTTCGGGAGTTGCCCATGAGCGCCGTCAATCGCGCAGCGGTGGAAGCCGTTCTTCGCCAGTACACCGACCCCTATTTGAACCAGGATCCGGTCAGCGCCGGCTGTGTACGCGCCATCGAGGTCCAGGGTGACCAGGTCTCGGTCCAGCTGGAGCTGGGTTATGCCGCCGGCCTGTTCAAGAGCGGTTGGGCGCAGATGCTGCAAATGGCCATCGAGGGCCTCGACGGCGTGCGTGCGGCCAAGGTCGACGTCCAGTGCGTGATCGCCCCGCACAAGGCCCAGGCGCAGATCCCGGGCCTGGCCAACGTCAAGAACGTGGTGGCAGTCGCTTCCGGCAAGGGCGGCGTGGGCAAATCCACCACCGCAGCCAACCTGGCCCTGGCCCTGGCCCGTGAAGGCGCGCGTGTGGGTATTCTCGACGCCGATATCTACGGCCCGAGCCAGGGCGTGATGTTCGGCATCGCCGAAGGCACGCGGCCGAAGGTCAAGGACCAGAAGTGGTTCGTGCCGATCGAGTCCATGGGCGTGGAGGTCATGTCCATGGCGTTCCTGACCGATGACAACACGCCGATGGTGTGGCGCGGGCCGATGGTCTCCGGCGCGTTGCTGCAATTGGTTACCCAGACCGCCTGGGGCGACCTGGATTACCTGGTGATCGACATGCCGCCAGGCACCGGCGATATCCAACTGACCCTGGCACAGAAAGTCCCGGTGGCCGGCTCGGTGATCGTGACCACGCCCCAGGACCTGGCGTTGCTGGACGCCAGGAAGGGCGTGGAGATGTTCCGCAAGGTCAACATTCCGGTGCTGGGTGTGGTGGAGAACATGGCGGTGCACATCTGCTCCAACTGCGGCCACGCAGAGCATCTATTTGGTGAAGGTGGTGGCGAGAAGCTGGCGATCCAGTACGGCGTTGAACTACTGGCCTCGTTGCCATTGTCGATGGGCATTCGTGAACAGGCCGACGGCGGCAAGCCCACCGTAGCGGCAGAGCCCGATGGCCAGATCGCCATGATCTACCAGGAATTGGCTCGCCATGTGGGCGCCCGGATCGTCCTGCAGGAAGCGGCGGCCCCGGCAATGCCGACCATTACGGTCAGCGACGACTGAACTCGCTGAAGGACAAGAAGCCTCGACTTGTCGGGGCTTTTTCTTGCCTGGAGATCGGTCAATGGGTTTCTTTTACGCTTTTACGCAATGGCGCGCGTAAGCATTCGCTTACTTTCTCGTAAGTGTTTGGTTTTTTTGCCGGGCGTGTGCGTCTCTAATCCTTGAGGGAGTTTTCTATCTAATTGAAATATAACAATTATTTATCTTTGTCTGGGCGCTGGAAACTGTCAGTGCCAAGTTTGGATCCCGTTGAACTTCCCTCGGAACTCTCTAACATCAGCCCTGTGTCCACGGATTGACACAGCCATCAAGGAACGATGGTTGAAGGAACGTCGCAGGATGCGATTCATCAGGATGATGAAAAGGAACACAGGGACTAGGGAAAAAATGTGGGCGGGTCATACCGCCCCTTTTTTCGTCTATAGAAAAGTGAATGCGTTCCCCGGAACGCAAAAAAGGCCCTTGAAGGGCCTTTTTTTGTTGGGCAGCGGCGCTTTTAGCGCTCTAGTTGCTCAATCTTGTTGGGTTTGCCATCCCATTCGGCGGCATCCGGCAACGAGTCTTTCTTCTCGGTGATGTTTGGCCAGATTTCAGCCAATTCAACGTTCAACTGAATGAACTGTTCCATGCCCGCCGGGACTTCGTCCTCGGAGAAAATGGCGACGGCCGGGCATTCAGGTTCACACAGGGCGCAGTCAATGCACTCGTCCGGGTGGATGACCAGGAAGTTCGGGCCTTCGTAGAAGCAGTCCACCGGACACACTTCTACGCAGTCGGTGTACTTGCACTTGATGCAGTTGTCGGTGACGACGAAGGTCATTTCTAATTCTCTCCTCAGGCGGCGGCAGCGAAACCCTTTGTGGTAGGGCTCGCGAGGTTCGGGAGCGATAGTCTGCAGGCCAGGCTAAGAGCCAGCAGCATCCCAAACCGCGCGAGAGTCTATCAGCTTGCAAGCGTGAGCGTTATATCCGAGTCTTCAGTGCATATAACATTTCCAGCGCTTTTCGCGGCGTCAAGTCGTCCAGGTCAAGCTTTGCCAATTCATCCAGCACCGGATGGGGCAGGCTGGCGAACATATCGCTCTGGTGCGGCGCAGCAGGTTTGCGGCTGGCCTTGGCAGGGCTGGCCACCACGGTTTCATGGGGCAGGGCCGTGGTTTCCAGGCGGCTGAGGTGCTCGCGGGCACGGGTGATCACGTCGTTCGGCACGCCGGCCAATTGCGCTACGGCCAGCCCGTAACTCTGGCTGGCCGGCCCTGGCAGCACGTGGTGCAGGAATACGATGCGCTCGTTGTGCTCGGTGGCATTCAGATGCACGTTGGCCACCAGCGGCTCGCTTTCCGGCAGCACCGTCAGTTCGAAGTAGTGGGTGGCAAATAGCGTATACGCACGCAGATGCGCCAACCGTTCGGCCGCCGCCCATGCCAGGGACAGGCCGTCAAACGTACTGGTGCCGCGACCCACTTCGTCCATCAGCACCAGGCTGCGCTCGGTGGCGTTGTGCAGGATATTCGCGGTCTCGCTCATTTCCACCATAAAGGTCGAACGGCCACCGGCCAGGTCATCGCTGGAGCCGATCCGGGTGAAGATGCGGTCTACCAGGGACAATTCACAACTGGCCGCTGGCACAAAGCTGCCGATATGCGCCAGCAGTACGATCAAGGCGGTTTGACGCATGTAGGTGGATTTACCACCCATGTTCGGACCGGTGATCACCAACATGCGCGTATCATCGTCCAGCGACAGGTCGTTGGCGACGAACGGCGTGGTCAGCACCTGCTCCACCACCGGGTGGCGCCCCTGCACGATGCGCATGCACGGCTCGCTGACAAACCGTGGGCAGTTCAGGTCGAGATTCAGCGCCCGTTCGGCGAGGTTGCTCAGCACATCCAGCTCCGCCAGGGCGGCGGCGGTGTCCTGCAGCGGCGCCAACTGGCTGATCAAGTCTTCCAGCAACGCCTCGTAGAGCATCTTTTCCCGGGCCAGGGCACGGCTCTTGGCCGACAGCGCCTTGTCTTCAAACTCCTTCAGCTCCGGGGTGATAAAACGCTCGGCACCTTTGAGTGTCTGGCGGCGTTGATAGTCGATGGGCGCCGACTCGGCCTGCTTACTCGGCAACTCGATAAAGTAGCCATGCACGCGGTTGTAGCCCACCTTCAGGTTGGCCAGGCCGGTGCGAGCTTTTTCGCGGGCTTCCAGGTCGATCAGGAACTGCCCGGCGTTTTCGCTCAGGGACTGCAGTTCGTCCAGTTCGCTGTCGTAGCCGGTCTTGAGCACGCCGCCGTCACGGATGATCGCCGGCGGGTTGTCGATAATGGCCTTTTCCAACAGCGCTGCCAGTTCCGGGTAGGTACCGGCCGTTACGGCGAGCTGTTGCAGGTGCGGCGTATCCAGTTCGGTCATTGCCACTTGCAGTTGCGGCAGGGCGCTGAGGGCATCGCGCAGACGCGCCAGGTCACGGGGTCGCGCATTGCGCAGGCCGATCCGCGCCAGGATGCGCTCGATGTCGCCGATTTCCTTCAGCTGCGGCTGCAGCTTTTCAAAGCGATAGCCGTCCAGCAGGCAGGTAATCGACGTCTGGCGCGCCTGCAGCACCGTCAAATCCCGCAACGGACGGTTCAACCAGCGGGTCAACAGACGGCTGCCCATGGCGGTTTGGCAGCGGTCGACCACCGATTGCAGGGTGTTGTCACGCCCGCCGGACAGGTTGGTGTCCAGTTCCAGGTTGCGACGGCTCGCGCCATCGAGCACCACGGCGTCGTCCAGGCGCTCATGGCGCAGGCTGCGCAAATGCGGCAGGGCGGTGCGTTGGGTTTCCTTGGCATAGCTGAGCAGGCAACCCGCAGCGCCGATGGCCAGGGTCAGGGTTTCGCAACCGAAGCCTTTAAGGTCCTGCACCGAGAACTGCTGGCATAGACTTTTCAGTGCCGAGTCACGCTCGAAATCCCATGGCGCGCGACGCTTGGTCCCACGGCGTTTTTCCGCAGGCAGATCCTTCGGCCAATCATCCGGGATCAACAACTCCACCGGGTTGATGCGCTCCAGCTCCGCCAGCAGGTTTTCCCAGCCCTTGATCTCCAGCACGCTGAAATTGCCGCTGGTGATGTCCAGTACCGAAAGCCCGAACAAGCGCTCATCGCCCAGCACCGCAGCGATCAGGTTATCGCGACGCTCATCCAGCAGCGCCTCATCACTCACCGTCCCCGGCGTAATAATGCGCACCACCTGGCGTTCCACCGGGCCCTTGCTGGTGGCCGGATCGCCGATCTGCTCGCAGATCACCACCGATTCGCCCAGCTTCACCAGCTTGACCAGGTAACCCTCCAGCGAGTGGTAAGGAATCCCGCACATCGGAATCGACTGCCCCGCCGACTGCCCGCGCGCGGTCAAGGTGATGTCCAGCAACTTGGCGGCCTTCTTCGCGTCTTCATAGAAGATCTCGTAGAAGTCGCCCATGCGATAGAACATCAACTGATCAGGGTGCTGGTTTTTCAGGCGCCAGTACTGCTGCATCATCGGGGTGTGTGAGGATAGATCTGAAATTGCTTTATTCATCAGTGGGTTAGCGAAATCTATAATAAAAGTTGGGGCGAAAATGGGGCTTTTCGTTAGCAACTAGACTGATAGCAGCTTGATCTGACCCCAAGACTCCTTGCCCTGGATAGGGGCGCCAGATTACCACGGATGAGTTTGCGGATACGGTGGCTCCTGGCGCTGGCGTGTCAAGCTAGGCGGGCTTGCCACATTCTAGCTCGCCGATCTCTGCGCGTTCGGCTTCGCTAAAGAGGCCTTTCAGGTCGGGCTCTTTGTCATCTTTTATCTTGTTTTTTATCCACAACTGTTTTTGCTTTAGCGTGTGATCGGTTGTTTCAAGTGTGATGGCTTGGCGGATTAAGGCTTTAATCTGGTCAAGGCTCTCTTGGGCATCTTGTTGCAACATGTACATGTAGCAAGCTTTGTTGAATAGAGTAATTGGCGTAGTACGACCGGCCTGGATTTGCTCGTTTACAATCTCGAGGGCCTCTTGAATTCTTCCTAGTCTCTTGAGAATGTAGCCTTTATATACTCTTGATTTGTCATACTCTACAGATGCTTTGTCGTCGCTGTAAATTGCGAGAGCCTCATTGATGCATCTTAGCGCCTCTTCCAAGAGATTCTTGGAGCTGGTTTTTTCAAATGATTCGGTGTTTGTTACGGCTTTAAGATATAATACTTCTGCTCGTAACTTGTTGTTTTGCATAAGAATATTTTCGTCCTGCTTTTTTCTCTCTTTCGACTCTTTCTCGATCTCTTGCTGTAAAACCTTGTCTGCTATTCCGTCGAGAAGCGCATAGCCAAGATAAGATGCGATGCCTGACACGGATACAAGTAGAAGGGCTTGTTGTACAAATGTCGCAGTTTTGCCAGCTTCGATCGGAAGTATTATTGATTGGTAATCAATATGAATAACTGATGAAAAAAATGGCACGCAAATGAAAGAGGCTGCAGCGCCAAATAAAATAGTTTTCAGAGGTATACTTTCATCTTCTCCCGCTGCGCGAGACCACTTTGCGTAGCCACCGAGATAAGCACCAAAAAGTATTAAAACCATTACGAATATGAGGTTAAGCAAGCTAGGATAAATGTTCAAAAAGGAATGCAGGATTGGATCTAGGATCGCAGTGGAGTTCGAGCTTTCCATTGTTTTTTCACCACTTGCTAATTTTTAAGAAAAAAAAAGCAGGCACAATGCCTGCTCTTTTACAGATGGATATAACTCAGATGTCCGGACGCTCGTCCATATAGACATTGGCTACGAAATCTTTCATGTATAACCTCCATAAGAGAGCACGATGCTTCGGGTTGTGCCACGTTGTGCTGATTTCACGAGGCGACCTAAATATAGTTTATCAGCAGGCTAATGCAAAGCTTTTTCGTCTGACCCGACGGCCCTATGGCTGGGGCTGGCCTTGCGATATCAGTCCTGCTGGGGCTTATCTTGAGGTGAAATGCCTAACGAGTAAAGGCTAATTTTGTGCCGTTTCATGATGTGGGCAAAAGCCCCTGCTTTCAATGTCTTAAGATTTTAGCCTTTTCAAAATGTTAAAAAATTGACGCTTACCCTTGACATGTGTTTTTATAATGCATGTGATCTTTCGAGCGCTCCACATGCTCACCCCCTAGGCCGAAGGGCGCCTCTCTTCGAGAGGCGCCCTTCGGCCTAGGGGGTGAGCAGGATGCAGCCCTTTTTTTCGCGCTTTTTTCAAGGTTTTTTCGTGATGTGCTTCATTTCAAGGCTTATGTGAATTCTTTAGCTCTGCAAATTTCTCCAAATTCGTTTCAGTTCTCCTGAGGATTCGTCGTCCATCCATTTAGCGTAGACCTCAACGAGCATCGTAAAGTCCTTGTGTCCCATTTGTTTTGAAATAAATGCAAGGTTGCCTCGAGCGGTCAGGCACCAGCAGGCATAGGTATGCCGGGTCTGGTATGGCCGGCGCTGGCGGATACCCGAGCGCTTTTGAATTGCTGCCCACTTTGTGTTCCACGATGTGGGAATGAACCATGGATTGATAATTTTCTTGCGGGCTTGTGTCATCGGGGATAGCAACGGGGTAACTGTTTCTATGCGTTTCTCGTGACGGTTCAGGTACACCACGATCTCGCGAGGCGCATAGCCTGCAACCAGTCCTATCAAAACTTTGCAGGCTTCGACGGCTGGTGGCATCAGAAGCACAGTCCGAGGTTTTCCAGTCTTCGGGACTTTGAATGTGCCATCTGCGGTTATTGCTCGGATGATATTTATCTGCCCTGCAACTAGGTCGATGTCTTCGACAGCTAGTGCACACATCTCTCCCGGGCGAAGGCCCGTGTAGACCGCGAGGGTGATCGCCGCTGAATCTTGTGGATGAAGGCATCCTTTGCTGATCAGTTGTTCGAACTCGCTTTTTGTTAGCGGATCTGGTTCACGTCCTGTCATCGCAAATCGTATGCATGCGGCTGACAGGCCTTTGCGGCAGTAGCTGTTCTTTTCACACCAGGCCAGGAAGCCGGCGAACGTGGCTAGGTAGTGGTTCGCGGTTGACGGAGCACGGGTGGCGATCAATTGTGTCCTGAGTAACTGGATATCTTCGGGCAAAAGAATGCGTGCCAATCGTTCAGGACCTAATAGCGCGATGCAAATATCCAGCGCATAGCCATATTTCTCTTCGGTCATCGGGGTGATGTCGACGGCCTTGAGTGGTTTGTAACGGTCCATTAACGAGGCCAGGCGTTCGTCCTTTACGTTGCTGTAATTGGTCGCGTTCTTCGAGTTGGGGAAGTGACGGTTGTAGTCGAAGTGCCCAGTTTTAATTTCATGGATAATGGCTGCCCTTAGTAGAGCTGCATGTTTAATATTGGCTTTGGTTACCGGAAGGCCGAGGGATTCGCGGCAGCGTATACGTCGCCACATAAACACGACGCGCAGGTAGCCGCCGTGTATCTCAATCCCTTTGTGCTTTGCCAGTTCGGTTTCTAGGCCGCTTCCTGAGGTGCGCTCTCGGCCCACTTGTCATACTCCGTCATGTTGATTGCAATGCGGCCGTCCGGAGTCTTGCGCCAGACACGACCTTGGGCCCAGGTGCCGTTCTTCACTTTGTGGCGGATAGCGTCTTCGCTATAGCCGGTGAGTTCCGCGGCGCGGCTGATCATTACCCAGTTTGGGAGACTCATATTTTTCGCCTCCACAAGCTGCGGTCGTACGACTTTGAATGGATTGACGGTGGGCATTGGTTAAGCCGAGCCCCGCGTCGGTGAGCAGGGGCGCAATGCTTAAAACGGGGATAAGAGGAGGCAGATCGGTGCATACGTTTCAGGTGAAAAGTATCAACGACATGTTGTTGAAGTTGGACTGGGAGGTAGGCCAGCTGCAGCGCAGTCACATTTCCAAGGCTACGGATAGACTCGCTACTTCGAGCTACTTTGCAATCAACGGTGCTCTCACGGCTTTCCATATTTGCGAGTGGATTTGGCACTGTGGATCCGAGTCCCAGCGTGAAATCTGGGGCAAGGGGCAGAGGGGAAGTCAACCGACCAAAACGAATTTTCAGATGCATCTGAGAGAGCTTTGCCCCAGCCTCAGTACCTGTCGTGAAATAGCGAACTCCTTCAAGCACTACGCAGCGGATCGATATCCAGATGACACCATCAAGCCGGCCTCTGTTTGGTTTACCACTATGGCCGCAGAGGTTGGAATCATGCGAGCAGGTGATACCCTCAGCGCTGATGCCGCGGTACTCATGATTTCCAATGGTGTGGGTACGGTTCCAGTGGCTCATGTGCTGAGCGTGGTTCACGGATTTCTTGACGATTTTTGTGAGCGGCACGGGCTTGTTGGCGACACAGATGCTTGATGCAAAAACTACTTTACCCCCTTCGGCAGGCTGCGCGAGCGGGCGCTCTGGAGCGGTTAGCGTTGCATCACTGAGCGCTGCCCCGCGCAGCTTATCGTGCGGTATAAGTGCCTCGGCAGTGGCGCTAGAAGGAGCAATAATGCCTGCTGCTGCGCAGCAGAGACTGTTTGTTTCTAGCGTGTCGACGCTACCTGCAGTGCGGAGCAAAGCGGGCAGGGCGTTGGTGTTGTCCTTGTGGTTCTTCATGCCGCTTTCCTCCGGTGTTCAATAGCAAGTTGGTCCATCAGTCGCTGGTGGTAGGTGAGTCGGGCTTCTGCGGCAGGCCATGGGCGGATGATTTCAACCATGGGTTCGATGCCGACCAAGCAATCCCATATAGCCGCATCGGTTGGCATGAGGTCGCGGCGCTCGGTCGCTAGTGCCATCAGGTCGGCTATGTACACGCAGGCAGGAAGATCCAAGTCCAGATCGAAGCGCTCACAAACGCGCATCCAGATCACGTCCTCGAAGCCACGGTAGTAGGGCATCCACTGCTTGAGTGGGCGCGTCATGTCGCCCAGGTAGGCTTCGGTCGCGTCGTGGAGCAGGGCAGCGAGCTTGTATTCTTCTGGCACCAGCTCAGCGACGATGCAGCTGTGTTGGGCCACGCTGTAGAACTCGCGGGTGTGCCCGTTGAAGCGGCAGAGGTGTGCCAGTGAGTGGGAAATATCCCGTGGATCGATCATGTCGGCGTCAGGTTCGAACAGGTCAAAACGCTTGCCGGTGTGGGTGAGGATCCAGTTCATGCTGCCTCCTTCACGAGGTCGGCCAGCAGCAGGGCGTCGTCTGTTGCTTTGTGCAGATCGCGCAGCCTGTTGTAGCCGATGAGCGCTCTCAACTGACGGTCGAACTCTCGGTTGCGGCGAGTTATGTCGTGCAGTTCCTTGATCGCCTTTGTGTATTGCTGTTGTAGCGTTCCAGCGGCTTGAGGCGTCAGCCGCAGCATCGGGATGGCGCGGCTCATGTCACATCCTCCTGGCGGAAGGCATTCAACTCGTCGGCCATGCTCAAAGCGTGGTCGCGCAACATGAGTGCTTGAGTCGCGTGGCCTTCCGATTTGATGGCGTGGAAGAAATCGGCGGCCAGTTTGAGTTTCCCCGCGATGGCCAGAAGGATCTGACGGTCCTGGGGTTCCCTGATCAAAATCAGTTCCAGGCGCTCACATCGCCGTGTGGCGTTTTCGAGAGCAGTTGCGGACGACGACTCGCCCTCCTCAATGCCCTGGATGTAGCCCTTAGCGTGGCCGTCGTCGTAGCCTTCGCTCCAGCCGTCCTTTAAGCCGCCTCGGTACCCGACCCAATACAGGATGGCGAGTGCAATTACGAAGCTGATCAAGGCGAGAGTTTCTAATGCCGTCATCTGGTTTGCTCCTAGTGTTGTGTTCCGCATGGCTGGTGGTGCAGCGGTTGCGGTGGTTCAGCTGTTATCGAAGTGTGTCGGTTAAAATGTCATCTCTCGTCTGGCTGGGGTTGAGCACCTCATCTGCGGCATCGGCCTGCGTATCAATGAAGATCGCCAGATGGCGGATATCGATAAAACGGGGGCGCTTTGCGCTGGTATCCAGAGTGGTGATGGGCAGCGCTACACGGCCACTTGTCAGTGCGCGAGTGAAGTTGTCTTGGTTTAGATTGCTGAAGTAACGTTCACGTACCTGTTCGACGGGGACGAGCAGATCCCCGAGGGTTCGGTACAGCAGGTCAACGGTTTGACTTCTGGGCGCTATCGGCAGGCGCAGTTCGCGCTGTAAGGAGGCCGTCATGCTGCGTTCGCCTTATCTACTTGGGCCTTGAGCGTGCCGAGCGTCAGCTTTCCGGGCTTACGTTGCGGCGCTGCTTTGGCATGGGGTTGGTTACTGGCTCGAATATCGCGGTTGATAGCTGCCAGGGCTGTGCGTGCTGTGTTGCCGAACGCCACGAAACGCGGCAGTGGAGAGGTGCTGTCTAGCGGTTCCAGCACGGCACCTAGCTCAACTCCCTCAATACCGTAGCCAAGGCGCAGCATGGCGCGCGCCCGGTAGTTGGGGCCGAGATCGATGACGAGCTGGTCGAGAGCTGCAGCTAGTTGTAGGTGCTCCATTTGCAGCGGTGCGCCGGTGATGGTGAGGGAAGCGCCGGCGGCTGTGGCGGCCATTGTGAGGTTGGCCAGAATTTTTTCTGGCGTACGACGTTCTTCGGGCAGGTTCAGCAGCTCGATCAGTAGGGTGTCAATCAGCTTGCGGTCCATGTGGGTTCCCTCGGGGGTGGTTCCAGGCGATCTCAACGTGCGTGCGTACCAGATCGCGTAGGTGCTCCGGTACTTCTGCCAGCGCGGCAATGCGTTCCTCTCGGGTCCGCATCGCCGTGATCTGGCGGGCGTACTGGCGCGGCCATGCTTCAGGCTGTCTCATTACGCGACTTCTCGCGGGTCAGGCACGGCGGGTGGGGCTGGGCGCTCAATGCCGATCTGCCTGGCCAGCCAGGAAATACCAATGTCGGTCACGCGCGTGGTGCGCTTGTATTGCATGCCATGCTTCTCGTGAAACCAGCGACTCTCACGGGTGACCAAAAAGTCTTTGGTCAAGGCAGGGTTGGTTGGCAGGTTGTGTTGATCCAGCAAGCCTTTGTCGCGCATGCGTTTCATCAGTTCGCGGTGACCCAAACCTAGGCGTTCCGCTACGCGTTTGAGGGATAGGCTCATGACGACACCTCACGCGGCGGCTGCGAGGCTATTGCGGTAGCCCTGCAGGAATTGGTTGAGGTTTTCAGCCAAGATTGCGTAGGCGCGCTGGTTGTCGGCGGGCAGGGTGAGCACGCATCCGGCGGCGTCGAGTTCAAGCTTGGCGATGTAGCCGCCACGTGGGTTGCGCTGGATCTGTACAGAGGGATCCAGTTCGTCAGCGATCAGATGGTAAATGCCGCGCCCACGTCGAATTGCCAGACGTAGGATGGCCTCTATATCACCGACAGCCTCATGCTCATCTACATCGGGCACGCCGGTAGGGCTGAGGCCGTTCGCGATACCTTCAATGAAGCTAGCGACACGCGTGGCGTTGTTTTTGCGGTGCTTATCGAGGGTGACGGAATTGAGCGTCCCGCAGATCTGCACCAATACTGTGATGCCGGCGGTGCACTGATAGATCTCGACCTTAGCCGTTACGGTTTGGCCGCCATCACGCGAGTGAAGGGTGTGATTGAAGGTGCCGCTAAGGGTTACCTGGGCCTGCAGGCGAATATACGCACCGGCATTGAGAGACAGTCTGCTCATGCTGCGCGCCCTCCATCATCTGGATTGAAGGGCGCTGGCATGTGGCTGGTGGCAGCTTTGCGTTTGGTGGGTGCGAAGGTGCAACCGTGGATTACGGCTAGGCGGCGCACCTCGAAAATACGGCTGGGTGGGCACGTTGGGAGTACGTGCAAGGTTGCGGTTTGCATGGGGATTGCCTCGCTCTGTGGTGGGAGAGTGAGGCAATTAAAGTTCTCTTAACTTTTTAAGTCAAGGATGCTTAAGTTATTTTGTTAAGAGATCTACAGCTAGAGGGCTCCAGCGTGCCATACGGCCCGTCCGATGATGAGTAGATGACCAATGCTTGTATCGGTCGCGCTCTCATCCGGATAGGCGCGTTTGTCCTCGTTGTCGCTTCGAATTATCCAACCGTTGGTGAGCGTGTGGACTAAGCGCTTGATGCTGATGTCTCCGTCTGGGCGCTGAATTGCATAGATTCTGCCGTTCAATGGCTCCCGCTGGCCTTCGTCAATCAGCAGCACATCATCATCAGCAATGGTCGGGAACATGCTCATTCCTGTGCTGTAGATGACCTTGAGGTTCTTTTCCTTCAAGCCCATTCGGGTAAGCCAGTCTCTCCTAAACATTAGGCCGCCGAGGTCTTCTATGTGGTGGTTTGTGTGACCCGGGCCTGCACCCGCCTTGGCGGTGAATTGGGGAATCAGCACATGGCCCTCCTCGAGGGCGCCGGCGTCATATTTGTCCCCTATGCCTTCGGCAAGCCACTGTGCTGAGAACCCGGTAGCGCGTGCGAATAGGAAAAGATTTTCAGCCTTGAGGCTCCCGTCTCCCTGGGCTAACTGGCTAATTCTGGCAGCACTCAGGTTGGACTCTATGGCCAAGACGCTGGCTTTCTTTCCGCACTTGGAAATGGCGTATGCGATTCTTTCTGCTGGAGTATTCATTAAGCTAGCTTAAGGCTTACTTTGTTTGGAGTCCTTCATTTGCTTGCCAAATAAGTTAAGTGTACTTACTGTATTGGGTAGGCAAACAGGAGAGCACCATGCTCACGACAGAAGTAATCGCCTTCTTCGGAGGGAAATCTAAAGTGGCTGCGGCTCTGAAAGTCTCCCCCGCTGCAGTATCGCAATGGGGCTCTGAGCCGCCGCAGTCACGCCAGTACCAGGTTCAAGTGCTTACAGATGGAAAGCTCAGGGCGACAGATAAAGCGTCAAGCCAGCAGGCCGCTTGACGAAGTAAAAGGCAGAGCGGCGCGGAGCAAACCAATACAACGCGCCGTTCCACCGCCCCCCAAGGCACGGATGCCCTGGGTTGCCTGCTAACCCACCACGGTCTGCAAGCTGCAACGGAAGGGCACATGCGGAGCGTGTGCCTTGCCATCGGGGTGCAGCCGGGTTTTCTACCACAGAGCAACCGGCTGCATGCGACCACCTGTGAGTGACCACAGCACAACTGTACCAAACAGGCATGCAGCGGTCACTGGCAGAGTTTTTGGAGTTTTGCCATGAACCGTAAACAGTTCAATTCCATTGAGCGCGCACGGCGTTCGCTGTTGACTCTACCGCAAGCTTTGCTTCACGCCGCACGTGATTATCCGGGCGGAGCCACTGCCATTGCCGCTATCGACGGCGGCAACGCCACCACCCTCAATCATAAGCTGAGCCTGACCAACACCAGTCACACGCCTAACATTGGCGATCTTGAATTGGTGCTGGATGCCACGCGCGATCCGCGCATCGTAGACGCGTTGCTGCATCCCATCGGTTGGGTGGGAATCGACGTTTCCGAGTTGAGCGACACCGACACGGCGCAGTCGCTAATGGCAGGCATTGGCGAGTTGCTTTCTCGTGAGGGGGAGTTAGCCACGCATGTATCGACCTCATTGTCCGATGACAAATTGGACGATGACGAACTAGCTGAGTTTGAACTGCTGGCCGAGCGGATGGTGCAGGCGGTGTTTAAGTTGCGCGCAGTGCTCCGCAAGATGCATGCGGAGGATCTGACCTATGTCTGACAACGCAGATGTTGCTGATAACGTCATTGCTCTTAATCTTGCTGTGGCGATGGCCGCGCGTCCTAGTGCCAATCCAAGCCAATGTACGCTCGAGTGCGTGGACTGCGGGGATGTCATCCTAGAGGCTCGGCGATTGGCAATGCTTGATCGCGGCTGTACGCGCTGCACTGACTGCCAGGAGCTGGCAGACCGGCGTGGGGTGCGAGCATGACCAATCACGAACTACTCGATGATGTGTTGGCCCAGTTGCAGCACTACGGGCTTAAACCAGAAACCCCACTGGTGATTGGTAAGCGAACGCGTTGCGAGTGCGACGGTGATAAGGCCCCGGAGAAAACGGGTTGGTATGTGATCTATGAGCATCTGACTGGTGACGGCAAAACACTGTATTGCGGCGCTTTTGGCGACTGGCGTCAGGGTGAAAAAGGCAGTTGGCAGAAGATCAAGCCAAAGGGCGGGCGGCTGAGCGCTGAAGATCGAGCGGTGATGCGCGCCAGGGCCGAGGAAGGCCAGCGCAAGGCCGCCCTGGCTGAGGACCGAAAGCACCGCACTGCCGCCCGGCGCGCTGCTGGTATGTGGAAGCACCTATCTGAAAAGGGCGGTTCGCGTTACTTGGATGCCAAGCGGGTAGTCGGCATCGGTCTGCGTTACAAGGCAAAGAGCGGTACGGCTTTCGTGCCGATGCGCAATGTGAAGGGCGATATTGTCGGGCTACAAGTGCTGTACCCGGAAAAGCAGGCTGCTACGGGCAGGAACAAAACCTACTGGCCGTACGGTTTGGCTAAAGAAGGCGCGTTTCATCTGATCGGCCCCGAGCCAGAGCCGGGCGACGTGATTTTGATCGCAGAGGGATACGCGACAGGCGCCAGCCTGCACATGGCGACCTCACTGACGGTGTGCATTTGCTTTGATGCCGGCAACTTGCTGCCGGTGGCACAAGCCATGCGCACAAAGTATCCCGGCCGGCAGTTGGTGTTTTGCGCTGATGATGATTGGAAGACTGTAGTGAATGGGCACCCGTATAACGCGGGGGTAATCAAGGCTGGCAATGCGTCGGTTGTGGTCGGTGGGCAGGTGGTTATGCCGGTATTCGACAACGACCGGGAAGACGGCTGGACGGATTTTAACGATTTGCACTGTGCTGAGGGCATGGACACGGTGCGCCGCCAGGTGTTGGCGGTGGTTCGACCCTCTACCGATGAGGGGTGGCGTGAGAAGCTGCAGTATTCTGAAAAAGGAGGATTGATCGTACACCCATTCAACGTGGCATTGATTCTGGGTAACGATAAACGCTGGGCCGGCGTAATCGCCTGGGATTCGTTCAGTTCGAAGACGCGCAAGCTGCGTACACCTCCGTATGGCGGTGGTAAGGGGGACTGGACCGATCTTGACGACATCAGGGTGGCGCTGTGGCTTGCTGATGTTTACGGGCTACGGGTGAAAACTGCCCACGTTGTTGAGGCTGTCAGTGCGGTGGCGAATGACAACTCATACCACCCGGTGCGAGAGTATCTAGACAGCCTTGAGTGGGATGGCGTGCGACGCCTTGAGCGTTGGTTGCAGGATCGGTTGGGTGTTATGGATAGTTCGTACACCCGCAAGGTGGGCAAGCGCTGGATGATTTCTGCGGTGGCCCGCGTTTGTCGACCTGGCTGCAAGGCTGACTCAATGTTGATTTTGGAAGGCTTGCAGGGCGAGGGGAAATCCACGGCTGCGCGGGTATTAGGCGGCGAGTGGTTCATGGATACATCGTTTGACCTGAGCAGCAAAGACGCCTATCAGGCGATCCGAGGCAAGTGGATTGTTGAGATGGCCGAGCTGGACTCACTGAACAAGGCAGAGTCGACCAAGGCCAAGCAGTTCGTCTCATCGCCCATCGACACCTACCGCGAGAGCTATGGCCGGCGAATGCTGGATGTGCCCCGGCAGAGCGTTTTTATCGGCACGACCAACCAGGATGAGTACCTGAAGGACGACACGGGCAACCGCCGTTACTGGCCGGTGATGTGTACAAAAGTTGATCTTGAGGGCCTGAGAGCCGACCGTGATCAACTCTGGGCCGAAGCGTTAGCCTGTTTTCGCGCAGGTGACATATGGTGGGTGGAGCGCGATGAGGCTGATGTGTTTGCGGCTGAGCAGGATCAGCGTTATCAGGCTGATATGTGGGAAGACCTGGTGGTCGGCTACCTGGCCGACAAGCATATTGGCGATACGGTGACAGGCGCGCACTTGCTTGAGCATGCGCTTAACATCGACCCAAGCCACTGGGGTAGACCCGAACAAATGCGCATCGGCAAGATTATGCATCGGATGAATTGGCCCCGCCGGCGCAAGGGTAACTGTGTGCGTGGTGTGCGCAGCTATGAGTATGTGAAACCGCCGGAGTGGAAGCGAGGGTCGGCGGTGCCCAGGCAGGAGACCGCATTTTGATCCCGGAAATGGATGAGATGTTGAAATTGTGGGCGCTCGACATGCACGGTGGCGGTGGCCCTGACGGGTCTGCCAGCAGTATGTTGGGTCAATTGATCGATTGCCGGGGGGAATTGATTCGAGGCACACGTGGCGGTTCGAAGATGCTGCTGCCATGGAGTGCAGACATTGAGGTGATCGTAAACAAGCGTCTGTCCTGGCATCTGGCCCAAGTGGTGCAAGAGCATTACCTGAACCGTGAAAGCGTAGAACGCCAAAAATGGGCGCACTGTGGGTGTGGTCGAACGCAGTTCTATGCGCGCTTGCATTCGGCACATCTGGAGATCGCAGGCATGCTGCTGGAGCGCGTAGCTTGATGGCGCGGCGCGTCCCTGTACGACCGGCTAGTGTTTTGGCGGGTGGGTCATCTGCGCGCCGCGTGTTAATTGATGATGGCCCACCGTCCCACCTTTTTTGCATCTTTCCCGCATGTGACGCACACACCCACATACGCGCGCGCGTACGCGCAGCGTTTATTAATTCTCCCTTTACATGGAAAAAGTAATAAATAGTAGGACGGAGGGGCGCCGCTTTGATTCATCGGTGCTTCAGACGTCGCGCCTCTTTTGAAATCAGTGGGACAAGAGGGTCCATGCCTGCGGCGCTAGAGCCAGTAACGTTATATGTCCGTTGATTGCTGGTGTATTGCCGTTGATTGCCGTTGATTGCAGGGTGGCAGCGCTGAGCTCTTGCTGCCACCGGACTGGAGGGGTATAAATCAGTCATGTTCAAAGAGGTGCGCAACCAGCGACCTCACCAAAAACCCGGCCCTCGCGCCGGGTTTTTTCATTTCTCCTCAGGCGTACGACTCCGTACAGATAAATTGTCCTTTGGAGCTAAGAGATGGAACGAGATCAGAGGCTGTTGGTGAAAATCCTAGAGGTGTGCATTCAGGACTCAGAGGAGTGGAGGATTGATGCATCAGCGAAGGACATTCGTGGTCGCTTCTCCCCTGAGCAGCTAGGCCAGTGGTCTGCCGTTATTGTGGATGGCCACATTGAGCTGCTCGTCGACATGGGCTGTGTTAACGCTGATGGGGAAGCGCCGAATGTGCGTATTCAGCGTGTTACCAATGCTGGATACAACTATCTCGACAGAAGCAAAAGGTTGAGTTTGCACAGCAATGAGCGTCCCATCCATTAGCATGACAATGCTTTGAGCCCTGCCTAGTGCAGAGCTTTTTGTTTGCACGTCAACGCGATGATGAATTCTCATCAAGCTCTGATATGATTGCGCCGCCATTCTTCAGTCCGCCCTCCATCCCTCTCATTTGGGGGCTGGACTGAGGAGTGGTCTTAACCCGACCATTGAGTCGGTTTTTTTTTGCGCTCACATTGTCGAAGGCTGAAAAATAGGGCCTCTGACTACACTCAGGGAGAGCGTCATGGTTTTGCGTGGCATGGCACAGATGCATGTCGACGACTTGGCTGAAAGATTCAAGACGTTGGTGGTTGGGCATTCTGGTGAAGCGGACATCCAATTTGCATGGGTTGTTTTTTATCAAGGGCGAATGTTTGGCGCGTATTCAACTGCTGAGCAAGCTCTCCAGAAAATCACGGATATTGAGCACTGCATTAGCGTTGACGAGGTACCCGTCCCTCAAACCTAATCGGACTAACTTCTCACTCAAGCCCTGCCCAGCGCAGGGCTTTTTCGTTTAAGGGGCAAGGCAATGACGAACGAACAGCAAGCGCTGGCAGAAATGCCGATCTGGTTAGTGATCGTCCTGGCCCTGGTGGGCGGTGTGTCGGGCGAGATGTGGCGAGCGGACAAGGAAGGGACGCGTGGTTGGGCATTGATCCGACGATTGGCCCTTCGGTCCGGCGCCTGCGTGGTGTGCGGGGTATCGGCGATCATGCTGCTGTATGCGGCAGGCATGTCGATCTGGACGTCCGGTGCGCTGGGATGCCTCACGGCGATGGCAGGGGCAGACGTAGCGATCGGGCTGTACGAGCGCTGGGCGGCCAAGCGCCTTGGTCTGCGTGAAGCGCAAGCCAACGGTGAAGCTGGACCATAAGCATCCAGGGGCAATGACCATGATGCGACTTGAGTTGCGTGACAACATCGACAAGATCGTTAGGGAGATGCGTGGGCTCAGCAAGTCGAAGGTGCCGATAGCCGCTGCCAAAGCGCTAACCTTCACCGCCGAACGCGTCCAGGCAGCTGAGAAGGCCGAGCTTGAGCGAGTGTTCGATAGGCCCACACGGTGGACGCTCAATTCGGTTTTCAAGCGCAGTGCCACGACCAGCCGCCTGTTTGCCCGGGTGTGGGTCAAGGACGAAGCCAGCTCAGGCGTGCCCGCGTCCAAGTACTTGCCGGTGCACATTGACGGTGGCAACCGGCCACATAAGCGATTTGAGAAAGCGCTGATCCACTACGGCTTGATGCCAGCTGACATGTACGCCGTCCCTGGTCGGCGCGCCAGGATGGATGGCAACGGCAATATCAGTCGCGGCCAGATCGTGCAGATCTTGTCCGCACTCGGAGCAGCTGAGCGGGTGTCGGGCTTCATGGCCAACCGCACTCAGCGCAGCCGGCGCCGTAACCGCAACGCACCGGACTATTTCGTAGGTCGACCTGGCAACGGCACCGGCCCTTTGGGTATCTGGCAGCGGATCGGCAACGGGGCACGGCCCATCCTGATCTTCGTCAAGCGCCCGACGTATCGGCGGCGCTTTGACTTCTACGGGGTAGCCAATCGCGTCGCCGAGGCCGAGTTCGAGCCGCTGTTCCGGCGCGCCCTGGCACGGGAGATGGAGCGAGGTTGACCTCTTGTCGGTCTCGTGCATTTTTTCTAAAAAACTTTCGAATTTTCAATGATTTGTCGGGGTTTTGGCTTGGCAGGTCGGCCTGCGACCCTAAATCAATGGGTCCTTCCAGGCAGCGGGGCCATCGGGGTAATTCGAACCCCGACTTTTTTGCAGATTCAACCCGACATAGGGGGTTCCGCTTCCCCTTCTGTAACAGGACCAGACCATGCCAACCCAACTTGAAATCGCCGAGCACCTGGATATGAGTGAGCGTGCTGCGCGCGATGTACTCAAGCGGTTGAACCTGGACTGGCAGGCCGTAAGCCTTGCCGATATTCGTACCGCCTATATCCGCGATTTGCGCGAAAAAGCCGCTGGGCGCGGGGGCAGCCAACTTGAACGGCTTAACAAAGCTCGCATTGATGACCTTGAGCAGAAGGCGGCAAACGGGCGGTTGGTGTATCACGAAAAGTTGCGCGTATTGATCCCGGCAGATGACGCTGAGCAGGTCCTATCCGACTGGACCAGCTACGCCAACCTTGAATATCTGGGCTGTATTGAGCGACTCATACAGGACATCGACAACGTGCTGAAAGTCACGGTAGATCGAGCAGGGGTAAACAAAATTGTCGGACCTACACTCGAGCGAATTGCAGGCTATGCGCAAAACCTTGGCGCGCAGCTTGTTGGCAGCAGCGACGAAGTTCAGCCCGCCGCGTGACATCCCGACGGCGCAGTATCTGAGTACCGAATTTCACTTACCTGCTGAGGGTGCTGTGTTGCGCGGCCTCTATGATTTCCAATACACACCTTACTTCCTTGGCGTTGCCGCTGCTCTGGACGATCCCAAGGTCCGTGAAGTGGACCTGATGAAGGCCGCACAGATCGGCTGGACATGGTTCCTGATCGGTTTTCTTTTCAAAGTGATCCAGCACCTGCCGCGCCCGATCTTGATCCTGTTTCCCAGGGAAAAAGATGGCAAAAACTTTCATGACGAAAAGATCTTCTTCGGTGTCAACGTCAACAAAAAAGTGGCGAAGTTGATGCCGGTCAATACCAGCCGCACTGCGGGCAATCGCTGGGACCACAAGAACTTCCCCGGCGGGTTTCTTAAATTGGTGGCATCGAACTCTCCCGGTAACGTCAAATCCACGTCATCGGTTGGCTTGTCGGTGGTGGAAGAACCGGACGACACCAGCGATGACGTTAAGGGGCAGGGGGATGCGGTCGCCCTGCTGGAGGAGCGCGGTAAGCGTTATCCCGGTTCAAAAATGTTGGTTGGTGGGACGCCTGCTATCAAGGGCGCGAGCAAGACCGAGGCTCGATTGGCGCTTACTGACTGCCGGGTACTGCCGATTATCTGCCATGCCTGCGGCCAGGCTCACGTATTGGACTTTGCCCACATTCGGTGGCTCGATATTCCAGAGGAGGTACAGCCCCACGAGATTTACGGGCGTGCGGATCCGGAAACGGCTGGCTACGCCTGCCCGCACTGTGGCGATATTTGGGACGATTACCAGCGAAAAGAAAACATCCGCAACACGGTGTTCAATGCGATTGACGCGGGCGATCCTTACTGCGGTTGGGTACCGACCAAACCTTTTTTCGGGCGCGCTGGATTCATTGAACTCAACGAACTCTACGCATGTTTACCCGGTACCCACCTGGCCGAAATTGTTCGCGAGAAACTCAATGCAGAACACCGCGCATCGCTGGGCGACCTATCGGTGTTGATCAAGTTCGTCAACCAGAAACAGGGCCGTGCCTACGAGTACAAATCCGACCTGCCTGAGGCCGATAAACTGGCTGAGCGAGCGGAGGACTACCCGGAAATGTTTGTGCCCATGGGGGGGCTGGTGATCACCGCGGGGGTCGACGTGCAGCACGATCGTCTGGCGGTGGTGATGCGGGCCTGGGGCCGAGGCGAGGAATCCTGGCTGATCTACTGGGGGGAGATCTACGGCGAGGTGGTGCTACCTGACCAGGGCGTCTGGCTGGATCTGGAAAAGTTGCTGTTTGCGCCGATCCCACACGCCTGCGGCGCCAAGCTGAGAGTGATGGCAGTGTCGCTTGATACTTCGGACGGCACTATTACCCAAGATGCTGCGTATGCGTTTTGCCGTAAGCATCAGCGCAGGCGAGTGATGGCGATCAAGGGGGCGAGTGAGCGTGGTAATACCCGTGCTGATGAACGAATGGAGATCTTCAGTGCGCCTCGGCAAGGTGTAGATACGGACAAAGAGCAAAAGGCCTCAAAATACGGCCTACGCCCCTATATGGTTGGTACGTCTCGGGCCAAGGACCTGTGGATTGAGGGGCGGCTGCCGTTGACGGGGAACGGTCCCGGTCGGATGCACTTTTACAAAACGGTGCGCCCCGATTATTTCCGGCAGATCACTGCCGAAGTGAAGGCGCCGAGCCGGCTACACCACTACCGCAAGGTCTGGCAGAAAAAGTCCGGCCAACCCAACGAAGGTACCGACTGCGAGACGTATGCGTTGCACGCGGCCCGCTCCCTGAAAACGCACTTGATGCGCGAGCATGACTGGGCAGGGCTCGATGCACAGATCCGTCAGGGGGCGTTGTTTGACCCGCCCGAGTCTGATCAATCCGAGACAGATCCCGATCCCGATACGGACGGGGGTAATCCGGAACCAACACCGCCAGTCGAACCACCCAATCTCCCGCCCTCTGGCGGGAGAGTTGTTTCTGGGCGCCGTAGTGCAATGCGCGTGCTCTCCCAACGCAGGAATTAATTCATGGCTATCACCCTGGAACAAGCGCAGGGCCAGCTGCAAGCCTGGCTCGATGCGAGCATGAAGGTCAGCCAAAAGCAGAGCTATCGCATCGGCACCCGGCAACTGGAATACGCCGACCTTGCCGAAATCACCAAGACGATCGACTACTGGCAACAGCAAGTTGATCGCCTGGAGAGCGGTCGCACTCGGGGGATCGTCCTGCGTGGGATTACGCCGCGATGAGCCGCGCGCCGAAAGTGCCAGAGCCGACGCTGCTGGATAAGGCCATCACCTGGCTCAGCCCCGAGCGCGGCGCCAAGCGCATGCACGCCCGGTTGACCATGACTGCCTTGGGCGGTTACAGCGGCGCGTCGAAGTCCAAGCGCACGTTGAGCGCCTGGACCCCGACGGCAGGCAGTGCGGCAGCAGATCTGCTGCCCGACTTGCCCACGCTTCGCGAACGCTGCCGAGACCTTGAACGCAACAACCCCATCGGTGGTGGTGCGATCAATACGGTGACGACGAAAACGGTCGGCACCGGCCTGGCGCTTAAGTCAGTGGTCAATCGCTCGATTTTGGGCTGGGACGAAGACCAAGCCAGGGAGTGGCAGCGCAAAACCGAATCGCTGTTCAAGTCCTGGGCGGAAACCACCTGCTGCGACATCACCCGCGAGCAGAATTTCTATGGTCTGCAGGATCTGACCTGGCGATCTGTGCTGAGCAGCGGTGACGTCTTTACGTTGCTCACGCACAAAGAACAACCGGGTCAGCACTACTCGGCGTGCATCCAACTGATTGAGGCCGACCGGGTTTGTAACCCTAGCAATAAGGCCGACACGGAAGCCCTCACGGCCGGCATTGAGCGTGACGCCGATGGTGCTCCGATCAGGGCTCACATTTTGCGCAGTCACCCGGGGGCACTCGGCGTCAAAGAGCGCGTTTGGGATGATCGTCCGTTCTTCAATGAGCGTGGCGGTCGCGTGCTGCTGCATGTGTACCGGCGTCGTCGGGTGGGCCAGCCACGCGGTGTGCCGTACTTGGCGCCGGTGATCGAGAAGCTCAAGCAGTTGGACCGTTACACCGATGCCGAGCTGGAAGCGGCGGTGGTGTCTGCGTTCTTCGCCGTGTTCATCAAACCGGGGCAGGGCGGCAATCTGAGCCCTCTGGCATCGGCCGTCAGCGGCAACACCCCGGTGGGTGGCGATAAACCCGCCGGGCGCGACCAGGGCGGTTGGGACGGCTCACTCAGTGGCGGCATTGTCGCCGAACTGGACGACGGTGCGTCGATTGATACCGCATCACCCGGTCGCCCGAACATGGCATTCGATCCGTTCGTACTCGCCATGCTTCGACAGATCGGCATGGCCCTGGAGCTGCCTTACGAGGTGCTGATCAAGCACTTTACCGCCAGTTACACCGCCGCACGTGCTGCGGTGATGGAGGCTTGGCAGTTCGTTCGCGGTTGCCGTGATTTCCTGGGCCAACATTTCTGCCAGCCCGTGTACGAGCATTGGCTTGAAGAGGCCGTGGCACAGGGAGACATTGAGGCTCCTGGGTTTTTCGACCACCCGTTGCTGCGCTATGCGTACAGCGGGTCGCTGTGGGTGGGTGATGGTCCTGGCACCGTTGATCCTCTCAAAGACATCAATGCCGCCGAAAAGCGCATCGATATTGGTGTCAGCACGCTCGCCAAGGAATCCATGCTTTACGACGGCAGCGACTGGGAAGAGAACCACGAACAGCGTGCGCTTGAAGTGAAGCGTAGGCGCGATGACGGCCTATCCGTGTCACCAACGGCTCGCCCCGAGGATGAGCCTGCGGCCAATCCTGATCTACCTGAACGGACCTAACTATGAGCGACAACCCAACCGATGCACCTCCCGTGCACCGGGTGACGGCGTTCGACCTGGTATCACGCGAGCCCTGGGCCATCACCCCGGACATGCTGCAGACCATCACCGCCATCGCCCGCCGGGAGCATGAAGGCCCGGAAGCCTTGGAGGCCAGGCAGGGTAAACCCCTGCAGAACAGCCGCGCGGTGAACCAGCGCGGCAATGTGGCGTTGCTGCCCGTCACCGGCCCGGTGTTCCGCTACGCCAACTTGTTTACGGCGCTGTCCGGTGCGACGTCGCTGGATGTGCTGGCCAAGGAGTTCACCACCGCCGTCGACGATCCGCGCACCGACACCATCATCCTGGTGATGGACACCCCCGGTGGTATTGCCAGTGGCATCGCTGAGTTCGGCCAGATGATCCGCGCCTCGCCCAAGCGGGTAGTTGCGTATGTATCCGGCAACGCGGCCAGCGCTGGCTACTGGATAGCTGCAGCAGCCCATGAAATCGTCATGAGCCGCACCGGCGCAGTGGGCTCCATCGGCACGGTGCTGACGGTGCGCAAAAGCGACGACGACGGCAGTTTTGAGATTGTCAGCAGCCAGAGCCCGAAAAAGCGTCCTGACTTCGGTACCGAGTCAGGGCGGGCAGTAGCGCAGGCCCATGTCGACCGGCTGACTGACATCTTTGTCGAGGACGTCGCCAATTACCGTGGCGTCAGTGTTGAAACCGTTTTGGCCGACTTCGGCCAGGGTGATATGCGGATTGGCTCCGATGCCGTGGCATTGGGCATGGCCGACCGTGAATCCACCCTTGAACAACTCATCGCCGAGTTCAACAGCAGTTCTTCTGGAGAAAGACCTATGTCTACTACCACCAACAGTAACGCACCCGCTCCAACTGCAGATAAACCCGTTATTAACCGTGAATACCTGGCCGCGAATCATGCCGAGCTGCTCGCCAGCCTGGAACATGACGCGCATGCCGCTGGTGCAGCTGCCGGCGCCCGCGCCGAGTGCGAACGCATCCAGGCGGTGGAAGCCGCCGCGCTGCCCGGGCACGAGGAGTTGATCGCCACGCTCAAGTTCGACGGCAAAACCAGCGGTGCCGAAGCGGCGGCGCAGGTCATCGGCGCCGAAAAAACCAAACGCGCCGGTGCGCTGGCCGACATTCGCACCCAGGCGCCTGCGCCAGTGCCCAACGTGCTGACGCCACCGGCAGCCCCAGAGGCTGTGAAGGAGGATCCAGAGGCGCCGCTGGAGGAACGCGCCAAGGCTACCTGGGACGGCGACAAGGAGCTGCGCGCCGAGTTTGGCACCTTCGAGGCCTATCACGGCTACCGCAAGGCCACCGAGCGGGGCCTGGTCAAGGTTCTGAAAAAGTAAGTACCGGGTAACCCCTTTCCACCCATGGCTCTGGAGAATCCTATGCCTCTTACACTCGACACCCCCCGCGCTTATGAGATCGGGGACATCAACGATTTGTCGGTCGCGGCCGGCGTGCAAATTTTCGAAGGTTCGGCGGTCGGCATTGTCGCGGCTAACGGCCTTGCGCGACCTCTGGCGGCAGGGGATCTGTTCGTGGGCTTCGCCGATCGCGGCGTCGACAATCGAATTGGCGCCGCTGCAGCAGCGCGTGTGCGTCTTCGCGAAGTGGGCAAAGTTGAACTGCCCGTCACTGCGCTGGCGATCACCGACATCGGTAAGCCGGTGTATGCCAGCGACAGCGGCACATTTGCGCTCACCGCCGCTGGTAACAGCCTGATCGGGCATGTTCACCGGTTCGTGCGCACCGGCGTCGGCATCGTCAAGTTCACCGCCCAGGCCATCCCCGCAGCGGCCTGACGCATCACTCAACCCGGTTTCAAACTTTTCTCTGACCGTATCCTTCTTCAGGAGAATCACCCATGGGTGCTGAAGTACTTTCCAGCCGTGCCATCATCGGCATGTTTTACGAACTGCTCGAGCAGAATGTGGGGTCGAACTGGATCGACGCCGTGTCCAACCTGTTCGACTCCGACCAGGCCAAAGAAACCTATCCATGGATCGGCATGGTGCCGACCTTGCGTGAATGGATTGGTGGTCGCCACGCCAAGGGCTTTATCAGCGCTGATCTCGAAATCGAAAACCTGCATTTTGAAGCCACCCTCGAAGTGCTGGTCACAGAGCTGCGCCGCGACAAAACCGGACAGTTGCGCATCCGCCTGGGCGAGCTGGCCGACCGCACCAACGCGCACTGGGCGCGACTGCTGTCGGTGCTGCTGCTCAACGGTGAAAGCCAGACCTGTTATGACGGCCAGTACTTCTTCGATACCGACCACGAAGAAGGTCAGAGCGGCGTGCAGTCCAACAAGATCACAACCAGTCTTGCCAGTTTGACGGCGGGGACTTCCGGTACCCCAACCCGGCCGAGTGTCGAAGAGTTTCAGCAGGCCGTCGCCAAATCCATCACCCAACTGACCAGCCTGAAGGATGATCAGGGCGAACCCATCAACGAGCTGGCCCGCGAGTTCCTGGTGATGGTGCCGTTCAACCTGCTGAGCGTTGCGCAGACGGCGCTCAGCGTGCCGCGCGGTACCAACATTAACGAGATCGTCATGCCGGACAACGTGGTGGTTCGCGTGGTGGGCAACGTGCGCCTCAACGCCTGGCAGGACAAGTTCGTGACCTTCCGCACGGATGGTCGTTTGAAAGCATTCATCCGCCAACAGGAAACCGACGTGGCCATGAAAGCCAAGGCCGAGGGCTCGGAGTACGAGTTCGACAACGATGCTCATCAGTACGGCGTCGACACCTGGCGCAACGTGGGTTTTGGGCGCTGGCAGTATGCCGTTCTTAACCAACTGGTGGCGTAAGCCTTTCGGCCTGACACCTCACTGAGGGCATTGATATGCCGAAATACCGCGTGGAACAGACGATCACCCTTTATGGGGGGGAACTGATCCTGAATGCGGCCCAGGCCAGTGCGCGTGCGCATAACCTGGAGCCGGTCGAAAACAAGAAGGGTCGCTACACCATTGTGTCGCCTGTTCAGTTCAAAGCCGGGGAGGTGATTGTGATCCCCGGCGAACCGGACAAGGCATTGGGGCAGCGGTTGTCGAAACTGGACAAGGTCGCAGGAGAGCGTAATGCCGAATAAATCCTACACGGTGCTATCCGGCTCCTTTCGCGGGCCAGATGACAAACTGACCGGTGCGGGGGGCGTGATCGAGTTGCCTGATGACGTGGCCCAGCGCTTTCGCCACCAGTTGGAAGTGTTGGTGGTCGAGTCAGCACCGGCACCTTCCGCTGTGGGTGAGGGCGGACGCAAGCCCGCCAAGGTGAGCCCTGATGTTTGACGAAGATCTCAAGGGCTTCCTTGAGGACTTCGACGTTGGCGGGATGGTTGATGGTCAGCCGTTTCTGGCCGCGCGGGATATGCCGGACGAAATCCACGGCATGGGCGGTATCAATAGCCAGTCGACCGGTTACGAGATCCTGGTCATCACCGCCGAGGCCGAGCGCCTGGGCATCGACAACCCAAAACTGATCACCGTAGCCGGCGTGAATTTTCGCGTCCGTGACCGCCGGATGATCGATGACGGCGCCTTTAGCCTGGCCTCCCTCACCAAGGTTTAACCTCATGCCCTCGATTCAAGAACGCATCGTCGCAAAGGCGCAGGCGCTGATTCTGGGCGCCGGTACGTTGGCGGCAGACCGGGTGTATCGCAGTCGTACTGAGGCGATCAAACGGGACATGACTCCGGCGATCGTGCTGCGCCCTGACCTTGAAACCTGTGAGCGCGAAAGCGCTGCAGTGGATCGCAACCAGTTCGAGCTGACGGTGGAAATCATCGCCCGGGAGGACACGGTCACAGGTGCTGCCTGGGATCAGGTCGCCGACTTGGTCAAGGTTGCCGTGCATGCGGTCCTGATGGCAGAGGAAGCCTTTGAGGAGGCGGATCGGGTGCAGCGCTTCTACATCGACTGGATCGAAGACGAGGGCGACAACACCGCCGGCAACTGCATGGTGCGCTACCGCTTCACCTACCTGTGCAACACCGGCGACCTGACGGCCGGACCTACCTTTTACTGAGGAACACATTATGCAAATCGCATTCGGCAGCGGGTTGTTTTACGCGACTCCGCTGATGGACGCCTATGGCAATGCCATTTCTGCGCCGACCCCCATCCTGCTAGGCATCATGCAAGAAGCCTCGGTGGATCTGTCGTTTGATTCCAAGGAATTGTTCGGCAGCGAGCAGTTTGCGGTCGACGCGGCACGGGGCCAGGGCAAGCTGACGGGCAAGGCCAAGTCTGCCCAGATCAGCCTGCTGCAGTGGAATCAGTTGGTGTTCGGGCAGACCCTGACCACCGGCCAGGTGTTAGTTCATCACTCCACGGAGCCCACAGCGGTGCCTGCAGGGGCCACCATTACCGTGGAGCCTCCGGCGGGCGGGACGCTCTCGGGTGATCTTGGGGTACGGGGCGCCGGTGCGATCCCTTACGTACGGGTACTGAGCGCGCCGATCGCGGGGCAGTACACCTTTGATGCTGCCACGGGGGAATATGCATTTGCCGCTGCAGACGTGGCCAAGTCGGTGTTCATTGATTACCGCTACACCGTTGCGACGGGTAAAAGTCTGTCGGTGAAAAACCTACCCATGGGTGACATGCCGGTATTCCAGGGCGAATTGGTCCTGAAATACAAGGGCAAGACTGTGTACGTGCGCGTGCCGAACTTTGTCAGCAACAAGTTGGGTATCGCCACCAAACAGGATGATTACACCATCCCGGACTTTGAATTCACCGGCTACGCGGATGAGTTCGGCGAGGTGTGCTACTGGAGTGCCAACGAATGACGGTCGTGAATGTCCCCGGCGTTTCGTTCCCGTTTCCAGGGAAAACGCTCGTCATCCCACCCCTTTCGCTGGGGGATCTGGAGCAACTGCTGGAGCGGATCAACGCGGTGATGGCCGGCAACATGGACCGTGACAGTATCGCAACGGTGATCGATGCCACTCACGCGGCATTGCGTCGTAACTACCCCGACATTGAGCGCGCAGAAGTGGCAGCCCTTCTGGATCTTCGCAACATGCGTGATGCGCTGGATGCTGTTATGAGTGCCTCGGGCTTGGAGGTCACAGAGCCAGCACCGGGGGAAGGCCAGGCCCCTTCGACTGGGGCCAACTCTACGCTCACCTGATCGCCAGTACCGGCCAAAGCCCGGTCACGCTTCGGCGTGATTGGGACATGGTCATGGTGGGCCATATGACCGATTACTGGCGTACCCATCCACCGGTTCATGTCCTAGTCGCGGGTTATATGGGTTACAAGGCGCCTCAGGACGTCACTGATGCCCCCGATCTGGCGCGCGACCTGGCAGCGATGGCCGCAGATCTACGGGACGATTTGCCAGAGCATTTGCGCAGTGGTTTAGATGCATTTGTCGGTGCGCCTTCGACAATATAATCACCTATGCTGATGTTAGATTTTGTCCATATCTATAGGTCGTCGCTATGCGATAAATCCTAATCACAACTGAGGAGGACTTATATGCGATATGCGATGTTTTTTGCTATTACGGGAATTTTGTTGTCAGGTTGCGCTGCTGTTCCAGACGCCAAAACGGAGCAATTAAAGCAGGAGTATATGAGCACCATTCCCGTCTGCATCTCCGATAAAGACTGTGAGTTGAAGTGGAGTGCGGCACGCCGCTGGGTGCTGAGTAATGCAGGCTATAAAATTCAGAGTATCACCAGCGATTACATCGAGACATTTAATCCGCCAGAAGCATCTTCCTTACTTGGTGCTCGGATTATTAAAGAACCTAAAGGTGACGGGACCTATCGTATTACTGCGGAGCTTTGGTGCAGCAATTGGATAGGGTGTCATCCACCAGTTTGGGAAGCCGCTGTAGATTTCAATCGAACAGTGAATGCCGCAAGGCTAAATTAGTTATTCAAAAACCCATAAACCCGCTTATGCGGGTTTTTTGTTATTTGAAGTTTGAGGTTTCGGCATGGATAGAAATATCGCGTACCAGTTCACGGCCGGAACTCAGGGTTTCGACCGTGCAGTTGAAAGCATCGAGCGCAACATGCGCGAGGCGCGGACGACATTCAGTCGCGAGCTGCGGGCGATCAACACCGAGATGGTCGGTAGTCAAACCCGGCTCGCTCGTTTTGGTCCGGCAGTGAATGAGGCGTTCGCCGGCGTCAGCACCATCATGCGTTCGGGCCTCGGTGGTGTGGCGGCTGGCATTGCGGGTGTGTTTGGTCTGGGTGCTTTCAAGCTGGGCCAGATCGTTAGCGATAGCAAGGACGCGGCGATCCAACAGGAGGCTGCTTACCGTGGTCTGGAAGCGGTGGCCAATCACGCCGGTGTCGGTATTGGCCGGGCCATGGATGAGGCCAACAAGCTCGCCTCTGACGGCTTGCTCAGCGTCGGTGACGCGGCCAAAGCACTGCAAAACCTGCTCAGCCGTGGCTACAACGTTGACCAGGCTGTGGCGGTGATCAACCGCCTAAAAGACGCTGCAGCGTTCAACCGGCAGGCCAATCTCAGCATGTCGGAAGCTGTGGTGTCGGCCACCGAGGGCTTGAAAAACGAAAACTCGGTGCTGGTGGATAACGCCGGTGTTACGAAAAACGTCGCCAAAATGTGGGACGAGTACGCCAAGAGCATCGGCACCAGTCGTGACAAGTTGTCCGACTCGCAAAAGATCACGGCCGAATACAACGGCATCATGAAAGAGACCGAGGCCCAGGTCGGTAATGCTGCCAAGGCGGCGGATGGATTAACCGGCAGCCAGGCCGAGCTCGACTCCAAAAGCAACCAGCTGCAGGTCACCATCGGCACCATCCTTGAACCGGTCTTTATCAGCCTGAATAAGCGGCTGTCGGAGACTGCCAGTTGGTTTAACAACCTGCTGAAAGGCATGACTGGCGTAGGCCTTACCGTGGATGAGGTGGCGGCGAACGTCGCGCGCTACGAAGCGATGTTAGGCACAGTCATCGCCGGCCCACGCGGTGGCGGTGGCAAGGCTCAATTGGAAGCCACGCTGGTCGAAGAGCGCCTGCTGCTGGAAAACATGCAGTTGGTCTCCAACAAGCTAGAGGAAGTCGATGCGGGTATGCGCTCCCGTTCAGCCCGCATCGAAGAGCAGCGGCGCAAAGTGGCCGAGATGGCCGCGACCGGCAATACAGCCCTGACCAAGGCACCGCAGCAGGGCAGAGTTAGGCCAACCGCTTACGGCATTGAGATCGCCCAGTTAACCAAACTGGAACAGGCTTACGCGGCAGCCGTCGAGCATCGGAAGAAAGTAGTTGAGTCCACGACGCCCCCTAAAAAAGCGGATGACCCGGTAAGTGCGCCGACGAAAGCCAAGTCTCGGGTCAGTGAGTGGGCAGAGACGCTGGATGCACAGAAAGTGGCTCACGCCCAACAGCAGGCGGAGCAAGGCACCTTCCTGCAGTTTTCTCAGCAGCAGGAAATGCAGTACTGGCAGGGCATCCTCAAACGCACGGATTTGAGCGCGGCCGAACGGTTGAGCGTTCAGCGCAATTACCTGGCGTCATTGAATGCGTTGCGCCGGCAGGACGAGGGCCAAGCCTTTGCCGATCTGCAGGCCCAGGCGCAGCAGTACCGCAACAATATGGACGCGCGCCTGCAGATTGCTCAGCAGACCCTGGAGCGCAGCCGGCAACTTTATGGACAGGACAGCCAGGAATACCGCAAGGCTGCGGCTGAGGTGGTTGCTGTCGAGCGCGAAAAGCAGCAGCAAATCACCAACATGAAACAGCAGCAGCTGGCTGCCGATCAGCAGGCGCGGCTTACCGATGTTGCCCATGCCGAACAGATGGCCCAGCTGGATCTGCAAGCCAACCTGATCACCCAAGGCCAACTGCTGCAAGCCCAAGCTGAGTTCGAAAAGCAACGGTATGCGATCGAAGCCCAGGCATTGGCCGAGCGTAAAGCGCTGCTGGAGCAGGATCCTGACCGTAACCCGGTCGCCCTGCAGCAGGTCCAGCAGCAGATCCTGGCGCTGGAGCAAACCCACCGCAACAGCATGGCAGTGATTGGCAGGCAGCAAACCTTCGAGTCGCAAAGCAACTGGACGGGCATGGTCGACAGCCTGCGTACCAGCTGGTCGAGCGGGCTTACCGGGATCATCAGCGGCACCATGAGCACTCAGGGCCTGTTGCGCGGGATCTTCACCAGCATCGGGACCGCGTTCGTTGAGAACATGGTCACCAAGCCGTTGATGGCATGGATGTTCGGTGAGACGGCTAAAACCGGTGCGACGGTGGTGGGTGTTGGCGTTCGAACGGCTGCAGAGGCAGGCGGTGCGGCCATGTCCGTAGCGATCTGGGGCGCAGCCACGATCAAAAACATCATTGCCAGTGCCTGGCAGGCCATGGCCGGTGCCTTTGCAGCCATGTCGGCCATTCCGATCATTGGACCGATCCTCGGCGCAGCGGCTGCAGTGGCTGCCGGCGCATTCGTATTTGGCCTGGTGAAAAACGTCGCCTCGGCCGAGGGCGGCTATGACATCCCTGCCGGTACCAACCCCATGACACAACTCCACGAGCAGGAAATGGTACTGCCCAAGCAATACGCCAATGTCATCCGCCAGGCAGCCAGTGGAGAGGGGCAGTTGGGAGGGGCCGGTAACAGCTATCACTACCACGACAGCAGCGGCCGGATGTCACCTGCGGATATTCGGCGGGGTGCCCGGGTGCTGGCCGAGGAAATGCAAAAAATGCGGCGCAACGGCGCCATCAAAACTTAGGGGGGCGAGATGTCGTTAGGACCTTTTTGGCCGGCGCGCTGGATCGCCAGTTACCCCGATATGGGCGCGGCGGTTGAAGGCGTTCTGCCGCGCCTGCCCGGGCAAACCCTTCTTTCAAAAAAGGCGCCTGAGTGGAGTACCGGTGTGCAGAAAGCTGCCAGTGGTCGACGCCGGACAACGGCGTATTACCCAGCGCCGCTTTGGTCTTTCCAACTGAGCTACAACGCCGTGCGCAAGCGCCCCGGCTTGGATGAATGGTCGAGGCTGATTGAGTTCTTTAATCAGCGCAAAGGGCAATTTGGCGAGTTCCTGTTCTTTGATCGTAGCGATCACCTGGTAACGCTTCAGCGCTTTGGCACCGGTGATGGCACCACGCGAACATTTCAGCTTTCCCGGGAGATAGGCCACTGGATCGAGCCGGTGTACGGCGTCGTCAATGTGGACGTCGTCACTGTCAGTGGTGCTCCTACTTCAGCCTTCACTGTGGATGAGCTGGGGCGCATCACCTTCACGGTGGCCCCACCCATCAATGCGGCGCTGGTGTGGAGTGGGGCGTTTTATTTTCGCTGTGCTTTCGAGGCCGATTCGCTCGACGGGGCTCAGCCTTATCGCGCGATATGGGAACTCAAAAAAATCGCGTTCACGAGTATCAAACCATGATCGATGCCACACCCGAACTGAAAGCTTTTCTGGCCACGGCGCGCAGTTTCGTCATGGCGGATCTGTACACGATTGCCCTGGCCAGCGGCCAGGTGCTGCGTTACACCGATGCGGGTTTGCAGGTCTTCTATGCGGGCCAGAACTACTCGGCCAGCGGCCCCCTGATCAAGCGCACCGGCGTGCGGGCGGTGCGCGGGATTGAGGTCGACACGTTAAACGTGACCTTTACCGCCGGTATGGACGATACCGTGTTCGGCGAGCCCTTGCTGCCATTCATTGCCGGCGGCGGTTTTGACGGGGCCACCCTGAACCTTGTTCGAGCGTTTATGGCGGACTGGCGATCACCCGTGGTGGGCACGGTCACACGTTTTATCGGGCGTGTCGCCGAGGTGGATCCTGCCGATCGCGAGCAGGCGACGGTGACAGTGAAGTCGCCGATCGAGCTGCTCGATACCAAGGTGCCCCGGGGTGTCTATCAGCCCTCCTGCCTGCGCACGGTGTACAGCGCCGATTGCGGGGTGAATCGCGCCCTGTTTGAAACCGTGGGTGTGGTCCAGGGCGGCAGCACGGCCCTGCGCGTGAACTCCAATGTGCCCGCCACTCAGGGCTGGTTTGACCAGGGCGTGATTCGTTTTGTGAACGGTGCCAATGCAGGTGTGACAAGGACCGTACGCCGATTCACGGCAGATGGTGCCGTGACGATGATCCTGGGCCTGCCAGGCGTGCCAGTGGCGGGTGATCAGTTTCTGATTTACCCGGGTTGCCCACGGACGCTGGATGCCTGCACCAACAAGTTCGGCAACCGAGCGCGGTATCGGGGTATGCCGTTCATTCCCGTCGCGGAGACATCGGTATGAGCCCGTTCGAAGTGCTGCAGCGTGATGCCGTGGTCTCGCAGGCTGAGCGCTGGTTGCGTACGCCGTACCAGCACCGGCAGCACCTGCTGGGTGTTGGTGTTGACTGCGCCTGGTTGCTGATTGAGGTGTATCACGCCGCCGGGTTGATTCCCTGGATCGATCCCGGGGCGTATGCCCAGGACTGGCACCTGCATCGCAGTGAGGAGCGTTATCTGGGCTGGCTGGAGTTGTATGGCCGGCAGATCGATACGCCACAGCGTGGTGATGTCGCGGTCTGGAAATTCGGCCGGACCTTCAGCCACGGCGCGGTGGTGGTCGATGAGCACCGCATCATTCACGCCTATCGGGACATCGGCGTCGAGTTTGCGGACATGCGCGAGGAGCGGCTCTCCAGCCATACCGTGCGTTATTACACACTTAACCGATATGGAGTCAGCGATGGGGGGCAGCAGTAGTACCATTTCCAATAGTGCGACACGTATCAACGCGTTGCAGATCCAGAGCAGTGCGAGTGGCAAGCCGATCGCCTGGATCGCCGGCCGTAATCGCATCAGCCCTAACCTCATTTATTACAGTGACTTTGAAGCGGTCGCCAAAACCACGACGAAAAAGTCGGGGGGTAAAGGAGGCGGCGGGGCCACCCAAAAAGACACGACCTACACCTACTACGCGGCCATCATTTTGGCCGTCGGGCGAGGCCCGCTGGGTGCAACTCACCGCGTATTTCGTGACAAAGAGGTGTTTTCCTCACTGGCGCAGATTGGCTTGAATTATGCCAATGGCACTCATGATCAGGCGGTGTGGGGGTTTCTTCAAACTCGCCACCCTACCGAAGCGATTGCCTACGCTGACACGGCCTACGTTTTTTCCAGCAGGTACCTGCTCAACGACAACGCCGGCGTCCAGAATCATACGTTTGAGGTGGACGGGCGTTATCAGGTGCCCGGGCTGCCGGATGCCAACCCGGGTGACTTCTTGCCCGGGTTGTTGCTCGATCCGTTGGACGGCATTGGTTTTACCCCGGCATGGGTCGCGGATATGTCGAACTACCGCAACTATTGCTTGGCGGAAAACTTACTCTTGAGCCCAGTGCTTGACGAACAGTCGCCGGCGAATGAGGCCATCGCGCGCTGGTTGCAGCTGACCAACAGCGAGCTGGTGTGGTCTGCCGGTCAACTCAAGGTGATCCCCTACGGCGACCAGGCTGTCACGGGCAACGGTGTCACGTGGTTTCCGAACATCACGCCAGTGGCGGATCTGACCGATGACGATTTTCTTTCTGAGGACGGTGAGCCTCCGGTCTCGCTCAAGATCAAGAGCCAGGCCGACAGCTACAACGAAGTGTCGCTGGAGATCCTCGATCGTGATCACGAGTACAACACCGACGTAGTGCGTGCGCCTGATCAGACTGCCATTGAGCAGTTTGGCTCCAAGCCGATGGACACCATCAAAGCGTACGAGATCTGCAATATCGCCATCGGTGCCCATGCGGCGCAGTTGTTGGTGCAGCGCAAGCTGTACGTGCGTAATGAATATGAGTTCTCCCTCGGCTGGCAGCATGTGCTCCTTGAGCCTATGGACCTAGTCACGATCACTGAGCCAGGGTTGAACCTGCACCAGCGCCTGGTCCGGCTGATTTCGGTTGAGGAGGACGAGCTGGGTAAGTTGGCGATCGTGGCCGAGGATGCGTTGCTGGGCGTCGGCAGCGCACCTAACTATCCGGTGCAGAGCAAAAGCGGTTATCAGGGCAATCAGAACGTCGCGCCTGGTCCTGTCCTGGCGCCCATCATGTTCAACCCACCCGAGAGCTTGCTGCCCGCCGGCACATTGCAGATCTGGGGCGGTGTTGCCGGTGTGGGTGAAGCCTGGGGCGGTTGTGAGATTTGGATCAGCGCCGATGGCGACAGCTACCGGTTAGCGGAGACGATTTACGGCAGGGCGCGCATGGGGCAACTGACAACGACTCTGGCCGCTGGAAGCGATCCCGATACGGTCAACACCTTGTCAGTGCAACTGGCAGCGGCGACGGAGCTGGCTGCCGCCACTACTGCAGAGGCGGACAGTGGCGCCACGCTGTGTTGGGTGGCCGGTGAGTTGCTGAGTTACCGAGACGCGGTGCTCACGGGCGTCGGAGGCTATGAGCTGAGTTATCTGAGACGCGGACGTCTGAGCACGGCCATCTCCAGTCACTCGGCCGGTTCACCCTTTGTGCGGTTGGATGATGCCGTCTGGAAGTACAGCTACACGTCCGACCAGGTCGGCAAGACTGTCTGGGTCAAGTTCCGCTCATTTAACGTGTTCGGTCGAGCACTTGAGGATCTGGCGGATGTCACTGCCTACAGCGTCACGTTGTCGCCGGCTCGGGTAGCGCCTGATACCGCGCAAAACCTCGCCCTGGTCGGTGCCTTCGAGGCGCCGTACTTCACCGTCAGTTGGGTGGCCGGAGCTCGTGCCGAAGATCGCTTGGTACGTGTTCGTCACGCGGGCAGTAATGCCCTCCTGCGAGAGGTGGCGACTACCAGCACGGCATTTACTTACCAACGTGAAGATGCGCTGGTGGATGGTGCGCTCATTCGCAGCTATCGGGTGGAGGTCATAGAGCGCAACGCTGCAGGCCAAGCACAGTTGGTGTCGTTGTTGGTCACCAATACGGCGCCGGCGCCCGTTACGGGAACCGCCGCCTCGGTCACTGGCACCACCACTGCGGATGTCAGTTGCGCGGCCAGTGCAGCTGCAGACACGGCGGGCTATGTGTTTGTGTATTCGACAGAGGAGGACTTTGATCCGGCAACCGCAGGAACGGTCGGGTATCAAGGCGTATCACGCACCGGCCAGATCACGGGACTGACGCCAGACACCACGTATTACCTCTGCGCTGCAGCGTACGACACCTGGAGCAGTGTACGCAGTCAACTCAACTTCGCCCCGGCGATCACCTTCAACACCTGATAGAGACTCATCATGCAACCTATTCAATTCTTTGCCGCAAGGGCTGAAGACGGCGTGCTATTGCCCGGAGCAACGGTGAGTGTGCTTGTCTCCGGGAGTGAGACGTTGGCGCCGCTGTTTTCCGATGCAGCGGCGACCGTTGTCTTAGCCAACCCCATGCATGCCGATGCCAGTGCGCGGGTGTTCTTCTACACCGCGGCGGCCCGCATCGATATTCAGATCGGCTATGCGGGGTACCGAGCGCCGCTGCTGCAGGGCATCGGTACCAGTGATCCGGTGGATATGATCAATGCGGAAATTGATCGCCTCAACCGCGATATGGTCGATGGAAAAGTGCATGCCACTGTCGCGGCAGGTCTTCTGTCGACGGTCGACGGCCAGTCTTTTTACGTCGAGCCCACTTCGCCAGATATATCGCGCAGCCTGTATGTGCGGGTCAGTGCCACGGAGGCCAGGCACGTCTCCGATGACCCCTCTGTGGGCTACATCGCAGAGATAGACGTGCGCACCTCTGCGGTTGAGAGCGGCACGTTTAATGGATTGGAGCTGCGCTTTGTTCGATTGGCCGTAGAGTCCGGTTACACCTGGGCGCTGGTGGATTCGGTTGGACGCATGGCGCTGGGTTGCCGGGTGGATGGCTCACTCGTGGGCAAGTTCATGCTGCGAGACGGCACTGTCGATCGCAACACGCTGAAACTCGACCTCGACGGATTTATCGCCAAGGCGTTGGACCCCCAGTCGGGATACGCGTGGGCAGTGATCGATACCCTGGGACGGATTGGTCTGGCTCTTCGAGTGGACGGTACCGTTACCGGGAAATTCTTGCTCGGCACCAGTGCCGTACCTCGCAAAGCGCTGGGGGCCGATCTGTCGGGCTTCATTGCGGTTCAACTGAGCCCAGAGTCCGGCTATGTCTGGGCCGTTGTTGATGCGGTTGGCCGCATTGCGCTTGGCATCACCACAGCCGGCAAAACCGTGGGTAATTTTGATATTCATATCCCCGATGTGACAGGGATCGAGTACCTCAAACCGGTTCATGACCTGCTTTGTGTAGGGGACTCCCTGACAGCCAATAGCAGCCAGGTCACCTGGCGGGAGCAACTTGCGCCCCTGATCAGTGCGCGGACCATTGTGAATGGCGGCATTGGCGGCCAGACCTCTCGCCAGATCGCCGCGCGTTTCGGTGCTGGTACCGCACTGCTGACCGTCACGGACAACCAGATCCCGGCCTCGGGTTCGGTGACGGTCACTGCGTTGAGCACCTTATTGCTGTCCACGCCCGCGACCAATTCCGGCACCTACACGTTGCCAGGTACCTTGGGCGGCATCCATGGGACGCTTACGTGCACGCACAGTGAGACAGGGGACTCGTCGGACGTTTACACGTTTGCTCGGGATGCTGCCGGAGACGCCCGATACAGCGCGCCCAAGTCGCCGTTTGTGCCCGACGTTCCCGGTGACGGGTTTTACACCGAGATCATCTGGATGGGCCGCAACAACCTCGACAACATCGAGCAGATCAAGGCCGACATCCGGGCGATGGTGGGAGTGCAGAAAACCGTTGAAAAGCGCTATCTGATCATCACGCCGCCGCTTGGCGGTAACCCGACACCGGGCACGTCGACGGGGGAGGGGGTCGGTACCGCCACCTACAACAACTGCGTCGCGCTGGAAGATTGGGCCACCACCGAGTATGGCGATCGCGTGATCAAGATCCGCGAGTGGCTGATGCAGTTCAACGACGGCAGCGCCGACGATCTGGACGACGTGGCCAAGGGCGTGGTTCCGCGTTCGCTGCGGCTGGACATCATTCACAACACCACGATCAGCAACGGGCATATCGCCCGTCGCATCGCCTACGAAATTAACCGGAGGTCCTGGTAATGGCCGGACAAAAAACCGTGCTGGATGGCATCACCTTCACCGATACGACGTTGCCCATTCTGCGTTCCGATGCATTGCTGAGTGCGGGGTCGCTGTATCTGTTCGACTTGGGGCATAGCTTGGGTGGTGTGAGCGGAGTGCCGGCAGCGGGAGCTGTTATCCCCAATATCGCTTACGCCGAAGCGGCAGCGGTGCTCGGTGCGGGTACCGAGAGCAGCTTGGCGGGTGTGTTCAGCAGTAATGCGGTCGCAGCTGACGCTCTGTTTGAGAGGACGCCCAAGAAGGGGCTGCACGCCATTTACAGCCAGGTGAACAACACGGTGAGTGGTCATGGTTCACAGATCAATGTCGCAACCGCGATCCGCGACTACATCATCGCTAACAAGACTCACCTGTTCTATTTCTCGGTATGGACGCACCGTACACGTGCAGCACTCGCAACCGGTCACCGGTACATGGAGATCGGTAGCGGCGGCAACTTCCTGGGATACATGAGTGGCGCCGGAAACACCGGCAAGGCTTCCGGGCTATACAACGTCGTCGGTGGTGCCAACGCCGTGGCCAACCGGTACTCCTCAATGCGAGCGTCTGCGGGGAGTAGTGATACGGTTGCGGCAGCGGCCGGGAGCATTATTTTCGGTAACGGTGGGTCAGGTTCCGCGCTGACCAATCAATGCCCCTCTGACATCTTCTATCGCGGCTACTGCGAGGATCTGACCGTGTCGGGGCGAACCTATGCTGACGTCGACGCCCTCGACAAAGCGCTATGGGATGCCGCTTTCGCGGCAGGTGGCCGGTTTGCTGGTGACACCTTTACGGCACCGTCGACCTTCCCATAGTTGGCTAGGTAAACCGATCAGCCCGCCGCAACTCATGGTTTGCGGCGGAAGCGGAATTTTTCCCAGCCATTTTTGAACCTGAAAGTTCCGGTGTCTCCTCTGAGAGCGTAAAGACTCGCTCTGTAACAAGCAGTAAATCGAGAGAATCCAAGGCGTCTGATTCTTTTATAGACCCAAACCCATCCGTGGCGATTGGTAGTTTTGGCGGGCCTATGAACCATTAACGTGTTCCTCCGTAGCGAAATTTGGCGCAGATGATAGCGATGTGCCCCACCACAAAGGCTGTCAATTAATAACAAGACGGAACTTCTTAATACGACGAGATTCCTGGCCCCATTCGTTTGAGTGCAGCACCGTATAAAACGAATTCAACAGAGTTTCATTCACCTCTAATCCCCGCCGTTGTGCGGGTTTTTTTCGCCTGGAGAAAAGGCTATGGCACGACTTTCGACCACCCAAGCGGGCAGCCGCAATGCTCTGGCTTTCCTCGACATGCTCGCTTGGTCCGAGGGGACCAGCACATCGCCGGCCACTGCCCTGGATGGCTACGACGTCATCGTGACGGGCATCGACAGAAAGCCTGAGGTCTTCACAGATTTCAGTGATCACCCCTTCGCAAAGGGGCGCCGCTCGAAGGCCATCAACAGCAAGGGCCTGACCTCAAATGCCTCGGGCCGGTACCAGCAGATGCTCAAGGACTGGCCGTATTACCGAACGCTGTTGGCCCTGCCTGACTTCAGCCCGATCAGCCAGGACCTGCTGGCTCTGCAGCACATCCGCGAATGCCGCGCACTACCGGACGTGCATGCAGGCCGGGTCGAATCCGCAATCGCAAAGTGCCGGAATATTTGGGCAAGCCTGCCTGGTGCAGGGTATGGCCAGCGTGAACACCGGCTTGATGATCTGATCCAGCAGTACCGCTTGGCGGGTGGAGTGCTGTCATGACGGCATTACGGAAAGTGTCACGCTGCCTGGCTCAAGCCGAAGCAGATCGGCTGTATTTCGAATGCCCGGGATGCGGCATCGCGCATGGTGTTTCACATGGGAATGGACCAGGGCCACGGTGGGGGTGGAATGGGAACTTGGACGCGCCAACGTTCACGCCAAGCATTCTGGTCAGATACATCTGGTCTGACGGCCCCCGGGTTTGTCATTCGTTCGTGACCGGTGGGCGCATTCAGTTTCTCGATGACTGCACTCACCATCTGGCGGGGCAGACCATCGACCTACCCGATTGGGAGGATGAGTAATGCTGACCACACCACAGAAACTGGCAGTCTTGCTGATCGCGATGATCATTGCGTTCGGCGCGGCCTGGCAGGTGCAAGCGTGGCGTTACGCTGGAAAGCTCGCGAGCCAGGCCGCGCTGCAGGCTGACGATCTAAACAATCTGACCCAGGCCGCGCTCCGCCAGCAGCAGGCCGAGCAGGACAAGCGCCTGGCCACAGAGCAACAACTCGCCGTCTCCGATCAACAGCACACCCGAGAACTGTCCGATGCCAAACGTAATCAGGCTCTATTGCGTGACCGCCTTGCTACTGCTGATGTGCGGCTGTCAGTCCTTCTCGACGCTTCGGATTCAGCCAGTGGCTGTAAAGTGTCTGCCGCCCCCAGCTCCATCGGCGTGGTTCATGCAGCCGGTCGAGCCCAACTTGACCCTGCGCATGCTCAACGAATTATCGGCATCACCGATGCCGGCGACCAAGGACTGATCGCTTTAAAAGCGTGCCAGGCATATATAAATGCCGTAATGCGATAACCTATACGTATGCTGCGAGTACGATAGTAATAGTTCTACGTAGAAATAGAGTTTGCGTGCTGTGTAAATGAAGGGCGCTGTTTGGTCAACGTAAAATCAGTTCAAGCTCCGGCTACTGTTTCTCTGCACGCGAAATCTTTCCATCACCCACCTCATCTGAATAGCTTAATAATTTAACTTCCATGTCATGATAGTTTAACGCCATCGTCATGATTTCGTTCGCACCTGTCTCATCCCCCTGTGTAAGAAGGGTTTCCGCTATCCTTAGAAGGTCGATGCTGGCCCATTTTAGAAGAGCGGCCGCTTCTCTGAGGTCTCGGCTAAGCTGCTGACATGGTTTAGGGAGCGACATAGGCTATGTGCTCATCAGACCTCTTAACTCAGCTACTGCAAGCTTTAACTTCTTTGCTTGGGACAAAACAGCCTCTCCCAGGCTGTCAAGTCCGTTATCTTTTAACACTGTACCTTCACGTGTCAAGCCTTCAGCCGCCTGTTCGAGTTTTCTTGCATATAGCTCAACCTGAAAGTTAGCCGAATGCCCCATAAACGTTCTCCAACTTAGGTGATTTGGACCAATACAGTCCTATGCGAATACATAATCTAATACGCTATTTAGTACGCTGCAACAACCTCTGCCATTTGCCAATAGTTGTAAGTTTTTTGTAAATGGTTAGCCTTTGCGCTGTTTTGGTGCGCATGCTCAAGTCTGGTGCGCTATGCTTTTTGTGCGGGTGATCAACGTTTTTTTGGCGCCATAAAAAGTGCAAAAGATTTTGCCTGCCCGTCATGTGTTTTCTTGTTTTTATTATTTGCAGATTTGGTTGTTTTTAGGCTAAAGATAGTTCGTCGTCCGTCGACATAAGAGGTGACACGCCTTTAGCGTGAACGCCCCGTTATCTAATGATGCTTCGTTAGGAGAAGGTCATGACCAGCAGCAATCAAATAGCTCGTTCGGGGTTGACCGTTAAGTGGCGGTTAATGCTCTCTACTTTCATCATCATTGCCGCTTTCTTTGGATTGTCGGCTTATCTGATTTATCAGATAAAAGTAGCGACTGATAATACCGGTGCGTTGTTTAATCAGGACTTTGCTAATATGGAGAAAGTCGATGGTATTGATGGTCTGCTCACTAGGGCAGATATCAATATTCTACGGATGATTGCAATAGGTGACCCCATACAGATTCCTGAATGGAAAAAGCAGAACGAAAGTTCATTTGTTCAGATTGATGATTTAGTTTCTTCTCTGGCAGGACGAGCATCCGGCGCACCTTCAAATAATGATGCTGAAAAACTTAAAAGTGATTATGAAAAGATGCGTGACGGTATGCGCCATCAAACTGCTGTTATTGAGTCGGGAGATATTGCTGGTGCTGCGACGGTTAACCGAGAGGAAGTGAAGCCTTTTGCGGAGCGGGTTTTCCAGACGCTTCACTCGATGCGCGAACTGGGCAAAAATCAAGCAGGTCAGAGGTATAAGGAGCAATTAGCGAGCGCTGATTTCACTCGCACAATGGCCTTAGCTACGACGCTGTTAATAGTGGGGCTTAGCGTTATTATAACACTGTTAACCACGCGTAGTATTATTGGATCAATCGGCGGTGAGCCTAGTATGGTTGCTGATTTTACTCGCAATATTGCTCAAGGCGATCTTACCAAGTCGATCACGGTTTCGAAAGGCGATGAAAACAGCGTCGTATTTGCAGTAGGTGTAATGCAGGAACAGCTAAGACAAACGCTACAGCAAATTTTTAATTCGTCAGTACAACTCTCTGATGCTGCCGAAAAATTGACGACTGTTACTGAAGTTAGTGCTAGTAGCATGAAGCGGCAAAATGATGAGTTGGATATGGCTGCAACAGCGGTGAACGAGATGACCAGCGCCGTCGAAGAGGTTGCGCGTAACGCTGAACATACTGCTCGTTCCTCGGGTAGTGCTACCGGCGCAGCAGAGGAGGGTATGGCACTAGTTAGGCAAACCTCTATAGCAGTCGACAATGTGGGGGGGGATATCGCTAAGACATCGAATTTGCTCGGCGATTTGGCGGAGCAGTCTCGTGATATAGGCAAGGTTTTAGATGTCATTCGGGGCCTTGCAGAACAAACAAATCTGCTTGCATTAAACGCTGCAATCGAAGCGGCGCGAGCGGGGGAGGCAGGTCGAGGCTTCGCGGTGGTAGCCGATGAAGTCCGTGCGCTTGCCCATCGCACACAACAGTCAACTACCGAGATAGAGCGTTTGGTAACTAATGTTCAGAATGGTACAGAGCTTGCTGTAGATTCTATGCTTAGTAATACTGAACTGGTGACAAAAACACTTAGCATTGCAGAAGGCGCCAACGAAGCGCTGGGTAGAATTAATTCAGCTGTAAGTGAAATCAATGATCTAAACCTTGTGATTGCCAGTGCATCGCAAGAGCAGGCGCATGTTGCGCGAGAGGTCGATCGCAATCTGGTAAATATCCGTGATCTGTCCGCTCAGTCAACTCAAGGCGCTGCTCACACGATGGGAGCGAGTCAAGAGTTGTCGCGCTTGGCTACAGATCTTAGTGCAATTGTTAGTCGTTTTCGACTGAGCTAACAAGTCAGGATGATTTGGGAGTTACCTGTTAAAGACTTTTCTTGGGCTAATGGGTGACCTCTACATTTGTGGAGGCTCGCCCAAGAGCTACCTATCCCAGCAGAACTGGATATCAGCATCTATTAGATTGCAGTTTTACCACTAGCCCAGTTCCGCCAGTCTGAGGGCATATCAGGTTCTCAAAGAAGTATTTACAACGAAGTAAAGGAGCGGCCGGGCAAGATGCGTCAACATCTAACCCGGTCACTTTCCCCGCAGACCATACCTGCAAGTCCAGCCAAGGCTCCTGCTTCGTGCACAAAGCGATATGAGCCTAGCACTGTTTATCCATACAGCAAAGGTCTTGCTTTTATGTCCTCCCCCATTATCCCTTGGATGGGCGGTAAACGCCGTCTAGCCGATCGCCTTATCCCACTCTTTCCACCTCATGAATGTTACGTCGAGGTCTTCGCTGGCGGCGCCGCACTCTACTTCTTGCGCCCCCAGGCTGCGCCGGTTGAGGTTCTCAATGATATCAACGGCGAGCTGGTGACGCTGTACCGCGTGGTGCAGAACCACCTGGAAGAATTTGTGCGCCAGTTCAAATGGGCGCTCAGTTCGCGCCAGGTGTTCGAGTGGCAGAAGATGACCCGCCCTGAAACCCTCACCGACATCCAGCGCGCGGCTCGGTTTTTCTACCTGCAGCACCATGCATTTGCTGGCAAGGTGACGGGGCAGACGTTTGGTACTGCGACTACAGGCCCGGCGATCAATCTGTTGCGGATCGAGGAAAATCTATCTGCAGCTTGGCAGCGCCTTTCCGGCACTTATGTCGAAAACCTGGGTTGGCTAGAGTGCGCAGAGCGCTACGACCGTGACCACACTTTCCACTACATGGATCCGCCTTACTGGCAGACGGCTGGCTATGGCATGGACTTTCCCTATGAGAACTACGAGCGGATGGCCGATTTTATGCGCCGCTGTAAGGGCAAGGTGATGGTCAGCATCAACGATCATCCCGAGATCCGGCGCGTGTTTGATGGGTTTCACTTCGAGATGATTGATATTCGATACAGCACCGCTAATCTGCGGCAGGGGAAAGCGGAAGTCAGTGGAGAGTTGGTCATCATGAATTGGGAGCCGGCAGCATTGGGGAGCCTGTTCTAATAGGAGCACGTGCCGCCGTGTTGAGCGGTGGCGCGTTGTCCTCATTGAACTAAAGTTGTCCCTTTAGCCCGTATTGCAGTCTTTCAAACTCACATTGGGTAGTGGATGGATAGGAAACAAAGCGCGTTCGGGCATACCTGATGTGGGGCAAAAATGGGGCAAATCGTACGCCAACCTATGCCACCCAATGCCATTTATGCATCTGTGCAACCTGCTATGAACAGCCGCCGTAGCCAATAACCACGGGCCTATGCCTCAAAATCACAGACATACTCTTACACAATCGGGGTGTGGGAGGACAGATCGGACGTGTTTTTACTCATTGGATAATAGGCAAATTCGTTGAAAGGAGTGGGGCAAAGGTGGGGCGCTCGGCCCTGCTGATTTTGCAATGGCTGCAAGGTTAACACGCGAGGTCGGCCCTTCGCAGGTCGCAAACGGATAGGTAAAACGCAAAGTGGGATGGCGCATTTGTTTAAATGCGCAGGGACGTGTCGCTATTGGCGCGCAGCCGAAAATGCCTCCCTCAGTACGATGAGGCGATCGCCTTGGCCAGTTGCATGTCGGACATAAGAGGCGAGGCGTAGGTCGCGCGATAGTACCGAGATGCCTGTTCGAACTCAGCACCGCGGATCTCGCCGTCCGAACCGATAAAGGCGAGGGCATCGGTTTTGGAGGATGTGAAAAGCTTTGGCGCATCGGTCGTGAGAACGCTGGCTCCCCCAATCAGGATGGTGGGCACGAACGTCGTGTACATCAGCGCTTTATCGAAAGGGTTGGCGTTTTCAGCCGCCGCTACCGGGTTGCCGATCACTGCCACGGCAGCGATCGCCAGCGTCTTCCATGAGCCCATTCTTCGATGCTTCCATTTCTGTGAGAGGCCGCACGATAGCAGAGGCGGTCCCTTTGCAGATATAAGGCGCTGCCGAGCACAATGAATCCCGCGCTGAAGATGCGCTTTCGATTGAAGCAGGTCCACTGAAAGGTATTGCGAGTGCATAATTAATGCATGAATGATGCAAATTAGCATTTGCCAACCCCAAAAACTCCCGTCACTATCGCCGCTATGCAAAAACGCAACGTTTCTATCGTCTTAAGAGAACTGCTGGACCGCGACCGGATCTCCCCCACGGAGCTTCACCGGCGTACTGGCGTGCCTCAATCCACGTTGTCCCGGATTCTCAGCGGCAAGATCGTTGATCCGTCGGATAAACACATCTCGCGTATCGCCGAGTACTTCCGCGTCAGCACCGATCAACTGCGCGGGCGTGCGGCGGTGGGGGCTTTGCGCGATGACGGGCGCGCCCCGACGCATTCGGAACTCAAGGATATAAGCCTGTGGGACGATGACACCCCCGTTAATGATGACGAGGTGTCGATCCCCTTTCTGCGCGAGGTTGAATTGGCTGCTGGATCAGGAAGATTCGTCATCGAGGAAAGCGAGAAGGCCAGCCTGCGTTTTGGAAAGCGCAGCCTGCGACATAACGGTGTGCAGTTCGACCAGGCCAAGTGTGTGACGGTGCGCGGCAACAGTATGTTGCCGGTACTGCGCGACGGCGCGACGGTCGGCGTGAATGCTGGCAAAAGTGGCATCGGCGACATCGTCGATGGCGACTTGTATGCCATCAATCACAATGGCCAGCTGCGGGTTAAACAGCTCTATCGCCTGCCTTCCGGGATTCGCCTGCGCAGTTTCAATCGCGATGAACACCCGGATGAGGACTACAGCTTCCAGGATATCCAAGATGAGCAGATCAGCATCCTCGGTCATGTGTTCTGGTGGGGGATGTACGCCCGTTAACCTCCTTGCGTAAGAGAGAGCCCGCCATCGAGCGGGCTTTTTTTCGCCCGTGGAAAATCGCCAAACCCTTTGCCCGCAAGGCATGAAATGCATCAGTGCATTATCATGGTGAAATAAATGCATTTGTGCATTGACTGTATATGCATACATGCATATCCTTCATCTCAAGCCAGCCAACAAGGCCTGGTGGAGGCGGCAAGGATGCTGCCAAGGAAGACAAGGAAGGCACGCAACATCGGCAAGGACGCCATCAGAGCGATGGCAGGGATGCCAGGCAACACCGGCAAGGATGCCGACGCTCTTTAGTGACACCGCTTCAGCAACAGGCAGCGATGAACCGGCCTTAACGGTTCAGAGGGTTGGCAACTGACCCGGGTGTGCAGCGTAAAGCACCAGAAGCAGTTATCCGGCAGACAGGGATCGTGGTCGGAAAAACATCGAGGAAAGATCCGTACCGCGCCAGTAGCGCCGAAAGATCGACGCTGGACCGCATTACTGAAAAGCCTGGGCAACCGGGCTTTTTGGAATGCCTACCTATACATGGATTTACCCAAAAGCCGGTGCGTTGCCGGCATTGCTCAGCCAGGAGGCGTGACATGACAAACGAGCAGCAAGCGTTAGCGGAAATGCCTATCTGGCTGGTGATCGCACTGGCGCTGATTGGCGGCGTATCCGGCGAAATGTGGCGTGCCGACAAGGAGGGCGCCCGCGGTTGGTCGCTGGTCCGGCGTCTGGCCCTGCGGTCCGGGGCGTGCATGGTCTGCGGGGTTTCGGCATTGATGCTGTGCTACGCCGCCGGCATGTCGATCTGGACCGCCGGCGCCATTGGTTGCCTGACGGCCATGGCCGGCGCAGACGTCGCCATCGGCCTTTATGAACGCTGGGCGGCCAAGCGCATCGGGGTCAACGAAGCGCCGACATCCCGCTCGGATCAGCAGTAACTGCTGCAAGGACGCAACTGATGACACTTATCGAAAAACCCTCCCAACTGCCTGTAGCCATTGAGGGGGCGCTGAAGCGTGCCTTCCCACAATTACAGGTAGGCAACCACCAGGACGTTGGCGGCGCCGGGGATCACACTGGCGTGCTGATCAGCGTGGAACGCAACGGCCCCGGTGTGCGTTCCCGTGAAGGGCGCAAGGCGCATGCCTTGTCGGTATCACTCAGGGTTACGGTCGCCAGCGCGGCGGCGCCTTTTGACGCGTGCGACCTGGCCAACCAATTGATGGACCTGGCCCTGGATAACCGCTGGGGCCTGCCGTCGGACCAGTGCGATTTACCCACGGCCGTCGTCGCGGCGCCCTCTGGGCTCGCCAGCGCCGAAACGGACTACGACACCTGGACCGTGTCCTTCACCCAAACCCTCTATCTCGGCCCGTCGTTGCTCGAAGACCCCACCGGCACACCGCTGTTTGCCCGCACCTGGGAAGTCTCGGACATCGACGATCCGGATCAATATCGGCCCCTGCAGGAGTAGTCCATGTTCGACGCATTGTTACGCATGCAACTGGGGCCGATTGTCGAGCGCCTGGCGGAAATGGAAGCCCAGCTCGAAGACCTGTATCGACGCGCGGACAGTTTCTGCCGCATTGGCGTGTGCCAGGAGGTCGACGCTGCCAGCAATACCTGCAAGGTCAGCCATGGTGAGTTGCTTACCCCGGCGATTCGGTTCTTCAACCCCAGCGCCGGTGCGCAGACCGAAACCCGTATTCCGTCGGTGGGCGAGCAATGCCTGTTGCTCAACTACGGCGGTGGGGAAGGGGGCATGCAGTCTGTGGCGCTGTTCGGGCTGAACAGTAGTCTGTTTCCACCGGTGTCCAGCGTGGCCTCGCTGACCCGGCGGCGCCATCAGGATGGCACCCAAAGCGACTACGACGATGCCAGCCACACCTTCAACTGGATTAACGGCTCGATGATCCCGCAACTGCTCGGCCAGAACCTTGGCGATGACCTGTTGATCCTCGCCCAAAGCCACGCCGCGCAAGCGTTCTACAACAGCCAGAACGGCATTGTCGACTTCCAGCCCCAGGTCATCGTCGCCACCCGCCAGGGCGCCGGGTTATTGCTGCGTTTTGCCGGCACCTGGAAAAACCGCCAACAATCCTTCGAGGTTGTGACATGAGCATGCTGATCCCAGGCCAGAACCAACTGGCGGAGCCGGCGATTATCGCGGTCGATGAGTTCGAACCACTGCTGGCGGAGTTCAAGGCGTTTGTCGTCGACTACGTCGCCACCCGCGCGCCGCAGAGCGCGGCCAGACTCAAGGTCAGCCTCGACAACGAAAGCGGACTGCTGACCCAAGCGGCCGCGCAGCAACTGCTGCAAACCTACGCCGACTCCTGCCCTTGCTTGGACGGCCGCGTGAACCCAAGTTGGATCGACTATGCGTTCCACAGCGCCGGTGCGCGCAACTGCAGATACTCGAGCACTTGAGGCCGATCATGATGATTCACAAAAAACGGCCATTGTGTCGGATTTTTTGTGCCCGGAAGAAAGCAAAAAGCCCCGACAAGTTCAGGGCTTTTTGTTGAGATCGAAAAAAGAGAGGGCGACTCCAGAGGGTGCACTAACACCCTAAGGAGACGCCAGATCGCAGATCTAGCCTGCAAGCCAGCCAGGGCCCTCACTGCTCGCACGAGCGGGACGGAGCCTAGCAGATAAATAAACGGACTTGCAGATGTTGAAAGAATTCAGATGCGGTAACTGCAAAAGACTTCTCGCCCGTACGGGTGGGTTTACAGAGCTCCAGATCAAATGTTCCCGATGCGGGACGTTGAATCATGGGAAGGCCACGAGCCTCGAGCAATCGCCTTTGAGCGACATGAAAGCGGAATCCTCCGCGACAAATCATTCGACTCAATAGGTGAAAACATGGACGCACAACCAATCGGCTCTAAATTGTTTTCTGGCGAATACAGTGCCAGCGTAGTTCAAGTCATCAATCCTGCGATGAACACCAATGGAGCAGTGCTTCGAACGGCTTCTTTCCTCGGTACGCAGTATTCGATCCTCGCAACTGGCACAACCCCCGTCACCGGGGCCACCGACAAGACGAAGCCTGTTGTTTTGGCTTCGGTAGCGGCGACCTACAATGCCTTGCAGTTCCCCGTCACTTTACCGGCGGGGTATGGGCTTTGGATCGCCACTAACTCGGGCTCATCCTCGCTGTTCCTGACCTACGATCTGCTGCCATAAGCGAGACCTGGCCGACTCTAGAGTCGGCCATCTTGTTTGTTACGTAAGCCACGTGAATCTTTCCAATACCCCCGCCATCGTGGGGGGCCTTTTCGTTTTCGGCTCCACCACACCCATTGCTCCAAGCTGGGAGTGCTGCTGGGGCTAACTCATTTGTACAGGTCGTACTTCGGCCACCTTTCTCTATGGAGTGGCGATGGATCCTAACGACCTGGGGCCAGGCACACGTTCGCGTGGCTTGGCGGTACCGGCACTGTTCTGCTCGGTGGTCTGTTATGGCTGAGAAATTTCTCTTCAAGTCAATGTGGTTCAAGGCGTACGCAGCGGTGGCGTAAACGCCGTCGGCTCAGGCCTCAGCACCGCTGTCGGTGGCGCAATCGGTGGTTTGCTCGGCAGCGAGGCAGGCAGTTGGCTCGGTGACAAACTGTTCGGCTCAACGGATCGCCTGCCTGCACCCAATGCGGTGAGCAAGGAACTCAATGCGGCGCGCACGGATAACGTGCAAGTCACCCTCGCCCCGAGTATCCAGATCACCGGTGTAAACCCCGCCCCGGTGAACAAGGCTTTATCACCGCCAAGCTCGACGAAAAATCCCGCTCGAAATACCAAGGCTGCCGTGCCAGTTGGTGGGATGTCTCCGCCGGCAAGCAGCGCGTCGTCCAGGTGGGGAATGCACCGTTCAAAACCTTGCGCCAACGCTACCAGAACGAAGCCGAAGCCCGCGCCGTTGCCGAAGGTGAACTGCGTCGTGTGGGGCGTGAAAATTTGAAGTTGCTGATCGATTGCCCGGGCAATCCATTGTTGGCCGCGGAAGGCCTGTTAGTGCTGGATGAGAGCTGGCCGTCCTATATGCAGGGGCGCTGGTCGATAAAGCAGGTGGTTCATGTCGGCGATCCGGCGACGGGATACCGCAGTTCGATCACGGCCGGTGGGTTGTCGATATAGCTACTTTTCGAGAGTAAAACCAATGGTGATAACACTCCCCCAGCTGCTTGACGTTATGCCGGATGCCCGCCTTAGAGCGGGCGTTTTTTTAATGCCCTTGAATGCGGCTTTCGTTCGTTTCGAGATCAACTGTGCGAAGCGCATCGCCGCCTTCCTCGCCCAGATTGGCCACGAATCCGCCGAACTGCGTTACGTCCGTGAACTGGGCAGCGATTACTACCTGAGCAAATACGACACCGGCAGCCTGGCCGCGCGCCTGGGCAATAGCCCCGAAGCGGATGGCGATGGTCCTTTGTACCGGGGGCGGGGGCTGATCCAGATCACCGGTCGGCGCAATTACCTGGCCTGCAGTCAGGCGTTGTTTGGTGACGATCGTCTGTTGCGTGAGCCTATGTTGCTCGAGCAACCCCAATGGGCGGCTGAGTCGGCCGCCTGGTTCTGGCAGGTCAATGGCCTGAATGAGCTGGCCGACAAGGACCAGTTCACCACCATTACACGGCGTATCAATGGCGGGCTGAATGGGCTGGAGGATCGCTTGCGGCTGTGGGCGCGGGCGAAGGCGGTGTTATGCGTTTCCTAGGGGCCTACCAACTGATCGGTGCTTGCCTGTTGGTGGCGGTGACCTGGCAGGTCCAGGCCTGGCGCTTGGGGGTACAGCTTGAGCGCCAGGCTTCTGTCCATGCACAGGCGCTCAGCCAGCAAAGCCAGGCGGTCTTGCATCAACAACAGGCTGAACAGGACAAACGGCTGGCCCTGGAGCAACAGCTCAGTGCCAGCGACCAACACCATGCTCGGGAGTTGAGCGATGCCCAACGTAACCAGGCTGCTCTGCGCGACCGTCTGGCCACTGCTGATGTGCGGTTGTCAGTCCTTCTCGACGCCACCGAAGCCGCCGATGGCTGCGCAGTGCCAAGTACCACCACCACCGGCGGCCTGGTTCATGCAGCCGCACGAGCCCGACTTGACCCGGCGCATGCTCAGCGAATTATCGGCATCACCGATGCCGGCGACCAAGGACTGATCGCCTTGCGCGCTTGCCAGGCGTATGTGCACGCTGTCGCCCGCTAATCTCTTGTTCCAGTCTGTCGCTTGCATGAGCGATTTGCTCCTGTAGGGTAGGCAAACCCCCGCCCACTTCTGGAGACCGTCGTGAAGGAAATCACTCAACTTGCCGCTGACCTGGGCCGCCGCCTGCAGATGCTCAATGCCCACGTCACCACGGCCGAATCCTGTACCGGTGGCGGTATCGCCGAGGCCATTACGCGGATCCCGGGGAGTTCGGCCTGGTTCGAGGCGGGGTATGTCACCTATTCCAATCGGCAGAAGACCCGGCAGTTGAATGTGCCGGAAACCTTGTTTCCAAAGGTTGGGGCGGTCAGCCAGGAAGTGGTGGAGGCCATGGTGCGCGGCGCCCAGGAGAAAAGCCTGGCGCGCTTTGCCGTGGCGGTCAGCGGTGTGGCGGGGCCCGATGGTGGTTCGGTGGACAAGCCGGTGGGCACCGTCTGGCTGGCCTTTGGCGTTGGCGAGGAGGTCACGGCCGAGCTTGCGCACTTCTCCGGCAACCGAGATGAGGTCCGCCGACAAACGGTGAAGGCCGCGCTGGAGGGCTTGTTGCGACGAGCTGCAGCAGAAATAGAAAATCAGGGGTAGGCGATCTCCGATCTTTGTGGAACAATACTGTCTACTTATACAGGTGTTGGCCGTCAGGCCTTATTGATTACGTGAGGACTTTAATGGACGACAACAAGAAGAAAGCCTTGGCTGCGGCCCTGGGTCAGATCGAACGTCAATTCGGCAAGGGTGCCGTAATGCGTATGGGCGATCACGACCGTCAGGCGATCCCGGCTATTTCCACTGGCTCTCTGGGTCTGGACATCGCGCTCGGCATTGGCGGCCTGCCAAAAGGTCGTATCGTTGAAATCTACGGTCCTGAATCTTCCGGTAAAACCACCCTGACCCTGTCGGTGATTGCCCAGGCGCAAAAAATGGGCGCCACCTGCGCGTTCGTCGACGCCGAGCACGCCCTGGATCCTGAATACGCCGGCAAGCTGGGCGTCAACGTTGATGACCTGCTGGTGTCCCAGCCGGACACCGGTGAGCAAGCCCTGGAAATCACCGACATGCTGGTGCGCTCCAACGCCATCGACGTGATCGTGGTCGACTCCGTGGCAGCCCTGGTACCCAAGGCTGAAATCGAAGGCGAAATGGGCGACATGCATGTGGGCCTGCAAGCCCGCCTGATGTCCCAGGCGCTGCGTAAAATCACCGGTAACATCAAGAACGCCAACTGCCTGGTGATCTTCATCAACCAGATCCGCATGAAGATCGGCGTGATGTTTGGCAGCCCGGAAACCACCACCGGTGGTAACGCGCTGAAGTTCTACGCGTCGGTCCGCCTGGACATCCGCCGTACCGGCGCGGTGAAAGAGGGTGACGAGGTTGTGGGTAGCGAAACCCGCGTCAAGGTCGTGAAAAACAAAGTGGCTCCGCCTTTCCGCCAGGCTGAGTTCCAGATTCTCTACGGCAAGGGTATCTACCTGAACGGCGAGATGATCGACCTGGGCGTGCTGCACGGCTTCGTCGAAAAGTCCGGTGCCTGGTATGCCTACAATGGCAGCAAGATCGGTCAGGGCAAGGCCAACTCGGCCAAGTTCCTGGCGGACAACCCGGACATCGCTGCCACGCTTGAGAAGCAGATCCGCGACAAACTGCTGACCCCAACACCAGACGTGAAAGCTGCCGCCAACCGCGAGCCGGTTGAAGAAGTAGAAGAAGCCGACACTGACATCTGAAATAAACGATGACCGTTGTACTGGATACACTTGTCGCCGTTCGGCGCACCGCAATGGACCTGCTCGCTCGCCGCGAGCATGGTCGAGTCGAGCTGACGCGTAAACTGCGTCAGCGCGGTGCGGAACCTGAGATGATCGAAACCGCCCTTGACCGGTTGACGGAAGAGGGGCTGCTTTCGGAATCCCGTTATCTCGAAAGTTTTGTCTCCTACCGAGCCCGGTCCGGCTATGGCCCGGCGCGTATTCGCGAAGAGCTGAGCCAGCGCGGTTTACAGCGCGCTGATATCGACCTTGCCTTGCGTGAGTGCGGTATCAGTTGGCAGGCGCAGTTGGAGGACACCTGGCGCCGCAAATTCTCGGGTCATCTCCCCATTGATGCCAGGGAACGCGCCAAGCAGGGACGCTTCTTGAGTTATCGCGGTTTTTCTATGGAGATGATCAGTCGCTTACTCAGCGGTCGAGATATGGACGACTGAACAACCTTGTTGTGCGGTGAACGGCCTTGTTATGGCGAGCGGGCTTGCTTGTGGTGAGCGGGCTTGCCCCGCGCTGGGCTGCGAAGCAGCCCCAATAACCTCACCTTCGATCTAAACCTGAAACACCAAACCTGAAGCCCCCAAAAAAGGCCCGCTATGAAAATAGCGGGCCTTTTTGCGTTTCTGGATCCTGCGTTTCTGGATTTCACGCCGGCTGCGGCGCTACCCGCTGTTGCGTCTTCCCCTGAGCCTGCGCCCAGTTCTCCGGCAAGTTGATGTAATCCACCAGCTCCCGCAACCGGCCCTGGTCACGGCCATTGAAGTTGAACACCAACCGCGTCAAATGGCTGAACTTCGGCTCATCATGCTCCTCACCGGTATAGGCAAGCTGCTGGAATTCTCCGCTCAACCGCAGGCTGGCAAATTCACTCTGCAAATGAGCCAGCGCTCGATCGCTGAGCGGGTGATTCATGCGCACCACAAACTCACGTTTCAACCAGCGCGTGGAATGGAAGTTGGCATAGAACTGATTGATCTCTTCCACTGCCTCTTCAGCGCTGTACACCAGGCGTACCAGCTTGAGGTCGGTGGGCAGGATGTAGCGATTGGCTTCCAGCTGGCTACGGATAAAGTCCAGGGCGCCTTGCCAGAAACCGCCACCGGGCGCATCCAGCAACACTACCGGCACCAGCGGGCTTTTGCCGGTCTGGATCAGGGTCAATACTTCCAGGGCTTCATCCAGGGTGCCGAAACCACCCGGGCACAACACCAGCGCATCGGCTTCCTTGACGAAGAACAGCTTGCGGGTAAAGAAGAAGTGGAAGGACAGCAGGTTCTCGGTGCCATCGATGGTCGGGTTGGCATGCTGTTCAAACGGCAGGGTGATATTGAACCCCAGGCTGTGCTCCAGGCCTGCCCCTTCGTGGGCCGCCGCCATGATGCCGCCGCCACCACCGGTGATTACCATCAGGTCCGAACGGGCCAGTGCGGCACCCACCTCGCGGGCCAAGGCGTACAGTGGGCTTTCCACCGGGGTGCGTGCCGAGCCGAACACCGTAACCTTGCGGCGCCCCTTGAACTGTTCGAGTACGCGGAAGGCGTGGTCCAGTTCGCGAATGGCTTGCAAGGTGATCTTGGCGTTCCAGCGGTTGCGGTCGTCCTGGGCCATGCGCAGCACGGTCAGGATCATGTCGCGATACAGGGGGATATTCGGGCTGTTGGGGGCGATCTGCTGGAGCTGAGCTTCAACCTGTTGCGTAAGGTCGGCCCCGTTTTCTTCAAAATGCCGGAGCAGGCGGTCATTCGGTTCGTAAGGCATTCAACTTCTCCTTCTTCACAGAGGCTGGGCCAACGGCGAGAGATTCGTCCGGGGGCCACGACACTGCATGTGTCGCTGCATACCAAGGCATTGCACGTGTTCGCCAGGCAGCAAACGGGCTCTGTATGTTCCTTGTGATTTAAAAAACCTTTGCACTGCACTTCGCAGGAGGGCAACCCTCTTTTGCCCTGGAAATGTTACAGAACGGCGTGGAAGCCGTGATGAACGGGCGGTCGGGATGACTTGATCATGGGCCGAAAAACCCTTGGCTGGCAACCGCTTATTGGTCACTCAGCAGGGAGTTTAGCCGCCTGCAGGGAAATGAAGCAGGGGAGTGCGCGCTACTGGACAGCAGCGCGCGAAGGGCAAGCGAAGATTACTTTTTCTTCTTGGCGGCAGCCGGTGCCGGGCAATCCGCTTCCACGAATTTCACCGATGCCACAGGACGATTGGTCTTGTTCTCGGTGATTTCATAGCGCATCACTGCGCCCTTGGCCATCAGCTCGCGATAACCTTTGTTCAGGCACACGCTTTGCCCCAGCTGGAAGTACACCGCCTTGGGGTTGGCGCGCATCTGTTCGGCGCGATCAGGCAATACGCTGAGGTGATCAATCAGTTGCATGCCCTCAACGGTGTAGGCCACTTCCAGGGTTTTTTCGTCGATTTCCCGCGGCAGGTCCTTGTTGCTTTCAGTCGCGACGCTTTGCAGCTTCCGGTTCATTTGGGCCTCCAGCAGCGAGGCCGCCTGGGCGCCCACGGGCAGTACCAGCGCAAGTGCGATGGATGGGGCGGCAAGACGCAGCATGGAACGCAGCATGAAACTCTCCTGATTCGGTTACTGGTGCATAGACCAGCCACTGCGCTGTGCGTTCAGTGGCGCGCAATTATAGGTGACCCCTTGCCACTACAGCCAGGCGTATCGCTGGTAAACTGCGGTCACTTCAGCCTTCCACGAGTTTTCTCCGTGTCGATCTACCCCTCTGTACGGCGCATCCGATGAGCCATGCCGTCTCCCGCCTGCGCACACAGCGCCTGGCACGCGCGATCAAGCCCTTCGTCAATCGAGGCTCACGTGCCGAACGCTGCCCCGGCTGCCGGGTCATCCCCGAGTATTGCCTGTGCGCCTGGCGCCCCCAGGTCGCGGCCAGGTCCGCCATGTGCCTGCTGATGCACGATGTCGAACCGATGAAACCCAGCAACACCGGCTGGCTGATCGCCGACGTGGTCGAGGACACCACGGCATTCGCCTGGTCGCGTACCGAAGTCGACCCGGATTTGCTCACCCTGCTCGCTGACCCGCAGTGGCAGCCCTACATCGTGTTCCCCGGCGAATTCGTGGCGCCCGAGCGTGTCGTCAGTACCGTGACGGTGGCAGAAGGCAGGCGCCCGCTGTTCATCCTGCTGGATGGCACCTGGAGCGAAGCGCGCAAGATGTTCCGCAAGAGTCCCTATCTGGAGTATCTGCCGGTATTGAGCCTGGCGCCTGAGCAGCTTTCGCGCTACAAACTGCGCCGCTCCAAGCGTGATGACCATTTCTGCACCGCCGAAGTCGCCGCCCTGTGCCTGGAACTGGCCGATGACACCGCTGCCAGCGAAGTGCTGGACGCCTACCTCGACGTATTCAGCACCCATTACCTGGCCGCCAAGTTCCAGCTGCCATTGGACCCGACCGACAGCGTCCATACTCGTCTTGCACCCTATATAGCCACGCTATAGCCAGACGACGTTTGCATGATGGCACCGTAAACCTGCATGCCGCTAAAATGCCCATGGGCGTAGTGCTTGACCCCCCAGGCTGCGCTGGGCATGCTGAGCGCCGATTGGGGTGCAACCGTGAGTTTTCGACGTCGTTCCAAGTGCTTTTGACGTTGAACGTACCCTGTGGCGATGGCTGCCTGGCCGTCGCCTTGTGTATTGGTGAACCCCGAACCCATCGGGGCTGCCATAAAAAACAGGATCATTTAATCAATGGCCACATACGAAATCCTGATAGCCGATGACCACCCGCTGTTTCGCAGTGCGCTCCATCAGGCCGTGACCCTGGGCCTTGGCCCGGACGTGCGCCTGGTTGAAGTGGCCAGCATTGCCGAGCTGGAAGCCCGCCTTACCGAAAAATCCGATTGGGACCTGGTGCTGCTCGACCTGAACATGCCCGGCGCCTACGGTTTTTCGGGGCTGGTGCTCCTGCGTGGGCAATACCCGCAGATCCCCGTGGTGATGGTCTCTGCCCAGGAAGATGCCGACGTGTTGGTGCGTTCCAAGGAGTTTGGCGCCAGCGGCTTCATTCCAAAGTCCAGCGCGATGGAAGATATTCAGAAGGCCGTGCGCGCAGTGTTGGACGGTGATGTGTCCTGGCCGCCGCAAGCGTTTGAACACATCAACGTGTCCGACGAAGCCAAGGCCGCCCGTGATGGCTTGGCCAGCCTGACACCCCAGCAGTTTCGAGTGCTGACCATGGTCTGCGAAGGTTTGCTGAACAAGCAGATCGCCTATGAGCTGAGTGTGTCGGAAGCGACCATCAAGGCTCATGTCACGGCAATCTTTCGCAAATTGGGGGTGCGTACGCGGACCCAGGCGGCGCTGCTCTTGCAACAACTTGAGTCAATTGCTCAGCATTAAGTTGTTACCGATTCACGCTTTTTTGACTTTGCGTGATCTAGTTTCCCCACTCCTTTGGTTCAGTTGCCTACGTCTATGTCGCCTTTCAAGGGTCAAACCGGTCTCAAACGTATCTTCAATGCAGGGGGCTATTCCCTGGATGGCCTGCGCGCGGCTTTCACCGGTGAGGCGGCGTTCCGTCAACTGGTCTTGTTGAACGTCATCCTGATCCCGCTGAGTTTTTTCCTGCATGTCAGCCGTGTTGAGCGCGCGCTGCTGATTGCGGTGTGCCTGTTGGCCTTGATCGTTGAATTGCTCAATTCGGCGGTAGAAGCGGCGATCGACCGTATTTCCCTCGATCGCCACCCCTTGTCGAAAAACGCCAAGGACATGGGCAGCGCCGCGCAATTCGTGGCACTGACCATGATCACCCTGGTGTGGGCAGTGATTCTGATCTGACGATCAGGCAATGCTCGGCAGCACGATCTCGTCGCTGCGCTGAACCCCGGCAGTGAAGGCGCGGCACAGCTCCAGGAACTCCCGCATCGCGGAGGTCTGGTATTTCTGTTTATGCCAAATGAAGTAGAACTGCCGGGCCAGGTCCAGGTCCGGGGTTTCTACCGGCACCAGGCTGCCACGGCGAAATGCATCGCGCAGCGCCAGCCGAGAAATACACCCAATGCCCAAACCCGATTCCACCGCCCGTTTGATCGCCTCGGTGTGCTCCAGCTCCAGGCGGATATTCAGCGCGCTGCGGTGATGGCGCATGGCCTGGTCAAAGGTCAGGCGCGTGCCGGAGCCTTGTTCCCGCAGGATCCAGGCCTCATGGGTCAACTCTTCGAGGGTGGCCACGCCGCGTTTGGCCAAGTGGTGCTGAGGCGCGCAAAACACCACCAGCTCATCTTCCACCCAGGTTTGCACCTCGATATCCGGGTGGCTGCAGTCGCCTTCGATTAGACCCAGGTCAATTTCGTAGTGCGCAACCTGGTGCACGATATTGGCAGTGTTCTGCACATGCAGCTTCACCTGGCTTTCGGGGTGCTGCTGCATGAAGCTGCCGATCAGCAGGGTGGCCAGGTAATTGCCAATGGTCAGGGTAGCGCCGACCGCCAGGGAGCCGAAGCCGGACTTACCGTTGAGCAGGTCTTCGATCTCCTTGGCCTGGTCCAACAGCGCCACCGCTTGAGGCAACAGCTGATGGCCCAAGGCGTTGAGACTCAGGCGCTTGCCGGCACGGTCGAATAATTGGCAGCTGGATTGGCGCTCCAGCTCGGTAATCGAGGTGCTGGCGGCGGATTGAGATAAGGCCAGAAGGCCAGCAGCGCGGGAGACGCTTTCCTGCTGGGCGACGGCGACGAAGACTTGCAGTTGACGGAGAGTAAATCGCATATCGATATAACCGATAACCCTTATCTTAATAATCCAGTTAACAGATATTGTCGCCGCCATTAGAATGCTGTGCAATTGCGCACTTCATCTTTGGCGCAGACCCATTTCCAGGAGTCCCCCGTACATGAGCAACATGAACCACGAGCGTGTCCTCAGTGTTCATCACTGGAACGACACTCTGTTCAGCTTCAAGTGCACCCGCGATCCGGGCCTGCGCTTCGAGAACGGTCAGTTCGTGATGATCGGCCTGCAACAGCCCAACGGCCGCCCGCTCATGCGCGCTTACTCCATTGCCAGCCCGAACTGGGAAGAGCATCTGGAGTTCTTCAGCATCAAGGTGCCGGATGGCCCGCTGACTTCCCAATTGCAGCACTTGAAGGAAGGCGACGAGATCATCATCAGCAAAAAACCGACAGGCACCCTGGTGCTTGACGATTTGAAGCCGGGCAAACACCTCTACCTGCTCAGCACCGGTACTGGCCTTGCTCCGTTCATGAGCGTGATCCAGGACCCGGAAACCTACGAGCGCTTTGAAAAAGTGATCCTGTGCCACGGCGTGCGCTACGTCAACGAAGTCGCTTACCGCGAATTCATCACCGAGCACCTGCCGCAGAACGAGTTCTTCGGCGAGGCCCTGCGTGAGAAGCTGATCTACTACCCGACCGTGACCCGCGAGCCGTTCGAAAACGAAGGCCGCCTGACCGACCTGATGCGCAGCGGCAAGCTGTTCAGCGACATCGGCCTGCCACCGATCAACCCCGAGGACGACCGCGCCATGTTGTGCGGCAGCCCAAGCATGTTGGACGAGACCAGCGAAGTGCTGAACAGCTTCGGCCTGAAAGTTTCGCCACGCATGCGTGAGCCGGGTGATTACTTGATCGAGCGCGCGTTCGTCGAGAAATAACTGCGGTAAAAAATGTGGGAGGGGGCTTGCTCCGATGGCGATGGGTCAGTCGATATACACGTTGACTGATCCACCGCCATCGGGAGCAAGCCCCCTCCCACATTGGGTTTCCGGTTTATCCCGCTGGCACCACTTCCAACACACAAATCATCCCGGCCTCTGGATAGTGCCAGCGCACATCCACATCCCAGAACTGCGCCCCGTATTCGCGTTCAGGCCCTGGCGTCTGGTATGCCGGCCGTGGATCCTGTGCCAGACACTGGTCGATCAACTCCACCAACGGTTCCCCAAGGCGCTGGGCGTGGCCTTGTGCCTGCTGCAGTGCGCTCTTCAGCCACTGCACGGGAATCAGCTGCGGCGCACCACTGGCGATGCTGTTGGTGGCTGTGTCGATGATGTCGGCATAGGGCACATACGGCTTGATATCCAATACCGGGGTGCCATCGAGCAAATCGATCCCGGAGATCCACAGCCGGCCTGGCTCCACCTTGTCCAGCTTGACCACTGACTGGCCAATCCCGTTGGGCCGATGAGTCGCGCGGGTCGCAAACACGCCCATGGACGTGTTGCCGCCCAGGCGGGGCGGGCGCACTTTCAGGCGGGGCTTGTCCTCCAGGGCCTGGTGGAACAGAAACAACAGCCACACATGGCTGACCTGCTCCAGGCCCTGTACCGCCTCGCCCTGGTCGAACGGCGCCACCAACTCCAGCACGCCCCGCGCGGCAGGCGCCAGTTGCGGTTGGCGCGGAATGGCGAACTTCTCCTTGAAGCAGGAGCGTACGAAACCGACGGGCGAGACCTGGTAGGCCATTATTGGAGCCTCAAGTTGCAAGCCGCAAGCCACAAGCTTTTAACTTGCAGCTTGAAGCTTATGGCTGTTCTTAAGCTCTGACGCGCAGCGTCAGGCCCTTGAGGAAGTTACGCAGCAACTGGTCGCCACAGGTGCGGTAGTTGGTGTGGCCGAACTTGCGGAACAGCGCGCTCAGCTCAGGCTTGGACACCGGGAATTCGGCAGCCTTGAGGATGGCGTGCATGTCGTCCTCCTTCAGTTCGAAGGCCACACGCAGTTTCTTGAGGATGATGTTGTTGGTCACCGGGGTTTCGATCGGCTGCGGCGGACGGCTTTCGTCCTTGCCGCGCTTGAAGATCACCAGGCCATCGAGGAAGTGGGCCATGACCTCATCCGGACAGAACACAAAGCCTTCTTCCTCGTCTTTCTTGAGGTAGGTCAGCAGGTCTTCCTTGGTCACGTCCATGCCGCCGAGCTTGATAAGCTCGACCATCTTGTTGTCGCTGATGTCGAGCATGTAGCGCACGCTGCGCAGTACGTCGTTGTGAATCATGGTGGGCAATCCTGGTTTTCAACGGTGGGCGCCGCCGGGTGGGGCGGTGCCTGGAAAGGGGGAGGCTGTTTAGAACTTTTCTTTGCCGGACAGATAACGCCATTGGCCAACCGGCACTTTGCCGATGGACACGCCGCCGATGCGAATGCGGCGGATAGCGACGACTTTCAGGCCAACGGCTTCGCAGAACAGGGCGATCACGCCTGGTTGCGGGTTTTTCATCGCAAATCGCAGGCGATTTTCGTTCTGCCAGCTGGCTTTTACGGCTGGCAGCTCTTTGCCTTTGTAGGTCAGGCCGTGGTTCAGGCGGTTGAGGCCGTGGGCAACCATGTCGCCTTCAACCTCCACCACGTATTCCTGCTCGATCTTGGCGGCATCGGCGGTCAACTTGCGCAGGATCTTCCAGTCCTGGGTAAACACCAGCAGGCCGCTGGCCTTGGCCTGCAGGTCGGCGCTGGCGGTCAGGCGCAGGAAGTGGCCCTTGAGCGGACGCTTGCTGAAGCGGTGTTCCTCCGAGAGGGTTTCGGCGCTGATCGAGGCCATTGCCGTCTCGGCATCGACACCAACCGGGGCGTGGAACAGGATGGTCACCGGCTCTGGCGCAGTGGCCTTGGCCTCCGGGTCCAGTTCGACCTTCTGGGTGGTGATCTTGAATTGCGGCTCGTCGATCACTTCACCGTCCACCGAGACCCAGCCGCCTTCGATAAACAGCTCAGCCTCCCGACGGGAGCAACCGACCAGTTCGATAAGGCGTTTGGAGAGGCGTATGGGGTCAGTCATGACAAGGGCCGTAACAAAAGGGGGCGGCTATTGTACCTGTGTGGGCACGGTTAATCCCGGCCCCATTTCATTTGGTTCATCACGGAATCCCGGGAAACACAGAAACAAGAACGCCGATTTGATTGATGATGTTCGTGCGAGCAAACACATCTAAAAAACCGGCGTTCTTATGCGTGATATTAATACTTTCCTTCCTTTTTGGGAGGGCTTTTCTGTCGTCACGATCAAGCCCGATGGTGACGCTCTAAAGATCGATCTGATTCCCCACGCCACCCGATTCCCTTCCTGCGGCGGCTGCCAAAAACCTTGTTCAACCACTCATGAGTATTGTGAGCGAACCGTTCGTGATCTGCCCATTCTCGGTCGCGCGGTGCGCCTCAGCATTTTGCTCAGGCGTGTTGGCTGCCGCGACTGTGGAAAACGCATGGAGGCCGTCAGTTGGCTGGATCGCTATGCCCGCATGACGCGCCGCTTGGCCGAGGCGGTCATTCAGGCCTGCGAGCGCCTTCCCACCCTGCACGTGGCCCAGATGTTTGGACTGCATTGGGACACTGTTCGGTTGCTGGAGCGTCGAGCCTTGCAGGCGGTGTTGAGTGAGTTGCCGAAGGCGCAACCACGACGCCTGATCATGGACGAGTTCGCGTTATTCAAAGGTCATCGTTACGCCAGCGTTGTGCTGGATGCCGATACACGACGAGTGCTGTGGATCGGTGAAGGCCGTAGCCGAGCGGCAGTCAGGCCGTTCTTCGAGGAACTGGGGCCGGAGGGCTGCGCTCGAATCGAAGCGGTGGCGATGGACATGAATACTGCTTTTGATCTGGAGGTTCGCCAGCATTGCCCGAAAGCGCGAGTGGTCTACGACCTTTTCCATGTGGTGGCCAAATATGGCCGAGAGGTGATTGATCGGGTCCGCGTCGACGAAGCTAATCGGCTGCGTCATAACAAGCCGGCTCGCAAGGTCATCAAGCAGGCACGATGGCTGTTGCTGCGTAACCCACAGAACCTGAAAACGCCGGAACAACAGGTCCATTTGCAGGATTTATTGGAGGCCAACCAATCGCTGATGACAGTTTATTTGATGAAGGCTGAACTCAAAACGCTCTGGACACCGAGCACTGCCTGGACCTGGAGATCGGCCTGGAAGCAATGGCTGCGCCATGCATATGAAAGCGAAATACCGGCTCTGATCCAGTTTGCCAAACGGCTAAAGGGTTATTGGCGGGGCATCGTCAGTCGGGTTCGCTGGCCGATGCACACCGGTCAGTTGGAAGGAATAAACAATCGAATAAAGGTCATCAAACGGATGGCGTACGGTTACCGGGATAGCGAATTCTTCTTCATGAAGATCAAGAGCGTCTTTCCCGGTAATCCGTGATGAACCTTTCATTTAGCCCTGACGGGCGTTTTGTTGTTGCTGGCGCAGGCGCAGGTGCAGCAACGGATAGGGCTGGCCCAGGCCGTCATGCTCGGTGCGTCCGACCACTTCGAAACCCTGCTTGAAATAGAACCCCAAGGCTTGGGGATTCTGCTCGTTAACGTCGAGTTCGTCGGCGTTCATGCGCTCGATTGCATAACGCAGCAACTGCCGGCCGAGGCCTTGCCTGCGGTATTGCGGGTCGATAAACAGCATCTCCACCTTACCGCACGCCACCCCGGCAAACCCGGTAATACGCTGGCGTGCGTCTTTGGTGCAGATCAGCATCACCGAATCCAGGTAGCGGGTCAGCAGCAGGTTTTTCAGCAATATGATGTAACTGTCCGGCAAAAAATCATGGGTGGCCCGCACCGAGGCCTCCCAGATGCGCGCCAACTCCGCGTAGTCGCTGGCTTTAGGTGTGTGGATAACCGAATGCTGACGCATGCCCGCTGCCCCTTGCGATGATTGGCGCTGATGGGCAAAAGATAGACCTAAAAAAGCCCCGCATCTTGTCCAGAAGCAGGGCTTTTCAAGTTTTTTCGATCAGTCGCGCTTTTCAGCCCACAGATCGTACTCATCAGCGTCGGTCACGGTGCACCAGACCTTGTCACCCGGCTTCAAGCCGCTGGCATCGTCGATAAACACGTTACCGTCGATTTCCGGTGCATCGAAGAAGCAACGACCGACTGCGCCTTGCTCGTCGACTTCGTCGATCAGCACTTCGATTTCCTTGCCGATACGCAGTTGCAGGCGCGCCGAGCTGATTGCCTGTTGGTGCGCCATGAAGCGCTCCCAACGGTCCTGCTTGACGTCATCCGGGACCACGGCCAGGTCCAGCAGGTTGGCCGGGGCACCTTCCACGGGCGAGTACTGGAAGCAACCCACACGGTCCAGTTGCGCTTCGGTCAGCCAGTCCAGCAGGTACTGGAAGTCTTCTTCGGTTTCGCCGGGGAAGCCGACGATGAAGGTCGAACGGATGATCAGCTCGGGGCAGATCTCGCGCCAGTTCTTGATGCGCGCCAGGGTCTTGTCTTCGAAGGCCGGGCGTTTCATGGCCTTGAGCACTTTCGGGCTGGCGTGCTGGAACGGGATGTCCAGGTACGGCAGGATCTTGCCGGCGGCCATCAACGGGATCAGCTCGTCCACGTGCGGGTACGGGTAGACGTAGTGCAGGCGCACCCACACGCCCAGGCTGCTGAGGGCTTCGCAGAGCTCGGTCATGCGGGTTTTCACCGGCGCGCCGTTCCAGAAGCCGGTGCGGTATTTCACGTCGACGCCGTAGGCGCTGGTGTCCTGGGAGATCACCAGCAGCTCCTTGACGCCGGACTTGACCAGGCGCTGGGCCTCGTCGAGTACGTCACCCACCGGACGGCTGACCAGCTTGCCGCGCATCGACGGGATGATGCAGAAGCTGCAGCTGTGGTTGCAGCCTTCGGAAATCTTCAGGTACGCATAGTGACGCGGGGTCAGCTTGATGCCTTGAGGCGGTACCAGGTCGATCAGCGGGTTGTGATCCTGGCGCGGCGGCACCACGTCGTGCACGGCATTGACCACCTGCTCGTACTGCTGCGGGCCGGTCACGGCCAGTACGCTGGGGTGCACGTTGCGGATATTGCCTTCTTCCACACCCATGCAGCCGGTCACGATGACCTTGCCGTTTTCCTTGATGGCTTCGCCGATCACTTCCAGGGACTCTGCCTTGGCCGAGTCGATAAAGCCGCAGGTGTTGACCACCACCACATCGGCGTCCTGGTAAGTGGACACCACGTCATAGCCTTCCATGCGCAGTTGCGTGAGGATGCGTTCGGAATCGACGAGCGCCTTCGGGCAACCCAGGGAAACAAAGCCAACCTTGGGGTTGGCTTTTGCGATGGTGGTGGACATGTCTAACCTCGGTATTGAATGACGCCGCCAGTCGGGCACGACAGGGCTGCGGACGGGCGCTTGCCGCGCCTCTGATCAAAAAGTGCGCAATTCTAGCGACGGGCAACGCACTTGACCAGCTTTATGCAGGGAAATGCGACGAGTGCTGCGTCATTCGATTCGCCAATCACTACGCGAACAATTCCGCGTGACTCCCCAAGTCCACAAAGGTGGTCAGGTCAGCCCGCGATTGTTCATAAATCATCAGAAAATCACCGCCGATGTGGCACTCTCTGAAACCGTCCCAATTCCCGGTAAGCGCATGGTCTCGATACTCGGCGGGTAGTTGTTCGCCTAAAAAAAGCATCACCATCACCACCCGGACCTCATTCATATCCCGACGCCCGGCACGTTTGTAGCGTTCCCAGACTTTTTAAACTCAGGCGTCTGCGCGCATTGGTTTGGCAGGTCAGCGCGCTTTTGTTTCTTCTCCTGTTTCGCCATCAGTGTCCCTTAGCATGTCGTCGATCGAGTCAAACTGGCGACGTATCGCATGCGCTTGTGCCATGGCACGAGCGGTCTTCTGCGAAGGAACCCGCACCTCAAACGGTATTCCCTGTGTTGTCACGACCTGGCGGAGGAAAAGACGCATGGCGTCACTGAGGCTAAGCCCACAGGCATTGAGCACAGCAGTGGCACGCTCCTTCAAATCCTCATCGATGCGGCATCGCACGTCAGTAGTCTTCAGTAATGCAGGCATATCATGACTCCCTCTCAAAGTTGTAGCTACGTTGTAGCTACAGCCAGAGTATGAGACAGCCCATAAAATTTGATCAAACGCTTTTTGTTCCCAGCACGCCGCTATGCAACCCATGCGTCGGAAATCGCGAAGTCCGTAAAAAGCGAAAAACCTAGCGTTGGAACTAAATGACGTCAATGCAGGCAAAAAGACTCCAGCTTTATGCAGGGAAATACGACGACTGCTGCGCTATGCTTCGCGCCGTTGCGCACGGGGAAAACCCTTGGGTCAATAAAACGTCTGTTACGAGAAGTAAAACAGCGCATGCTAGGGTCAGCTTAGACGCGCTGTTTATAAGAGACCTCAGGTCAAAGGGCAGGAGTGGTTGATGGGTCAGGCAAGTAGTCAGGCAGCAGGTGCCGAGCATTCCAACGCAAAGCCGATCGGCATGCTGGTGGCAGCGGTCGGGGTGGTTTACGGCGATATCGGGACCAGCCCGCTCTATACCCTCAAAGAGGTGTTCAACGGCGGTTATGGGGTGCAGGTCAACCATGACGGTGTGCTGGGGATCCTGGCGCTGATCTTCTGGTCGTTGATCTGGGTGGTGTCGATCAAGTACATGCTGTTCGTGCTGCGCGCCGATAACCAGGGCGAAGGCGGCATCATGGCCCTGACCGCGTTGGCGCGAAGGGCGGCGGGGGAGCGCAAGAAGTTGCGCAGTTTCCTCGTGGTGTGCGGCCTGTGCGGTGCGGCGTTGTTCTATGGCGACAGCATGATTACCCCGGCGATTTCGGTGCTGTCGGCCATTGAAGGCCTGGAGCTGGCGTTCGACGGCCTGGAAAAATGGGTGGTGCCGATCGCCCTGGTGGTGCTGGTGGCGCTGTTCCTGATCCAGAAGCACGGTACCGACCGCATCGGCAAGCTGTTCGGGCCGGTGATGGTGACCTGGTTCCTGGTGCTGGGTGGCCTCGGTGTGTATGGCATTACCCTGCACCCTGAAGTGCTCAATGCCCTGAACCCGATGTGGGGCGTGCGTTTCTTCGAGGCCCACCCTGGCATTGGCGTGGCGATCCTCGGTGCGGTAGTGCTGGCGTTGACCGGTGCCGAGGCGCTGTATGCCGACATGGGCCACTTCGGCCGCAAACCCATCGCCCGCGCCTGGTTCATCCTGGTCTTGCCGGCGTTGGTGCTCAATTATTTCGGCCAGGGCGCCATGCTGCTGGGCGACCCGGAAGCCGCACGCAACCCGTTCTACCTGCTGGCGCCAAGTTGGGCGCTGATCCCGCTGGTGGTGTTGTCCACCCTGGCCACGGTGATTGCGTCCCAGGCGGTGATTTCCGGTGCGTTTTCGTTGACGCGCCAGGCGATCCAGTTGGGTTATATCCCGCGTATGCATATCCAGCACACCTCAAGCGCCGAACAGGGCCAGATCTATATCGGTGCGGTGAACTGGTCGCTGATGGTCGGCGTGATCCTGCTGGTGCTGGGTTTCGAGTCCTCCAACGCACTGGCGTCGGCCTACGGCGTGGCGGTGACGGGGACCATGCTGATGACCACCATCCTGGTGTCGGCAGTCATGCTGTTGCTGTGGAAATGGCCACCGATTCTGGCCGTACCGGTCCTGGTCTGCTGCCTGTTGGTGGACGGGCTGTACTTCGCGGCCAACGTGCCGAAGATCATCCAGGGTGGCGCCTTCCCGGTATTGGCGGGGATTGTGCTGTTCGTGCTGATGACCACCTGGAAGCGCGGCAAGCAATTGCTGGTGGACCGCCTCGACGAAGGTGGCCTGCCGTTGCCGATCTTCATCAGCAGCATCCGCGTGCAGCCGCCGCATCGCGTGCAGGGCACGGCGGTGTTCCTTACCGCGCGCCCGGACGCCGTGCCCCATGCGCTGTTGCACAACCTGTTGCATAACCAGGTGCTGCATGAACAGGTGGTGTTGCTGACAGTGGTCTACGAAGACATCCCGCGTGTCCCGGCCTCACGGCGCTTCGAGGTGGATTCCTACGGCGAAGGGTTCTTTCGCGTGATCCTGCACTTCGGCTTTACCGATGAGCCGGATGTCCCCGAAGCCTTGAAGCTGTGCCATTTGGACGGCCTGGATTTCAGTCCGATGCGCACCACGTACTTCCTCAGCCGTGAAACCGTCATCGCCTCCCGCATCAAGGGCATGGCCCGTTGGCGCGAAGCGTTGTTTGCATTCATGCTCAAGAACGCCAACGGCAACCTGCGGTTCTTCAAGCTCCCGGTCAACCGAGTGATCGAATTGGGCACCCAGGTCGAAATGTAAGCCTGCGCGGTACGGGAGCCGGCAATCGGCTCCCGCTTTACGTCTGAACCCTGTGCAATCCACGGTTGTCGACTAGGCTCTAAGCACTGTTGTGTAGGAGCGGGGGGGACGCCTAGTCCTTGCCCGCGAAAAACGTCACGGTAACGCGTTAATCCTGGATAAACGCGGCGCCTATGAGGCCTTCGCGAGCTAGCTCGTTCCTACAAAAGTACCCAAAAGCCAAGAAGAGGTGCGCCATGAGCCAGCTGCTCGAACCCTATACCCTGCGCCAATTGACCCTGCTCAACCGCATCGCCGTGTCGCCGATGTGTCAGTACTCAAGTGTCGATGGCCTGGCCAACGACTGGCACCTCGTCCACCTCGGCAGCCGCGCGGTCGGTGGCGCCGGGCTGATATTCACCGAAGCTACCGCCGTAACCGCCGATGGTCGCATCACGGCCGAAGACCTGGGCCTGTGGAACGACGAACAGATCGAACCCCTGCGGCGCATCACACGGTTTATCGCCGCCCAGGGCGCGGTGGCGGGCATCCAGCTGGCCCATGCCGGGCGCAAGGCCAGCACCCACCGCCCATGGATCGGCAAGCACGGCAGCGTCAAGCCGCAAGACGGTGGCTGGGTGCCGGTGGGACCGTCGCCGATTGCCTTTGACCCGCAGCACACCCAACCCAAGCCTTTGGATGAGGCGCAGATCCAGCAAGTGATCGCCGACTTTGTCGCCGCCGCCAGGCGCGCCCTGACCGCCGGTTTTGAAGTGGTGGAAATCCATGCCGCCCATGGTTACCTGCTGCATCAATTCCTCTCGCCCATCAGCAACCAGCGTCAGGACCAGTACGGCGGCTCCTTCGAGAACCGTATCCGCCTGGTGCTGCAAGTGACCCAGGCGGTGCGCGAAGCCTGGCCCCAGGAGCTGCCGCTGTTCGTGCGGGTGTCGGCCACCGACTGGGTGGAAGACGGCTGGAACCCTGATGAAACCGTGGAGCTCGCGCGCCGTCTCAAAGACCTGGGCGTGGACCTGATCGACGTGTCTTCCGGCGGCACTGCCGCCAACGCCGAAATCCCCACCGGCCCCGGTTACCAGACGCGCTTTGCCGAGCGTGTACGCAAGGAATCGGGCATCGCCACCGGCACCGTCGGCATGATCACCGAGCCGGCCCAGGCCGAACACATCCTGCGTACCTGCCAGGCCGACATCATCTTCCTGGCGCGTGAACTGCTGCGTGACCCTTACTGGCCGTTGCATGCCGATGATGATCTGGGTGGGCGCAAGGCCATTTGGCCGGCTCAGTACCAACGAGCGACCCATCGGGACCAACCGATTCATGAGTCTGACTTGAGGGATTGATCCTGCGTCGGCGCCCTCGAAACCCACCTTGAACCGGTGGGTTTTTTTTGCCTGCTGCTGTGGGATGGGGTTGTAGGTATTTGTTACCGAAGTGATTTTTTAAGTGAATGCTCTAAAAAAATCCCACACGTAACGAGATTGTTTCTACGCTTAGGGTACGACTGATTTCTGGCCCAGGGAGTCCGTCTGTTTGTACAGAGAGGCATTGCGCTCCCCGGGAAACGGTTTGTGGGCACAGGAGTTTTTGATCGATATCAGGAGAAACAGTCCATGGCCAAGTCCTATGGTGTAGCGGGTGCGGTGGTGTCTTTTTTTACCCGCAGGGTGTCCTTGCGTGGCCGCAGGTTGAGTTCGGACGAAGCCGAATTACTGGCGCAGTATCGCGCGCTGACCGAAAGCGATCAGGTAGCGATGCGGTATCTGATTGGAGCGATGAAGAGTGTGTCGCGGTTCTGATGCTGTGCGCGAGGATCGTTCCCACGCGAGCGTGGGAACGATCTGGATCAGGTGTACTTGCGCTGCTCCGGTGCCGGCGGGAAGTACTGATACAACCAGGTTTCACTCAGGGTGCGGTCCTGGGTGCGAATAAACAGCCGCAGTTCCACCGGCTCCACGCTGTCGCTGGTCGGGTACCAGTCGAACAGGATGCGGTAGCCCTTGATGTTGTCGAGCACCAGCACGCTGAAGTCTTTCACTTCGCCGTGGGAGCAGGTCACCACCGGCTCGATCCCGGTGCCGGCCGGCAAACGGTCCAGGCCGCCGCCCTTGAAGTCCACGGCAAAGCGGCGCGCCCACACTGGCGGGTAGTGCTCGCCCGGTGCCCAACCTTCGGTAAAACCGCCCATGCCGGAACGGGTCGCGTCGACTTGCGCCAGCGGCGTGCTGACCGGGGGCAGGGCGCTCCAGTACAGCTTGTAGCCATAGTTGAGTGAGTCGCCGGCCGCCACCGGCTTTTTCGGGGTCCAGAAGGCCACGATGTTGTCCAGGGTCTCACCGGTGGTGGGGATTTCCAACAGGTCGATCGAGCCTTCGCCCCAGGCGGTGGTCGGTTCGACCCACAGGCTTGGACGCTTGCTGTACCAGTCGACGGTGTCTTGGTAGCTGGCGAACTCATGGTCGGTCTGCACCAGGCCGAAACCTTTCGGGTCGGTGTCGGCGAACGCATTGAACTGCAGCTTGGCCGGGTTATTCAACGGGCGGCAAATCCACTCGCCATTACCCCGCCACATCGCCAGGCGGTCCGAATCGTGGATCTGTGGGTGGATGGTGTCGCACATGCGGCGTTCGTGGGTGCCGCAACTGAACATGCTGGTCATGGCGGCGATGCCCAACTGTTCGATGGCGGTACGTGCGTTGATATGGGCGTCGATGGCCATCACCACTTGGTTGGCCTGGCAGTCGATATCGAAGCGATAGGCGCCGGTGGCGCTCGGCGAGTCGAGCAGGGCGTAGACCACAAAGCGGGTCGCGTTCTTGTCCGGGGTCTCGAACCAGAACTGCGTGAAGTCGGGGAACTCCTCGCGTTTCTTCGCGTAGGTATCAATCGCCAGTCCGCGTGCGGAAAGGCCGTACTGGCCGGTGGAATCCACCGCGCGGAAGTAGCTGGCGCCGAGAAACGACAGCACGTCATGGCGATCCAGTTCCGGCGCCTTGAACAACTTGAAGCCGGAGAAACCCAGGTCGCCGGTCAGCTGTTTAGTGTCGACGGTGGTTTTTTCATAATTGAACAGTGAGGGGCGGAAATGCACTTCCCGGGCTTCACGGGTCTTGGGGTCGACGCTGTGCATGCGCACCGGCGTCTTGAAGCCCATGCCGACGTGGAAGAACTGCACGTCGAGTTGGCCGTTCAATTCCTTCCACAGCGAATGGTTGCCGTCGTAGCCGATGGCGTTGAAATTCTGCGGGGTCATGGTCGCCAGGGTGGGCGGCAGCACCTGTTTGGTGTCTTTATACGCGGTTCCGGCGAGTTGTTTGGCTTGGGCCTTGAGCGTTTCAAAATCGAACGCCACGGCCTTGCCATCGGCGGCACGGTTCCCGGCCCAGGCCTGCGCGGCAAGCAGGCCGCTGGCCGATAAACCGGTGTAGGCCGCAATGGCCATGGAGGCTTTGAGCAAATTCCTGCGGTGCATAGAGACAACCTGTCGTGAGCAAATCCCGCGCCGTTCCTGGCACGTGCTGGATCAGAAATTACGGTTCGGACATGCCTTCGGCCAAACACAACGGACATTAAACAGACGCCGGATAGCTTAAGCGGTTCGATGACGTAGGAAAATTGATTGATGGCGGGGTGATTGCATTGCAAATGCGACAAGACATTTCCGACGCTGTGAGCGAACACATTACCCACGAATTATGAAGATCCAAATGTAGGAGCGAGCTTGCTCGCGAAGAACGTCAACGATAACGCGGACATTCTGACTAACCGCGGTGCGCTTGCGTTCTTCGCGAGCAAGCTCGCTCCTACAATAAAGCGTTACGGCACTTGGGCGATCAGTGCTTGAACATCACATGCCGAACCGTGGTGTAGTCCTCCAAGCCATACATGGACATATCCTTGCCATACCCCGACAGTTTCTGACCACCGTGAGGCATTTCGCTGACGAGCATGAAATGGGTGTTTACCCAGGTGCAGCCGTACTGCAAACGCGCGGCCAGGCGGTGGGCGCGTCCTACGTCGGCGGTCCATACCGATGACGCCAACCCGTAGTCCGAATCATTGGCCCAGCCCAGTACCTGCGCCTCATCGGTGAATTTGGTTACCGACACCACTGGCCCGAACACCTCGCGGCGCACGATTTCATCGTCCTGTTGCGCATCGGCGAGCACGGTCGGCTCAAAGAAGAAACCATTGCCTTCCACCGCCTTGCCACCGGTGACCAGGCGGATATGCGGCTGCGCCACGGCGCGTTCGACAAACCCGGCAACCCGGTCGCGGTGTTGCGCGGTGATCAACGGGCCCAGCTCAGTGGCCGGGTCATCCTGCAAGCCGTATTTGATGCTGGCGACCGCCGCGCCGAGCTTCTCCACAAAGGCGTCGTAGATGTCCGCCTGCGCATAAATCCGGCACGCTGCGGTGCAGTCCTGGCCGGCATTGTAGAAGCCAAAGGTACGAATGCCTTCCACCGCTGCATCGATATCCGCATCGTTGAAGATGATCACAGGCGCCTTGCCGCCCAGCTCCATATGCATGCGCTTCACGCTGTCGGCGGTGCTGGAGATGATATTCGCACCGGTGGCGATGGATCCGGTCAGCGACACCATGCGCACTTTCGGGTGGTTCACCAGCGGACTGCCCACGGTAGGCCCACGGCCGAACACCAGGTTGAGTACTCCGGCCGGGAAAATCTCCGACGCCAACTCGACCATCCGCAACGCGGTCAGCGGGGTTTGCTCCGACGGCTTGAGCACCACGGTATTGCCCGCGGCCAGGGCCGGTGCGATTTTCCAGGCGACCATCATCAGTGGGTAGTTCCACGGCGCGATGGACGCGATCACGCCCACCGGGTCGCGACGGATCATCGAGGTGTGGCCGGGCAAGTATTCACCGCCGGCCGAACCGCTCATGCAACGGCTGGCGCCAGCGAAGAAGCGGAACACGTCGGCAATCGCCGGGATCTCGTCGTTCAGCGCGGCGCTGTAGGGCTTGCCGCAGTTGTCCGATTCCAGCTTGGCCAGTTCTTCGCCGTGGGCTTCGATCACGTCGGCCAGTTTCAGCAGCAACAGCGAGCGATCCTTGGGCGCGGTTTGCGACCAGCCTTCGAAGGCCGCATCGGCGGCGCGCACGGCGGCGTCGACCTGGGCTTCGCTGGCTTCTTTGATTTCCACCAGCACGCGGCCCAATGCCGGGTTGAACACCGCTTGCGCCGGGCCTTCGCCTTCGACGAGGTGGCCGTTGATCAAGAGTTTGGTTTGCATGGTTCAGTCCTCCAAAAAGCGATCGTTATGTCACTGAATAAACCGGCTCTGAATGTGGGAGAGGGCTCGGTGTCTTCAATAAAAAATTATTTACCACCACTCCCGGCCACGCTTTCACCGCCGCGAGTCAGGTAATAGGCGCCCAGGATCGGGAACATCGTCACCAGCATCACCAGCATCGCGACCACATTGGTCACCGGCACATCCCGTGGCCGGCTCAATTGGTTGAGCAACCACAGCGGCAACGTACGCTCGTGGCCGGCGGTGAAAGTGGTGACGATGATTTCGTCGAACGACAGCGCAAACGCCAGCATGCCGCCGGCCAGCAGCGCCGAGCCGAGGTTGGGCATGATGATGTAGCGGAAGGTCTGCCAGCCGTCGGCGCCCAGGTCCATCGAGGCTTCGATCAGGCTGTGGGACGTACGGCGCAGGCGGGCAATGACGTTGTTGTAGACGATCACCACGCAGAACGTCGCGTGGCCGACGATGATGGTGAACATCCCCGGCTCGATGCCTAATGTCTTGAACGTCGCCAGCAGTGCAATACCGGTGATGATCCCCGGCAGCGCAATCGGCAGGATCAACATCAGCGACACACCTTGCTTGCCAAAGAACTCGCGGCGATACAGCGCCGCCGAGGCCAGGGTGCCCAGCACCATGGCAATCAGGGTGGCGATGGCGGCGATCTGCAACGACAGCTTGATCGCTTCCAGCACATCCGGCCGGGCGAAGGCCACGCTGAACCACTTCAGGGTAAAGCCCTGGGGCGGAAAGCTGAACGCGGCTTCCTCGGTGTTGAAGGCGTAGAGGAAGATGATCAGGATCGGGAAGTGCAGGAATACCAACCCGCCCCAGGCTGCGATCTTCAAGCCTAATGATGATTTCTCAGAGTGCATCGAAGGCCCCCAGGCGTTTGACGATGGACAGGTAAACCGCGATCAGCACGATCGGTACCAGGGTGAACGCCGCCGCCATGGGCATATTGCCGATGGCGCCTTGCTGGGCGTAGACCATTCCGCCGACGAAGTAACCCGGCGGACCCACCAGTTGCGGCACGATGAAATCGCCCAGGGTCAGCGAAAACGTGAAGATCGAACCGGCGGCAATCCCCGGCACCGACAGTGGCAGGATCACCTGCATGAAGGTCTGGCGCGGCTTGGCGCCGAGGTCGGCGGAGGCTTGCAGCAGCGACGGCGGCAAGCGCTCCAGGGACGCCTGGATCGGCAGGATCATAAAGGGCAGCCAGATATAGACGAACACCATGAAACGCCCCAGGTGCGAGGTGCTCAAGGTGCTGCCGCCCACGCCGGGAATGCCCAGCACGAACTGCAATACCGGTTCCAGGCCCAGGTGCTGCACGAACCACTGCGCCACTCCACCTTTGGCCAGCAGCAACGTCCAGGCATACGCCTTGACGATGTAGCTGGCCCACATCGGCATCATCACCGCGATATAGAAGAACGCCTTGGTCTTGCCCGTGGTGTAGCGCGCCATGTAGTAGGCGATCGGGAAGGCGACGATGGCGCTGGCGATCGACACCACGATCGCCATGCCCAGGGTGCGCAGGATGATGTCGAAGTTCGACGGCTGGAACAGCGCGGCGAAGTTGGCCAGGGTCAGGTCCGGGGTGACCGCCATGGTGAAGTCGTCAAAGGTATAGAAGCCTTGCCATAGCAGGGTCAGTAACGAACCCAGGTAGATCGCGCCGAACCAGATCAGCGGCGGAACCAGCAGCATCGCCAGGTACAGGTTGGGCTTGCGGTACAGCAGGTTGGAAAACCTGCGCATCGGCGGTTGGGAAAGGGCCAGGCTCATGTCACACCTCGCCTGCGCGGTCAGTCAGCGGCGTCATGGCTTCTCGCGCCCAGCGGGCGGTGATGAACTGGCCGACCTGATGGCCGCTGCTGATGTCCAGCCACTGGTTGTTGGCCTGGCTGATGTTCAGCGCCTGGCCGTTTTCCAGTTTCAGTTCATAGCGGGTGGCGCTGCCCTGGTACTGGATGTCGTGCAGCAGGCCGCTGATTTCCACTTCGCCGGCGCCCAGCGGGCCCTCGGCAAACCGTACGTGTTCCGGGCGAATCGAAAACGGCTGCGCACTGCCGCTGAGGCGCTGGGCCAACTCGCCGCGAATCACGTTGGAGGTGCCGACGAACTCGGCGACGAACGCGGTGGCCGGTTTCATATACAGGTTGCGCGGGGTGTCGACCTGTTCGATACGGCCCTTGTTGAACACCGCCACACGGTCGGACATCGACAGCGCTTCGGTCTGGTCGTGGGTGACGAAGATAAAGGTGATGCCGAGCTGGCGTTGCAGCTTCTTCAGCTCGCTTTGCATCTGTTCGCGCAGCTTGAGGTCGAGGGCGCCCAGGGGTTCATCGAGCAGCAACACGCGGGGGCGATTGACCAGGGCACGGGCCAAGGCCACTCGTTGGCGTTGGCCGCCGGAGAGCTGTACCGGCTTGCGCTCGCCGTAGCCACCGAGGGCGACCATCCCCAAGGCTTCTTCGGCGCGGTTGAGGCGTTCGGTCTTGCCCACGCCTTTGACCTTGAGGCCATAGGCGACGTTGTCGCGCACGTTCATATGGGGGAACAGTGCGTAATCCTGGAATACCGTGTTTACGTCACGCTGATACGGCGGCAAGCCAGCGGCTTCCTCGCCATGAATGCGGATCGAGCCTGCGCTCGGTTGCTCGAAACCGGCGATCAGGCGCAGGCAGGTGGTCTTGCCCGAGCCGGATGGGCCGAGCATGGAAAAGAACTCGCCGTCCTGGATATCGATGGAAACCCGGTCAACGGCCTTCACTTCGCCGAACTGACGGGAAACGTGGGTGAATTGGACTGCAAGCGTCATGGTGCGGTGCTCCAAAAAGGCGCGTTTTGGATAAAAATAAAATCGTAGGAGGTGCTCAGAAATCGCAGCCTCGTTTCACTCGACGGCTCCTACCAACGGTGTAGAAGCAGTAAAGATCCGTAGCAGCTGCCGAGGCACGAGGCTGCGTTGGGCCGCGAAGCGGCCCCTGAGGGTCAGATGGCTTAGCGCCCGCCCATGATCGCGATGTAGTCCTGGGTCCAGCGGCTGTACGGCACGAACTTGCCGCCCTCGGCCTGCGGGGTTTTCCAGAAGGCGATCTTGTCGAACTGATCGAAGCCGTTGGTCTTGCAACCCTCGGCGCCGAGCAGTTCGCTTTCCTTGCAGGCTGCGGGCACCGCCGGCAGCGAGCCGAACCAGGCGGCGACATCGCCCTGGACTTTCGGCTGCAGCGACCAGTCCATCCACTTGTAGGCGCAATTCGGGTGCTTGGCCTCGCTGTGCAACATGGTGGTGTCGGCCCAGCCGGTGGCGCCTTCCTTGGGAATGGTCGAAGCAATCGGCTGCTTCTCGTTCTGCAGGCCGTTGACCTGATACGGCCAGGCGCTGGAGGCCACCACGCCTTCGTTCTTGAAGTCGCTCATTTGCACGGTGGTGTCATGCCAGTAGCGGTGGATCAACGGCTGCTGCGCGCGCAACAGGTCGAGCACGGCCTTGTACTGGGTTTCGGTCAGTTCATAGGGGCTCTGGATCCCCAGTTCCGGCTGGGTGCTCTTGAGGTACAGTGCCGCATCGGCGATGTAGATCGGACCGTCATAGGCCTGCACGCGACCTTTGTTCGGCTTGCCGTCCGGCAGGTTCTGCGCATCGAACAGCACATTCCAGCTGGTGGGCGCGGTCTTGAACACGGTGGTGTTGTACATCAGCACGTTCGGCCCCCACTGGTACGGGGTGCCGTAGGTCTGCTGGCCCACCACGTACCACGGCGCATCCTTGAGGCGCGGGTCGATGTTCTTCCAGTTGGGGATCAACGCCGTGTTGATTGGTTGCACACGCTTGCCAACGATCAACCGCAGCGACGCATCCCCGGACGCGGTGACCAGGTCATAACCGCCCTTGGCCATCAAACTAACCATTTCGTCAGAGGTGGCGGCGGTTTTCACGTTGACCTTGCAGCCGGTTTCCTTCTCGAAACCTGTGACCCAGTCGTAGGCCTTGTCGCTTTCGCCACGTTCGATATAGCCGGGCCAGGCGACGATATCCAGCTGGCCTTCACCAGCGCCCACCGCCTTGAGCGGTTCGGCGGCCTGGATACTGACGCTGGCCAGCAGCGCGGTGGTCAAGGCACTGAGCAGTGCGGTCTTATGCGCAGACATGGGGATTCCCTCTTCTTTAATTATGGTCGGGGCAGTGTGTGAAGCCGTGACGCATGAGCTTAGTTGTTGTTTTAAAGATGCTGGCCGTGGCGGGCCATGATGTGGCGCACCACGCTGTAGTCCTGTAGCGAATCGCTGGACAGATCTTTCCCATACCCCGAGCGCTTCAAGCCGCCGTGGGGCATTTCGCTGACCAGCATGAAATGGCTGTTGATCCAGGTGCAGCCGTATTGCAGGCGCGCGGCGACCTGCATGGCCTTGTCCAGGTTCTGGGTCCAGACGGAGGAGGCCAGGCCGTATTCGGAATCGTTGGCCCAGTCCACCGCCTGTTCCAGTTCGTCGAAGCGGGTCACGGTGACCACCGGGCCGAACACTTCGCGCTGGACGATTTCATCGTTCTGCTTGCAACCGGCGAGCAGCGTCGGCTGGTAATAGAAGCCGGCCCCGGAATGCACGGCCGCGCCGGTGACCCGCTCGATATGCGGCTGGCCCAGGGCGCGCTCGACAAAGCTGGCCACGCGGTCGCGCTGGCGTGTGCTGATCAGCGGGCCGAGTTCATTATCGGCATCGCGCTTGCCGGCGAAGCGCAGGCTGCTGACGGCTGCGCCCAGCTCGGCGACCAATTTGTCGTGGATGCCCGCCTGGGCATAGATGCGGCACGCCGCGGTGCAGTCCTGGCCGGCGTTGTAGTAACCGTAGGCACGTACGCCTTCGACCACGGCTTGCAGATCGGCGTCGTTGCACACGATCACCGGCGCCTTGCCGCCCAATTCCAGGTGTGTGCGTTTGAGGGTCTTGGAGGCGGCCTGCAGGATTTTCTGGCCGGTGACGATGTCGCCGGTCAGCGAGACCATGCGCACCTTGGGGTGGCTGACCAAATGGCTGCCGACGCCTTCACCGCCACCGCACAGAATGTTGATGACCCCGCGTGGTAACACGTCCTTCAGGACCGGGGCCAATGCGAGGATCGACAGCGGCGTGTGTTCCGACGGCTTGAACACCAAGGTATTACCGGCCGCCAGCGCTGGGGCGATCTTCCACGCGGCCATCATCAGCGGGTAGTTCCACGGCGCAATCGAGGCCACCACGCCAATCGGATCGCGGCGCACCATGCTGGTGTAGCCCGGCAGGTATTCGCCGCTGAGCTGGCCGGTCTGGCAGCGCACGGCGCCGGCGAAGAAGCGGAACACATCGATGGTGGCGCTCAAGTCGTCCTGGCGCGCCAGGTGCAACGGCTTGCCGCAGTTAAGCGATTCCAGGCGGGCCAGATAGTCGGCGTGTTTCTCGATGGCGTCGGCGATGCCCAGCAGGATGTTGGAGCGTTGTTGCGGCGTGGTCCGCGACCAGCCGGCAAAAGCGCGGTGTGCGGCGAGGATCGCACTTTCGACCTGCTCGGTGCTGGCTTCGGCGATCTGGGTGAGCACTTCGCCGGTGGCCGGGTTGAGGATCGGCTCGGCAACGCCCTGGCCCTGGACCAGTTCGCCGTCGATCAGCAACGCAGTGAGCAGCGGGGTTGGCGCGCCGGACATTTTTCGTGATCTCTTTTCTTGTGTGGTCATGGGCGTTCTCTTACAAGGCGCATGACCCTCTCCTATGAATAAACAGAGACTAGAGGCCAGGCGTGAGGACAACAAATACTAAATACTGAATGCAGCATTCGATTAAATAGATGGCTTGCGCGGGTGTGGTTGTTCCCGCGCAACGGTGAGGAACGGATCCACCAAGGCCGGTCGCGCGGTGCCTCGACGCCAGGCCAGGCCGACGTCCAGGGTCTGGCTGAGGTCGGCAATCGGCCGCGCTTCAATAATGTCGCCCTCCAGGGACCAGGGGCGGTAGGTCATGTCCGGTTGGATCGACACGCCCAGGCCCGCGGCCACCAGGCTGCGCACGGCCTCGGTGGAGGCGGTGCGCAGGGTCACGCGCGGTTGCAGGCCGGCTGCTGCCCACAGGCGCTGGGCGTTATGCCCCATTTCGTCGACGTTCAGCTGAATCAACGGCTCGCTTGCCACGTCGGCGAGGTTGATGCTGTCGTGCTCCAGCAGCGGATGTTGCGCCGGTAGCCACAGGCGGTGGGGCGAGTGGGTGAGGACTTCGGTCTGCAGGGCGTGGCGGTCTTCCAGGTTGGAGAGGATCAGCACGCCCACATCGATCTCGCCGCTGACCAGCAAATGCTCGATATACGGGCGTTCGTCTTCCATCACGCGGATCTCCACGTTGGGGTAGGCGCGCTGGAAGCGGGTGAGCAAATCCGCCAGGTAGTAGCCGGCGACCAGGCTGGTCACGCCGATGATCAACTGCCCGGCGACCTGGTCGGTGCTCTGTTGCAGGCTGCGCTTGGCATTGTCGACGGTGGCGAGGATCAAGTGCGCCTGGCGCAGGAACTGATGGCCCTGGTGCGTGAGGGTCATGCCCTTGGCGTGGCGGTTGAACAGGGTGACGCCGATTTCCTGCTCCAGTTGCTGGATCGCCAGGGTCAGGGTGGACTGGGAAATGAACGCGGTCTGCGCGGCGGCGGAGATCGAACCGGTCTCGGCCACGGCGATAAAATGCCGGATTTGACGCAAGGTCATCATGCTGGAATTACCAGTGGGGTGTTTTTATAGATTTATCCGAGTGTATATCGATTTAAGCGAAGGGCAGCGGCGTTACATCTGGAAGCACTCTAGATCGCGGCTTTTTGGCACTTAGTTTTACGCTGAGGGCCTATTGGTCCTATGAACCCTAGTGTCTGGAGGCTACGAATGAATACCCGTGGATTGCTCGATCAGTTGCTCAAGTCCGGCCAGGACATGTTGCAGAACAAAACCGGCGGCCAGCGCAAGCAGGACGATAAAGGCGCCCTCGGCGGGCTGCTCGGCGGCGGCGGTCTCGGCAGCCTGCTCGGCGGTGCGGGCGGTGGCGCCCTGGCGGCGGGAGCCATGGGCCTGTTGCTGGGCAACAAGAAGGCGCGCAAGTTTGGCGGCAAGGCCCTGACCTATGGCGGGCTGGCCGCGTTGGGCGTGATTGCCTACAAAGCCTACGGCAACTGGCAGGCCAAGCAGGCCAACGCGCCTCAGGGCGAACCGCAAACCATCGACCGCCTGCCACCGGCCCAGGTCGAGCAGCACAGCCAGGGGATCCTCAAGGCATTGGTCGCCGCCGCCAAGGCCGACGGCCATGTGGATGAGCGTGAACGCGCATTGATCGAAGGTGAATTCACCAAGCTGGACAACGACCGCGAACTGCAAAGCTGGCTGCACGCCGAATTGAACAAGCCGCTGGACCCGGCCGACGTCGCCCGCGCCGCCGGCACCCCGGAAATGGCTGCCGAGATGTACATCGCCAGCGTGATGCTGGTGGACGAGGAGAACTTTATGGAAAAGGCGTATCTGGACGAATTGGCCCGCCAACTCAAGCTCGAGCCGGGCTTGAAGCTGGAACTGGAAAAGCAGGTACGGCTTAACCAATAACCGACGAGTGTACGCAATGTGGGAGGGGGCTTGCCCCGATAGCGGTAGACCAGTTGGAGTATTTGCAGCTGTTCCACCGCAATCGGGGTGTAGAACCGTAGACATCGTTTACATCTGAAACCGGGGACATCGTTTACACATTTGAGGCCTGGACGCGGGTCATACCTCGTCCAAGCCTCCCCAAGGGATAATCACACAGGTACAAATCCCAAGCTTCATCTTCAGCTTCTTTGAGCCCTATCCTTTCCCCGGACAGCGCCTCGCTGATAAATACCAACTTGCCGTTCCACTTGATCGATCCGTCCTGCCTGACGCTTCGAACTTTCATTTCTGCCGGATATTCCACATCGGGCAAGCATCCTGGATAAATTCGGGTGGACGGCACATACAAGTCTCCCGGACGTTTCATGCCGAGCGCTTCGTGAGGGCGTACGTAATTAAACTCATGCCTGAAATGCTCCAGCAAAAGCTGCTGCTCGACTAAGTTTTTCCCTAAGGGCAACTCAAGTTTCAAGCTACGGTGCATTCGTTCATGGCGACCATTCTGGGCGGGTCTTCCCGGCATGGTTCGCTCGGGATAAATACCCAGCCGAATCCACCAAACTGCCAGTGTGGATATTCTTGCCAGGCCAGGAGAGGCGAACGGTACCCCGTTGTCCGAACGGATAACTTCCGGCATGCCGTACTCCTGAAAAAGCCTCTCAAAGGCCTGTTTTACAGGCTGGGTCATGATCTTGGGATGGGCCCTGCACGCTAAAATCAGCCGCGACGCATGGTCTGTGACGGTCAAAGGGAAGCACATCTGAGCATTAAGCATCTTGAACTGCCCTTTGTAGTCAGCACACCACGTCTTGTTAGGTTCGTCGGCCTTTCGCATTTGTGCGTGGGAAATGCTGTGTCGGCGTTTGAAGCGCCGCTTTTTGACGAGCCCAAGTCGGTCAAGCCATTGACCGGCCGTACTTGGAGAGGGCCAGGTGACGGAGGGATCTTCCAGCCGTAATAGCTCGAGAAGCTTTTTCGGCCCCCATTTATCGTGAGCCTCCTTCATCGCGACTACACGGGCCAAAATCTCGTCGTCGGTTTTATTTGGGCTGTTGTGAGGTCGCCGGGACAGTTCGGATAAAGACCTCAAATCGCCGTCGTGCCGGGCAATCCACTTATCGACGGTAGGTCGGCTAACGTCAAAGCGGCGTGCCAACTGGCTTTTGGTGAAGTTGCCAGAAAGCCAATCAGCTACCAGCTTGATTCTTTGATTCATGGGGGACTCTTGGTTCCAGGGCATGATCAGTTACCTCCTGATCATGCGTATTAGCCTGTAAACCATGTCCCCGGTTAGAAATGTAAACGATGTCCCCGGTTTGTACCGGGGCAAGCCCCCTCCCACAGGTGTTTTTGCATATATGTCGGCACAACACCAAAACCCATTGATAAATGAGGGCTTCTGCTCAGCTATACTCCCCTCCATTTGAATGGCCCTTCGAGGAAACACTGTGAAGAATTGGACCTTGCGCCAGCGGATTTTGGCGAGCTTTGCGGTCATTATCGCGATCATGCTGCTGATGGTTGTGGTGTCCTACTCACGGTTGCTGAAGATCGAAGCCAGCCAGGAATCGGTGCGTGACGACGCGGTGCCGGGGGTTTACCTCAGTTCGATGATCCGCAGCGCGTGGGTCGACAGCTATTTGCAGACCATCGATATCATTGGCCTGCGCGAGGATAAAACCTTCACCAATAGCGATAAGTCGGATTACAAGGCCTTCGAGGCGCGTATCGAACAGCAGATGGCCAATTACGAAAAAACCGTGCATAGCCAGGCCGATCGCATGGAGTTCGATAACTTCAAGGCCGCCCACATCAATTACAACAAGGTCCTGGCCGAGGTGCTTGAGCGCGTCGAAGCCAATGACCTGCCGGCCGCCCGCGAGCTGCTGGAAGAGCAATTGACGCCGATCTGGACCGAAGGGCGCATGAAGCTCAATGACATCATCACGGAAAACAAGGCCGTGTCCGACAGGGCAACGGCCGCCATTGACGACGCCGTTGCCTCGGCCAAGGTCAGCATGTTCCTGTCGCTGGCCGTGGCCATTCTCGCCGCCGGCCTGTGTGGCCTGCTGCTGATGCGCGCGATCATGGCGCCGATGCAACGCATCGTCGAGATCCTCCAGACCATGCGCACCGGTGACCTGAGCAAACGCTTGAACCTGGAGCGCAAGGACGAGTTCGGTGCGGTGGAAACCGGCTTCAACGACATGATGACCGAGCTCACGGCCCTGGTGTCCCAGGCCCAGCGCTCTTCGGTGCAGGTCACCACCTCGGTCACCGAGATTGCGGCCACCTCCAAGCAGCAGCAGGCCACTGCCACTGAAACCGCGGCCACCACCACTGAGATCGGTGCCACGTCACGGGAGATCGCTGCCACTTCCAAGGATCTGGTTCGCACCATGACCGAAGTGTCCACCGCCGCCGACCAGGCCTCGGTGGCCGCCGGTTCCGGCCAGCAAGGCCTGGCGCGCATGGAAGAAACCATGCACTCGGTGATGGGCGCCGCCGACCTGGTGAACGCCAAGCTGGCGATCCTCAATGAGAAGGCCGGCAATATCAACCAGGTGGTGGTGACCATCGTCAAGGTCGCCGACCAGACCAACCTGCTGTCCCTGAATGCCGCCATCGAAGCCGAAAAGGCCGGTGAATATGGGCGCGGTTTTGCCGTGGTGGCCACCGAAGTGCGGCGCCTGGCCGACCAGACCGCCGTGGCCACCTACGACATCGAGCAGATGGTGCGTGAAATCCAGTCAGCGGTTTCGGCGGGCGTGATGGGCATGGACAAGTTCTCCGAAGAAGTCCGTCGAGGCATGTTCGAAGTGCAGCAAGTAGGCGAGCAACTGTCGCAGATCATCCATCAGGTACAGGCCCTGGCGCCGCGGGTGTTGATGGTCAACGAAGGCATGCAGGCCCAGGCCACCGGCGCCGAGCAGATCAACCATGCCCTGGTGCAACTGGGCGATGCCAGCAGCCAGACGGTGGAGTCCCTGCGCCAGGCCAGCTTTGCCATCGATGAACTGAGCCAGGTTGCGGTGGGTCTGCGCAGCGGCGTGTCGCGTTTCAAAGTCTGATGAGCGACCTTGCGGCTAAACGCGGCGCCGTTCCGGCAGCGAAAAAAGCCTTGTTCCTGGTGTTTCACATCGGCAGCGAACGCTTTGCGCTCAAGGCCACGGAGGTGGCCGAGGTGTTGCCACGCCTGCCGCTCAAGCCTATCGCCCACGCGCCACTGTGGGTGGCGGGCATCTTTGCCCATCGCGGGGCGTTGGTGCCGGTCATCGACCTGAGTGCGCTGACCTTCGGCACAGCGGCCCAGGCGCGTACGAGTACGCGCCTGGTGCTGGTCAATTACCAGCCGCACACCTGGGTCGAATCGCGCTGGCTCGGGCTGATCCTCGAGCAGGCCACGGACACCCTGCGGTGCGACCCGGCCGAATTCCAGCCTTACGGCCTGGATAACCGCCAGGCGCGGTACCTGGGGCCGGTGCGTGAGGATGCCCTGGGCCTGATGCAGTGGATTGGCGTGAATGACGTGCTCACCGATGATGTGCGCGCCCTGTTGTTTTCTGCCGAGCTGAGCCTATGAGCAACGACCCGCGTTTCTTTGCCTTCTTGAAAGAACGTATCGGCCTGGACGTCGCGTCGGTCGGCGAGGCCATCATCGAGCGCGCCGTACGCCAGCGCAGCCAGGCCGTGCAGGCGCAAACGCCAGGGCAGTACTGGCAGCACCTGCAAAGCTCCGAGGACGAGCAACACGCGCTGATCGAAGCCGTGATCGTCCCCGAGACCTGGTTTTTCCGTTACCCCGAATCCTTTGCGACCCTGGCCCGACTGGCGCTTGCACGCCTGGCCGAGATCAAGCAGATGCGCGCCCTGCGCATTCTCAGCCTGCCGTGTTCCACCGGCGAAGAACCCTATTCCATTGCCATGGCCTTGCTGGATGCCGGGCTGGCGCCGCACCAGTTCAAGGTCCTGGGCCTGGATGTCAGCCCGCTGTCGGTGGAGCGCGCCCGGCGTGGGGTGTATGGCAAGAACTCGTTTCGCGGTGGCGATACTGCCTTTCGCGACCGCCACTTCACGGAATACGGCGACGGGTTCCACATCGCCGACCGCGTGCGCGAACAGGTGCGCCTGCAAGTCGGCAACCTGCTCGACCCGACGCTGCTGGCGAACGAGGCGAGCTACGATTTCGTGTTTTGCCGCAACCTGCTGATCTACTTTGACCAGCCGACCCAGAAACAAGTCTTCGATGTGCTCAAGGGCCTGACCCATGTGGACGGCGTGCTGTTTATCGGTCCCGCCGAGGGCAGCTTGCTGGGGCGCCACGGCATGCGCTCGATTGGGGTGCCGCAGTCATTTGCCTTCAGCCGGCATGCCGAACCGGTGAAGCCTGAGCCGGTATTCGTGCCCATGCCGACGCCACCGCGCAGCGCCGCGCCGGTCCCGGTCAAGCCGCGACCGTTCAGCACGGCCAGCACCCAGGCGGGGCCGATCAAGGCGCCGCCCTCCGATGCGGGCACCTTGCTCAGCCGCATCGCCAGCCTGGCCAACGAAGGCAAAAGTGCCGAGGCCCGCGCCGCCTGCGAGCAGTATCTGAACAGTCACCCGCCGGCCGCCCAGGTGTTCTACTGGCTGGGGTTGCTCAGCGACGTGGCCGGCAGCGCCCTGGAAGCCCAGGGGTTTTATCGTAAAGCCTTGTACCTGGAACCCCAGCACCCGCAGGCCTTGATGCACCTGGCCGCCTTGCTCGAGTCCCAGGGCGACAGTGCGGGGGCGCGCCGTTTACAGGCGCGGGCCGCCCGCAGCGAGCGAGCAGACAGTGAGTCCAAACGATGAGTAGCACCGAGGCGCTCAACACCGCAGGCCTGGACCTGACCCTGGCCGACACCCAAGCCATCGACGACTGCTGGAACCGTATCGGTATCCATGGCGACAAGTCGTGCCCGTTGCTTGTGGAGCATATCCACTGCCGTAACTGTTCGGTGTACTCGGCTGCCGCCACGCGCTTGCTGGACCGCTATGCCTTGCAGCAGGACGACCGTCGTCCGGTGGCGGCTGCCGAGGTTGACGAAAAGATCGTCACCCGCTCGCTGTTGGTGTTCCGCCTCGGCGAGGAATGGCTGGGCATCGCCACCCGCTGCCTGGTGGAGGTGGCGCCGTTGCAACCGATTCACTCGCTGCCGCACCAGCGCTCCCGTGCCTTGCTCGGTGTGGCCAATGTGCGTGGTGCGCTGGTGGCGTGCCTGTCGCTGGTGGAGTTGCTTGGCCTGGAAACAACCCATCAGGGCGCCAGCGGTGGGCGGATCATGCCGCGCATGCTGATCATCGCCGCGCAGGATGGCCCGGTGGTGGTGCCGGTGGACGAAGTGGATGGCATCCATGCCATCGATGAGCGCACCCTGAAGGCGGCGTCGGCCTCGGGTACCCAGGCCAGCGCGCGCTACACCCAGGGTGTGTTGCAGTGGAAAGGCCGTAGCCTGCGGTGGCTGGACGAGGCGCAATTGTTGTCCGCCGTGACCCGGAGCCTCACATGACCCCCGACCAGATGCGCGACGCCTCGCTGCTGGAGCTGTTCAGCCTGGAAGCCGATGCCCAGACCCAGGTGCTGAGCGCGGGCCTGCTGGCCCTGGAGCGCAACCCTACCCAGGCCGACCAGCTTGAAGCCTGCATGCGTGCCGCGCATTCGCTCAAGGGCGCGGCGCGCATCGTCGGGGTGGACGCCGGGGTCAGCGTGGCCCATGTCATGGAGGATTGCCTGGTCAGCGCCCAGGAACGCCGCCTGTACCTGCAACCCGAACATATCGACGCGTTGCTGCAAGGCACCGACTTGCTGATGCGTATCGCCACTCCTGGCAACGATGTCGGCACGGCGGACATCGATGCCTATGTGGCGTTGATGGAGCGCCTGCTGGATCCATCCCAGCCCAGTGCCTACGTCGCGCCGCTGCCCGCTGCGCCTGAGCCCGCCCCGGCGCCGCTCATCGAAGAGCTGCCGCCGGAGCCTGAGCCCGCACCGCACGTCGCCAGTGATCCGCCGCGTCAGGGCCGGCGCATGACTGAAGGTGGCGAACGCGTATTGCGCGTGACCGCCGAGCGCTTGAACAGCCTGTTGGACCTCTCGAGCAAGTCTCTGGTGGAAACCCAGCGGCTCAAGCCCTACCTGGCCAGCATGCAGCGTCTCAAACGGATTCAAAGCCAGAGCGTACGCGCCCTGGATACCCTGGATGGCCAGCTCAAGACCCTGGGTTTGAGCCTCGAAGCCGAGGAAGCCCTGGCCGATACCCGCCGCCTGCTGAGCGAAGCCCAGGCGCTGCTGGCGGAAAAGACCGCCGAGCTGGATGAGTTTGGCTGGCAGGCCGGCCAGCGTGCCCAGGTGCTCTACGACACTGCGCTGGCCTGTCGCATGCGCCCGTTTGCCGACGTGCTGGCCGGTCAGGTGCGCATGGTGCGCGACCTCGGCCGAAGCCTGGGCAAGCAAGTGCGCCTGGAGATCGAGGGAGAAAAGACCCAGGTCGATCGCGACGTGCTGGAAAAGCTCGAAGCGCCACTCACCCATTTATTGCGCAATGCCGTCGACCACGGCATCGAAATGCCCGAGCAACGCCTGCTGGCAGGCAAACCTGCCGAAGGCCTGATCCGCCTGCGCGCGTCCCATCAGGCCGGCCTGCTGGTGCTGGAGCTGAGTGACGACGGCAATGGCGTCGACCTGGAGCGTCTGCGCGGCACCATCGTCGATCGGCATCTTTCAACCTGGGAGACGGCCCTGAACCTGAGTGAAGAGGAGCTGCTGACGTTCCTGTTCCTGCCGGGGTTCAGCCTGCGCGACAAGGTCACCGAAGTGTCCGGGCGCGGTGTCGGGCTGGATGCGGTGCAGCATATGGTTCGCCAACTGCGCGGCGCGGTGGTGCTGGAGCAGACGGCAGGGCAGGGCAGTCGCTTCCATCTGGAGGTGCCGCTGACCCTGTCGGTGGTGCGCAGCCTGGTGGTGGAAGTCGGCGAGGAAGCCTATGCGTTCCCGCTGGCGCATATCGAGCGCATGTGCGACCTGGCACCCGACGACATTGTGCAGTTGGAAGGCCGCCAGCATTTCTGGCATGAAGGTCGGCATGTGGGCCTGGTCGCCGCCAGCCAGCTGTTGCAGCGCCCATTGGGGCAGAGCAATGACGAAACCTTGAAGGTGGTGGTGATCCGCGAGCGCGATGCGGTTTACGGGATCGCCGTGGAACGCTTTATCGGCGAACGCACCCTGGTGGTGTTGCCGCTGGATGATCGCCTGGGCAAGGTCCAGGATATTTCCGCCGGTGCCTTGCTGGACGACGGCTCGGTGGTATTGATCGTCGATGTGGAAGATATGCTGCGCTCGGTGGACAAGCTGCTCAACACCGGGCGCCTGGAACGCATCGCCCGGCGCAGCCAGCAGGCCACCGAGGCACCGCGCAAGCGGGTACTGGTGGTGGACGACTCGCTCACTGTGCGGGAGTTGCAACGCAAACTGCTGCTCAATCGCGGGTACGAAGTGGCCGTCGCGGTTGACGGCATGGACGGCTGGAACGCCTTGCGCTCCGAAGACTTCGACCTGCTTATCACTGATATCGATATGCCTCGTATGGACGGTATTGAATTGGTCACACTCCTGCGCCGTGACAGTCGCCTGCAATCGTTGCCGGTGATGGTGGTGTCGTACAAAGACCGTGAAGAAGACCGCCGTCGCGGGCTGGATGCTGGGGCCGATTATTATCTGGCCAAGGCCAGTTTCCACGATGACGCGCTGCTGGATGCCGTGGTGGAGCTGATCGGAGGCGCGCGGTCATGAGGATTGCGATCGTCAATGACATGCCCCTGGCCGTGGAGGCCCTGCGCCGTGCCTTGAGCTTCGAGCCCGCGCACCAGGTGGTGTGGGTGGCCAGCAATGGCCTGGAGGCGGTGCAGCGCTGCGCCGAATTGACCCCGGACCTGATCCTGATGGACCTGATCATGCCGGTGATGGACGGCGTGGAGGCCACGCGGCAGATCATGGCCGAGACCCCGTGCGCGATCCTGCTGGTGACCGTCGACCGCCAGGCCAATGTGAGCCGGGTGTTCGAAGCCATGGGCCACGGCGCCCTGGATGTGGTGGACACGCCGGCGCTCGGCGTGGGCAACCCCAAGGATGCGGCGGCGCCGTTGCTGCGCAAGATCCTCAACATCGGCTGGCTGATCGGCCAGCGCGGCAGCCGTGTGCGCGCCGAAACCACCCCGGAGCGCAGCACCGGCGAACGCCAGAGCCTGGTGGCGATCGGTTCTTCGGCGGGTGGCCCGGCTGCCCTGGAAACCCTGCTCAAGGGATTGCCCCGGGACTTTGCCGCCGCCATTGTGCTGGTGCAGCATGTGGATCAGGTCTTCGCCGCCGGCATGGCCGAGTGGCTGAGCAGCGCCTCCGGCCTGCCGGTACGCCTGGCCCGCGAAGGCGAACCGCCGCAAAGCGGGGTGGTGCTGCTGGCCGGCACCAATCACCACATTCGTTTATTGAAGAATGGCACGCTAGCCTATACCGCAGAGCCGGTGAACGAGATTTACCGGCCTTCGATCGACGTGTTTTTCGAAAGCGTGGCCAGCCACTGGAATGGCGATGCCGTCGGCGTACTGCTGACGGGTATGGGGCGTGACGGGGCCCAGGGGCTCAAGCTAATGCGTGAACAAGGTTATTTGACCATCGCCCAGGATCAGCAAAGCTCGGCGGTGTATGGCATGCCCAAAGCGGCGGCGGCGATTGATGCTGCTGTTGAAATTCGCCCACTGGATAGAATTGCGCCCCGATTGCTGGAGGTCTTTGCAAAATGATCATGACCTTCCGCGGTGTTGGCTTGCAGGCAGTAATTCAGGTGACTGCACATGAATGATTTACAGATCGACGACATCAAGACCGACGAAAACGCCGCCATGGTGTTGCTGGTCGACGACCAGGCCATGATCGGCGAAGCCGTCCGGCGCGGCCTGGCCCACGAAGAAAACATCGACTTCCACTTCTGTGCCGACCCGCACCAGGCGATTGCCCAGGCCATCCGCATCAAGCCCACGGTGATCCTGCAGGACCTGGTGATGCCGGGCCTCGACGGCTTGACCCTGGTGCGCGAATACCGCAACCACCCGGCCACGCAGAACATCCCGATCATCGTGCTTTCCACCAAGGAAGACCCGCTGATCAAGAGCGCGGCGTTCTCGGCGGGGGCCAACGATTACCTGGTCAAGCTGCCGGACAACATCGAACTGGTGGCGCGCATCCGCTATCACTCGCGTTCCTACATGACCCTGTTGCAGCGCGATGCCGCCTACCGTGCGCTGCGGGTCAGCCAGCAACAGCTGCTGGACACCAACCTGGTGCTGCAACGGCTGATGAACTCCGATGGCCTGACCGGGCTGTCCAACCGCCGCCACTTCGACGAATACCTGGAGCTGGAATGGCGCCGCGCCATGCGTGATCAGACCCAGCTGTCATTGCTGATGATCGACGTGGATTTCTTCAAGACCTACAACGACAGCTTTGGCCACGTCGAGGGTGATGAAGCCTTGCGCAAGGTCGCCAACACTATCCGCGAAGCCAGCAGCCGCCCCTCGGACCTGCCGGCACGCTACGGCGGCGAAGAGTTTGCCCTGGTGTTGCCGAACACCTCGCCGGGTGGGGCACGCCTGGTGGCGGAAAAGCTGCGCATGGCCGTCGCCGCACTGAAAATCCCGCATATCGCCCCGGCGGAAGGCTCGAGCCTGACCATCAGCATCGGGCTGTCGACCATGACGCCGGTGCAGGGTACCGATTGCCGCCAGTTGATCATGGCGGCGGACAAGGGCTTGTATACGGCCAAGCACAACGGGCGAAACCTGGTCGGCATCGAGTGACTCGAGGCCGCAACAGATCAAAATGTGGGAGGGGGCTTGCCCCCTCCCACATTTAACCCTGCGTAGTCTGCCTTTTCGCCAGGCGGGCTGCCGCTCCCCCCCGTTTGCCGTTATACTCGCCGGCTTTCAAAAGTTCGCCAACGAGTGCTGCCCGCCATGGAAATCAACCCGATCCTTAACACCATCAAGGACCTGTCCGAGCGCTCCGAAACTATTCGGGGGTATCTTTGACTACGATCAAAAGCATGAGCGCCTGACCGAAGTCAATCGCGAGCTTGAAGATCCGAGTGTCTGGAACAAACCTGAATACGCCCAGGAACTGGGGCGCGAGCGCGCTGCGCTGGCGCAGATCGTCGACACCCTCGACGAACTGAATACCGGCCTGGCCGATTGCCGCGACCTGCTGGACATGGCCGTCGAGGAAAACGACGAAGGCGCAGTGGGCGATGTCGTCGCCGAGCTGGCCCGTCTCGAGGAAAACCTCGCCAAGCTTGAATTCCGTCGCATGTTCAGCCACGAAATGGACCCGAACAACGCCTACTTGGACATCCAGGCCGGTTCCGGCGGCACCGAAGCCCAGGACTGGGCCAACATCCTGCTGCGCATGTACCTGCGCTGGGCCGACAAACGCGGTTTCGACGCCACCATCATGGAACTGTCGGCTGGTGAAGTCGCCGGCATCAAGGGCGCGACCGTGCACATCAAGGGTGAATACGCCTTTGGCTGGCTGCGTACCGAGATCGGCGTACACCGCCTGGTGCGCAAGAGCCCGTTCGACTCCGGCAACCGTCGCCACACCTCGTTCTCTGCGGTGTTCGTCTCGCCCGAGATCGATGACAAGGTGGAAATCGAGATCAACCCGGCCGACCTGCGTATCGACACCTACCGCTCCTCCGGTGCCGGTGGCCAGCACGTAAACACCACCGACTCGGCCGTACGTATTACCCACGTACCGACCAACACCGTGGTGAGCTGCCAGAACGAACGTTCCCAGCACGCGAACAAGGACACCGCCATGAAAATGCTGCGGGCCAAGTTGTACGAGCAGGAAATGCAGAAGCGCAACGCCGCTTCCCAGGCCCTGGAAGACACCAAGTCGGATATCGGCTGGGGTCACCAGATCCGCTCTTATGTGCTCGATGCGTCGCGGATCAAGGATCTGCGCACTAACATCGAACGCAGCGACTGCGACAAGGTGCTCGACGGTGACATTGACGAATACCTGGAAGCCAGCCTGAAATCTGGCCTGTAACCCCTTGTAGGAACCGGGGGGACGCCTGGTCCTTGCCGGCGATCCCCGGCCTACGCCTGGGACAACGAACCTGATGGAAAATTTAAAGACATGAGCGACCAACAACTCGACCCGCAAGCCCTGCAACAGGAAGAAAACTCCCTGATCGCCCTGCGCAAGGAAAAGCTGGCTGCCGAGCGCGCCAAGGGCAATGCCTTCCCCAACGACTTCCGTCGCGACAACTACTGCGATGCCTTGCAGAAGCAGTACGCGGACAAGACCAAGGAAGAGCTGGCAGAAGCGGCGATCCCGGTCAAGGTGGCAGGTCGCATCATGCTCAACCGTGGCTCGTTCATGGTGATCCAGGACATGACCGGGCGTATCCAGGTCTACGTCAACCGCAAGACCCTGTCCGAAGAAACCCTGGCCTCGGTGAAAACCTGGGATATGGGCGACATCATCGCCGCCGAAGGCACCCTGGCCCGTTCCGGCAAGGGCGACCTGTACGTGGAAATGACCAGCGTGCGCCTGCTGACCAAGTCCCTGCGCCCGTTGCCGGACAAGCACCACGGCCTGACCGACACCGAGCAGCGTTACCGCCAGCGCTACGTTGACCTGATCGTCAACGAAGACGTGCGCCAGACCTTCCGCGTGCGTTCGCAGGTCATCGCGCACATCCGCAGCTTCCTGATGCAGCGTGACTTCCTGGAAGTGGAAACCCCGATGTTGCAGACCATCCCGGGTGGTGCCGCAGCCAAGCCGTTCGAAACCCACCACAACGCACTGGACCTGGAAATGTTCCTGCGTATCGCGCCTGAGTTGTACCTCAAGCGTCTTGTGGTCGGTGGCTTCGAGAAGGTGTTCGAGATCAACCGCAACTTCCGTAACGAAGGCGTCTCGACCCGGCACAACCCGGAATTCACCATGTTGGAGTTCTACCAGGCCTACGCCGACTACGAAGACAACATGGACCTCACCGAGGAACTGTTCCGCGAGCTGGCGCAGCTTGTCCTCGGGACTACCGACGTGCCGTACGGCGACAAGGTGTTCCACTTCGGCGAGCCGTTCGTGCGCCTGTCGGTGTTCGACTCGATCCTCAAGTACAACCCTGAGTTGACCGCAGACGACCTCAACGACATCGACAAGGCCCGCGCCATCGCCAAGAAAGCCGGTGCCAAGGTGCTCGGTTTCGAAGGCCTGGGCAAACTGCAGGTGATGATTTTCGAAGAGCTGGTGGAGCACAAGCTGGAACAGCCGCACTTCATTACCCAGTACCCGTTCGAAGTGTCGCCGCTGGCCCGTCGCAACGACGACAACCCGAACGTCACCGACCGTTTCGAGCTGTTCATCGGCGGCCGCGAAATCGCCAACGCCTACTCCGAGCTTAACGATGCCGAAGACCAGGCCGAGCGCTTCATGGCCCAGGTGGCCGACAAGGACGCTGGCGACGACGAAGCCATGCACTACGACGCCGACTTCGTACGTGCCCTGGAATACGGCATGCCGCCAACGGCCGGTGAAGGTATCGGCATCGACCGCCTGGTGATGTTGTTGACCAACTCGCCGTCGATCCGCGATGTGATCTTGTTCCCGCACATGCGGCCACAAGCGTAAATGTAGCGAAATCCGAAGCCGCCTTTTATAAGGCGGCTTTTTTATGTGGCGTTTTTAAGCGTCAAGCAAACAGCGCCAGGTTTTGATCTATTCAAGGATGTGTGTCGTGAACCGCGTAACCGCTCAAGAAGGTGCCGCCGGCATTGCCGCTGCCGTGGCTGAAAGCGTCCAGTACCAGGGCCGTAAGGCCAGCCGTCGGGGCAGCGAGCAACGCAGGCAAGACATTCTCGATGCAGCCATGCGCATCGTGGTGCGCGATGGCGTGCGGGCCGTGCGCCATCGGGCCGTGGCGGCCGAGGCCGGTGTGCCGTTGTCAGCCACTACCTATTACTTCAAGGACATCGATGACCTGCTCACCGATACCTTCGCCCAGTACGTTGAACGCAGCGCCGCCTTCATGGGCAAGCTATGGGTGCGTAACGAAGGCCTGCTGCGTGAGATGGTCGCCTATGGCGATGGCAGCCCGGAATCGCGCTCGCAACTGGCCGATGACATCGCGCGGCTGACCGCCGACTATGTGCTGCGCCAGTTGACCAACCGCCGCGAGCATTTGATGGCCGAACAGGCCTTTCGCCAGGAAGCCTTGCTCAACCCGCGCCTGGCTGAGCTGGTGCGTTCCCACCAGCAGATCCTGTTGCAGGGCACGGGGCAGTTTTTCCAGGTATTGGGCTCCCGCGAGCCGCAACAGGACGCCAAGGTGTTGACGGCGATTATCAGTCGGATGGAATATCAGGGCCTGCTGGGCGGCGCAGAGCCTCTGACCGGTGAAGAGATGCTTGAGATCCTCAAGCGTTACATGCATTTGGTGTTGGCCTCGGTCTGACACCGGGGGAGTCCAATGAAAACCTGGCGTGTGGCGGTAATCGCCTTGTCGTTCCTGTTGCTCAGCGGTTGCCTGGTCACGTTCAAGGACCCGTTGCCCGCCCATGAGGCGGCACCGGATGAGTTGCTGGGCCATTGGACCAGCAGGAATGCCTGGGGCGAACCGCTCAATCTGCGCATCAGCCGTGCCGGTGAGCACCGCTACAAGGCGGTGAGCTACCCTAAAGCCACGCCGGCCCAGCGCGATGAGTACCTGTTTACCGTTTCGCGTCATGGCAACCGCTGGTACCTGTCGGCACCGTTGCCGGCCCGGTTCGGAGGGCATTACTTCCTGGCGGGGTTCGAGTTCGACGATAAGCACGAATTGGTGGTCTATAACCTCGACCTCGAACAGATTCACCAGGCCATCGGGCAACAGGTGCTGCAGGGCAGCAGCGTGGATACCGTCGAAGGCGCCGGCGTACGGGTCGACAGTTCCATGAGCCAGGTGTTTGCCTACCTGGATGATCCGGCCAATGCCGATGTGTTCGTTGAAGCCGTGCGCTACCAGCGTGCGGGCAAATAACGTTTAAAGAGGAAGCACCGGGTGGACGATTACCAGCAGACGATACGCAGCTTGTCCGATCGCATTGTGCTGGCGCAAACACCGATTCGCGTCCTCGACGCCGTGAAGTGGGACGACAACATTCGCCAGGGATTCCTCAAGGCCAAGGGCAAGGCCATGCCCGCCGTGGATCGCGACTATTACCTGAACCGGCCGCTGTCGTTCGACTCCAGTGCGGTAAAGCTGGAATTCCAGAACATCGAACGCGACATCACTCGCCGCCTCGGCCAGTTCAGCCCGGTGGGGCAGATCATGCGCCGCATGTGCCGCGAATACCGCATGGTGGTGCGCATGCTCGAAGCCCGCGGCACCGAGGACTTCGGCCTGATTTCCCAGGAGCTGTACGGCGCCGCCTCCGACGCCTTCCACGCCGGCGACCCGACCCTGGCTGACCTGGGCCTGATGCTCTCCGACTACCTGAACAATATCGACGGCCGTGGTGACCTCAAGGACGAAGCCAAGACCCTGACCGCCAAGGACGCCGTGGCCCTGCTGCAAACCCGCCTGAACAAGGTATTTGGCGAAGCCGAAGAGACCATCCGGGTGTTTGAGTCCGACGGTATCGTTGCCGATGCCGCAGCGGGCGCCGACTACATCAAGATCCGCGCCGACGCGATGTTCAACGACCGCGACGTGCGTGCGCTGGAAGTCCACGAAGGCCTGGTGCATGTCGGTACCACGCTCAACGGCCAGAACCAGCCGATCTGCACGTTCCTGTCCAAGGGCCCGCCGTCGTCCACCGTGACCCAGGAAGGCCTGGCGATCCTCATGGAGATCATTACGTTCGCCTCCTACCCGAGCCGCTTGCGCAAGCTGACCAACCGCACCCGTGCGATCCACATGGTGGAAGAGGGTGCCGACTTCCTGCAGGTGTTCGAGTTCTTCCGCGAGCAAGGCTTTGAAATGGCCGAAAGCTATGGCAACGCCAGCCGGGTATTCCGTGGCTCGGTGCCGAACGGCCTGCCGTTTACCAAGGATCTGTCCTACCTCAAGGGCTTTATCATGGTCTACAACTACATCCAGCTGGCCGTGCGCAAAGGCAAGCTGGAGCAAGTGCCGCTGCTGTTCTGCGGCAAGACCACCCTGGAAGACATGCGCACCTTGCGCCAACTGGTGGACGAAGGCCTGGTGGTGCCGCCCAAGTACCTGCCGGAGCAGTTCCGCGACATGAATGCACTGGCGGCGTGGATGTGTTTCTCCAACTTCCTCAACCACTTGAGCCTGGACCGGATCGAGGCGGATTACTCCAATATCCTTTAAACGTTGTTATTCACGAGGCTTCAACGGATGAGAATCCTCGGCATTCTGTGCCTGCTACTCACATTGAACGGTTGCAGCTCGCTGCTGTTCTACCCCGAACCCGGCCTGCCGTTCACGCCCGAAAAAGCGCACTTGCAATACCGCGATGTCACCCTCACCACCGCCGACGGTGTGAAGTTGCACGCGTGGTGGCTGCCGGCCAAGGCCGGAGTACCCGTCAAAGGGACGGTGCTGCACCTGCACGGCAACGGCGGTAACCTGGCCTGGCACCTGGGCGGCAGCTGGTGGTTGCCGGAGCAGGGCTACCAGGTACTGCTGCTGGACTATCGCGGTTACGGGCTGTCGGCAGGCAAGCCCTCGCTGCCAGCGATCTATCAGGACGTGGACGCGGCGTTCAACTGGCTCGACCAGGCGCCCGAAACCCAGGGCCAGCCGTTGATCGTCCTCGGTCAAAGCCTCGGCGGTGCGCTGGCGGTGCATTACCTGGCGGAACACCCGCAGCGTCAAGTCCAACTCAAGGCCCTGGTACTGGACGGCGTGCCCGCCAGTTATCGTGACGTAGGACAATTCGCCCTGAGCACCTCCTGGTTAACATGGCCCTTCCAGGTGCCCTTGTCTTGGCTGGTGCCCGACGCCGACAGCGCGATCAACGCCATGCCGCAACTGACCGGCGTGCCGAAATTGCTGTTCCACAGCCTGGATGACCCGATCGTGCCCGTGGCCAACGGTATCCGCCTGTATCAGGCCGCGCCACCGCCACGGGTATTGCAGTTGACCCGCGGCGGCCATGTGCAGACCTTTGCCGACAAGACTTGGCAAACCGTGATGCTGCGCTATCTGGACGACCCGCAGCACTTCAACGGCCTGCGCCGCCTGGGCGAGATTCCGAATTACCCCATTCCTAAAGTTGATCCATCAGAGAGCCCGCAATGAGCGAAGAACGCAACATGATCCCGCTGATCCTCACCGGCATCGGCACCATCATCGGCACCGTCGGCTGCCTGTGGTACTACGGCTATTTGCACTTCGCCAAGCCTGAGGATGCGTTGCTGCTCAGCGACTTCACCATGCTCAAGACCGTGCCGGGCGAGGACTACAAGATCTCCCTGACCCCGGCCGCTCAAGTGGCACAGTGCGTCGATGGTGTGCTGGTCATGTTCGATACCGAACAAAAAGGCTTGAGTGGAGTGTTGGTCAACAACAAAAAGCAGGCGGTGCGTTGCATGGGCCAGGAAACCCCGCAACTGCAGCAGTAAGCCAGCGCGTCGAGTCCGTGGGAAAACGCCACTCAGCCTGGGGATTCGTCCCTTGGTGCAGGTCCGAGTCTTCCCAGGCCGGAACCATCTCTATTTGCCCGCCACAGACTATGGACTGATCGGTGTGACTGATCGGTCCTTTTCGTTAGTTATTGTGGAGTCGACATTTATGACAAGCATCAGCGGAACACAGTCTCCAGTGAATACGGGCAGCTATGGCGCCGGCGGGAGCTCCCAGGGAGACCTCAACCAACAGATTGATGACGTAAAAAGCAAAATTAACCAAATGGAGTCACAAGGCTCCCAGGGTGGGCAGGGAAGCGGTGGGGCCGGCGGCGGAGAGAGTCTCGAGGACCTGAAGGAGCTACTGAAGAAGCTGCTTGCACAACTGCAGCAACAAGGTGCACAGGGCGGCCAAGGCGGCGAAGGCGGCCAGGGCAATGGCCAGATTCCGCAACCCGACTATCAGGGGGGGGGCTCGATCAACACCTGATTGCCCACCCGTGGAAAAACCCGCCTGCCATAGGCGGGTTTTTGTGTATCCGGGGTCAGGTTAGCCACGGCCCGCTCAATGTCCACAGGGGGGCGGGATTTATTTGGAACCATATCGCGCAAGACGCCACAGAAAGCGGTGTAACTTACACAGTTCAGGGCCGAGAAAGTGGCGATATCTATTTTTTCAAATCCTGCAAATCCTGCAGCTCCTGAAAGTCCGGCATTACGCAACATGCGGGATATGGTCAGGTGCCATGAGGATCTGGAACGGCAGCAAGCTCGGGAGCAGAAAAAGCAACTGATGGAGCATTTGCCGAAACAGGCCCATGCCCCGAAGATTGAGCTGCCAGCGGAGGACACAAACCGTCCTGTCCAATTCGGCGAGCCCAAAAAAAACCCACCATAAGGTGGGTTTTCTTATCCAGCATCAATCAGTTGGTGACGGACGAGCGTGGCTTGACCGGCTGGTTATCGTTGGAGATGGTCACTTCAACGCGGCGGTTCATGGCACGGCCCGAGACGCTGCCGTTGTCGGCAACCGGGTATTCCTTGCCATAGCCGGTGGTCACGATGCGGCGTGGGTCAACGCCCATCTTGATCAGCGCAACCTGCACAGAAGCGGCACGTCGCTCCGACAGGCTCTGGTTGTAGGCATCGCTGCCTGTGCTGTCCGTGTAACCTTCAACGATCACCTGGCGATCCGGGTTTTCCTGAAGGAACTGCGCCAGCTTATTGATGTTGACCAGGCCGCTGGACTTCAGGTCGGCCTTGTTGGTGGCAAACAGCACGTCGCCAAAGGTCACCAGAGTACCGCGCTCGGTTTGCTTGGCGTTCAAGCTGTCCTGCAGCTGCTTGATCTGCGCATCACGGGCCTCGAGCAGGGCACGGGCGCGTTCGTCGCCGGCGTTTTTCAGCTTGGCTTCGGATTCGCGCAGCACGATGGTGTCTTTGGCCACTTCAACGCGCTGGTTGGTCAGGTAGGCCAGTTGATCGACCTTCTTCTGGTCTTCCTTGTCGCGGTAGGCCTTGTCAGCCTTGTCCAGCCAATCGCTGGCGTCCTTGGTTTCCAGGGCGGCAAGCTTGGTGGCTTGCGGGTTGGTTTGCAGGGACGAGAAGTTGGTCCGTGCGTTTTCCAGGTTTGCGTTGGGCGGGGTAGAGCAGGCCGCCAGGGCAACGCTCATCGCCAGCAGGGCAGGGATCATCAATTGTTTACGCATAGTCGTGTCGTCCTTTCAATTCGATATCGGGTGCAGTGCAATCAGGCGCGGCGCTTTATTTCTGCTGGATAGCAGCCGGGCGCATACCTTCCTGACGCAGCTCCTGAACAGCTTTCTGGGAATCCTTCACAGCCTGTTCGGCCTTGGCCGCCTGGGACTTGCGCTCTGCAACGCGAGCATCCCATTCAGCCTGTTCGGCCAGGCGACGCGCCTCGTCATAATTCTTGTCGTGCATGGCGATTTCGGCTTGCTTGAGCTTGTCCTGGGCCGATTTCATTTCAACTGCTGCGTACTCGGTACCGCCGGCGCTCACTGCGCTGTTGACCGCGGACTGAGTCACCGCGTACTGCTCGGTTGGCGGGTTGCCGGCGCAGCCAGCCAAAACGAAGCTGGTGCCGATTGCCAGCGCGGCCAATTTAAGCCCGCGCAGGTGGTTAAACGTGGATTTGGCAGTGCTGGTCTTCATCGTCTTCAACTCCATTGGATAGCTCCTAAAAACATCAAAATCCATCGCAGTCGGTGAACGGCTTGGGGCGCGGCGGTAAAGCGCGACAGGCCCTTTCAAACGGCCGTTCCAAGTGATGGCTTACTGGCTGTGACCGGAGGCTTTTTTCAAAAGTTCAGAAGAGATGGCGATTTGCCTAAAAAAATATCTGACTGATTGGTCAGGGTAAAAAGTTGGAACTTTTGCCACGTGCAGGGGTACTCCGAGCCTCGGCAGAGGCCCGGAATACGGGGTTCAGATGGGTGTCAATCGAGTCCGTCAGTGCTTTTGGTCGTCGGCACTGGCAGACAAATCATGCAGATAGCGACGGGACAAGGTCAGGAACCGCGGCGTTGGCCCGACGTCCTCATAGAGCGGGTCGCCCTCTTCATCGGTGGCGATGACCTGTTGTCCCTTGATGTAGGGAAAGCTGGCTTCCAGCTCCTCAAGGGCGGCACCGATCAGCTCGCCGAGCAGTTCTTCGGTGTGGCGCTTGGGGTACATCTCGGCGATGGCTGCCAGCCGTGCAGCAGCCTCCACATCCAGATGGATGGCGTACTCGGTCTTGGTCAGGCGACCCTTGGCGTTCTCTTCCCAATGCTGGGCCAGTTCTCGAATTTTCATGGCAACCTCAATAAAGCCTGCGGTGGCAGGCGGTGATGAGTGACCAGCCGTGCGCGTGGATAAACGCGGCGGCTCACACTTGAGACTAGCTGCAAGTCACAAGGTTTAAAGTCTTGTCATAAAACGATGCCGGCGGCACTCTGACACACCTGCGCGTCCCGGATTTCTGGCTGGAGATTGGCTGATGAGTGATATCGATGCACGCTTGCGTGAGGATGTTCACCTGCTCGGTGAACTGTTGGGCAACACCATTCGAGAGCAGTACGGCGATGATTTTCTCGCCAAGATCGAACAGATCCGCAAAGGCGCCAAGGCCGACCGCCGCGGAGCCGCCCCGGACAAAGCCGCGGGTGATGAACTGAGCGCCAGCCTCAATCAGTTGCAGGAAAACGAACTGCTGCCGGTGGCGCGGGCCTTCAACCAGTTCCTCAACCTGGCCAATATCGCCGAGCAGTACCAGTTGATTCACCGGCGCGACGAGTCGCAACCGGCGCCGTTCGAGTCCCGCGTATTGCCGGAGTTACTGGCTCGCCTGCAGGGCGAGGGCCACAGCAATGAGTCCCTCGCCCGCCAGTTGGGGCGCCTGGACATCGAACTGGTCCTCACCGCCCACCCCACCGAAGTGGCACGCCGCACCCTGATCCAGAAATACGACGCCATCGCCGCGCAACTGGCGCTGCAGGATCATCGCGACCTCACCAGCGCTGAGCGCGAGCAGATCCGCCAGCGCCTGCAGCGCTTGATCGCCGAAGCCTGGCACACCGAAGAAATCCGCCGCACTCGGCCCACCCCGGTGGATGAAGCCAAGTGGGGCTTCGCGGTGATCGAGCATTCGTTGTGGCACGCCATCCCCAATTACTTGCGCAAGGCCGACCAGGCGTTACACGCTGCGACGGGCCTGCGTTTGCCGCTGGAAGCCGCGCCGATCCGCTTTGCGTCGTGGATGGGCGGCGACCGTGACGGCAACCCGAATGTCACCGCGCCCGTCACCCGCGAGGTGTTGCTGCTGGCGCGCTGGATGGCGGCCGACCTGTACCTGCGCGATATCGACCACCTGGCCTCCGAACTGTCGATGCAACAGGCCAGCCCGGCGTTGCAGGCCAAGGTCGGCGACAGCGTCGAACCTTATCGTGCCCTGCTCAAGCAACTGCGCGAACGCCTGCGCGCCACGCGCCAATGGGCCCATACCGCGTTGAGCAGCAGCACGCCGGCGCCTGCCGAGGTGTTGCAGAACAACCGCGATCTGCTCGAGCCACTGGAGTTGTGCTACCAGTCGTTGCACGCGTGCGGCATGGGCGTGATCGCCGACGGCCCGCTGCTCGATTGCCTGCGCCGGGCCGTAACCTTTGGTCTATTTCTGGTGCGCCTGGATGTGCGCCAGGATTCCAGTCGTCATTCGGCGGCGATGACTGAAATCACCGATTACCTGGGCCTGGGCCGTTACGAGGACTGGAACGAAGACATGCGCATCAGCTTCCTGATGAAGGAGCTGGCCAACCGTCGACCGCTGTTGCCGGGCTATTTCAAGCCATCGGCCGATACGGCCGAAGTGCTCAATACCTGCAAGGAAGTGGCCGCCGCGCCTGCCGCATCGTTAGGCTCGTATGTCATTTCCATGGCCGGTGCCGCGTCGGACGTATTGGCGGTGCAGCTGCTGCTTAAAGAGTCGGGCGTTCAACGGCCGATGCGCGTGGTGCCGCTGTTCGAAACCCTGGCCGACCTGGATAACGCCGGTCCCGTGATCGAACAACTGTTGCTGCTGCCAGGCTACCGGGCGCGCTTGCAGGGCCCGCAGGAAGTGATGATCGGCTACTCCGACTCGGCCAAGGACGCCGGCACCACCGCCGCCGCCTGGGCGCAGTACCGGGCCCAGGAGCGGCTGGTGGATATCTGCCGGGAGCAACAGGTGGAATTGCTGCTGTTCCACGGTCGCGGCGGCACCGTCGGACGTGGCGGCGGCCCGGCCCACGCGGCGATCCTGTCGCAACCGCCGGGTTCGGTGGCGGGGCGTTTCCGTACCACCGAACAAGGCGAGATGATTCGCTTCAAATTCGGCTTGCCGGACATTGCTGAACAGAACCTCAATCTCTATCTGGCCGCCGTGTTGGAAGCGACATTGCTGCCACCGCCGCCACCGGAGCCGGCGTGGCGCCATTTGATGGATGAATTGGCGGCCGACGGCGTCAGCGCTTATCGCGCGGTGGTGCGGGAAAATCCGCAATTCGTCGAGTATTTTCGTCAGTCCACCCCGGAGCAGGAGCTGGGCCGGCTACCTCTGGGCAGTCGCCCGGCCAAGCGTCGCGCCGGTGGTATAGAAAGCCTGCGCGCCATTCCGTGGATCTTCGGTTGGACCCAGACTCGCCTGATGCTGCCGGCCTGGCTGGGTTGGGAGGCCGCGTTGAGCAAGGCCCTGGAGCGCGGCGAAGGTGAACTGCTGGGACAGATGCGCGAACAGTGGCCGTTCTTCCGCACCCGCATCGATATGCTGGAAATGGTCCTGGCCAAGGCCGATGCCGATATTGCGCGCCTGTATGACGAGCGCCTGGTGCAGCCGGACCTGTTGCCATTGGGGGCGCACTTACGCGACCTATTGTCGCAGGCATGCGACGTGGTGCTTGGCCTGACCGGCCAGTCGCAACTGCTGGCCCATAGCCCTGACACCCTGGAGTTCATCCGCCTGCGCAACACCTACCTCGACCCCTTGCACCTGTTGCAGGCCGAGTTGCTCGCGCGCTCGCGTCGCCAGGAAGCCGCGCAGGACAGCCCTCTGGAACAGGCGTTGCTGGTGTCCGTGGCGGGTATTGCCGCCGGCCTGCGCAACACCGGCTGAGGTTTTTTGCGTGTTCTCAAAAGCTTGCGGATAAACCACGACGGCCGCCCTGAAAGGGGTGGTCGGCGTTTACAGCGCTGGTTGCACTCAGGCACACCCTACCTATGACGTACGCGTGGCGCGGGTTCCTGCGACTTTTGGCGGCTTGTGTGGTTAGGGCCCGCTGTGTATCTTGATCAGCCTTTGGCCGTTTGGGCGGCCTGGGCCCATAGTTTCATGAGCCCTATATTATTTTTACGAGATTGGCCCCACGCGGCGAATCCGAGCGTCATCTCTATAAAAAATTGAGGAGCACATCGATGCGCGTCATTCTGCTGGGAGCTCCCGGGGCCGGTAAAGGTACTCAGGCAAAGTTCATCACTGAAAAATTCGGCATTCCACAAATCTCCACCGGCGACATGCTGCGCGCAGCCGTCAAGGCCGGCACCGAGCTGGGCCTGATCGCCAAGAGCGTGATGGACAGCGGCGGCCTGGTCTCCGATGACCTGATCATCAACCTGGTCAAGGAACGCATCAGCCAGGAAGACTGCAAGAACGGCTTCCTGTTCGACGGTTTCCCACGCACCATTCCCCAGGCCGAAGCCCTGGTGAAAGCCGGCGTCGAGCTGGACGCGGTGGTGGAAATCGCGGTTGAAGATGAAGAAATCGTCCAGCGTATTGCCGGTCGTCGCGTCCACGAAGCCTCGGGCCGCGTGTACCACACCGTCTACAACCCGCCTAAAGTTGAAGGCAAGGACGATGTCACCGGTGAAGACCTGGTGCAGCGTAAGGACGACACCGAAGAAACCGTGCGTCATCGCCTGTCGGTCTACCATTCCCAGACCAAGCCGTTGGTGGATTTCTACCAGAAGCTGTCCGCAGCCCAGGGCAAGCCGAAGTACAGCCATATCCCTGGCGTCGGCTCGGTGGAAGCGATCACCGCCAAGGTCCTGCAAGCACTGAGCTGATCCTTTATCGGCTTGATAGACAACGGCCCGCTTGCGGGCCGTTGTTGTTTATACTGGCGCACTTTTTTTCGACTTGGACACCCATACCGATGAGCACCCTGCTGGCCCTGGACACCGCGACTGAAGCTTGCTCCGTTGCCTTGCTGCACGATGGCAAGGTCACAAGCCACTACGAGGTGATCCCGCGCCTGCACGCGCAGAAGCTGTTGCCGATGATCAAGCAGCTGCTTGAAGACGCGGGCACCACCCTGTCGGCCGTGGATGCCATCGCCTTTGGCCGTGGCCCGGGAGCGTTCACCGGGGTGCGCATCGCCATTGGCGTGGTCCAGGGCCTGGCCTTTGCGTTGGAGCGCCCGGTGCTGCCGGTTTCCAACCTTGCCGTACTGGCCCAACGTGCCTTGCGCGAACACTGCGCCCAGCAGGTGGCGGCGGCGATCGATGCGCGTATGGACGAAGTGTATTGGGGTTGCTACCGCGAAACGGCTGGCGAAATGCGCCTTGTCGGCGTGGAAGCGGTGCAGCCACCGGAATCGGCGGTATTGCCGTGCGATGCCAGTGGTGACTGGTTCGGGGCTGGCACCGGTTGGGGTTATGGCGAGCGTATCGGCGTTCAACCTGCTGGCCAGGACGCCACCCTGTTGCCTCACGCCGAAGATCTGCTGACCCTGGCGCGCTTCGCGTTCGAACGTGGCGAGGCGATTCCTGCGGATCAGGCTGCACCGGTTTACCTGCGCGATAAAGTCGCGCAGACCAAGGCAGAAAGAGGGATTATTTGACGCCAAAAATGATGGCAATTTGAGGCAAAAGTCGCCAATCGTCAGAATTTGCCCGGGTTTTTAAACCTTTTTCAAATTATGTGTTCTAGTTATCACCAGAGCATTTGCGCGCGACGGACAGTGCTGCCAAAATGCCATTACTGATAGCGAGTTCGCGCCTATGCGTATAGATGGATTTTCCTCACAGTCGTACCCGATCAAGCGCAAGCCGCGTAAGGCAAACGCCACGGTGGACGACTCCGTCGAGGATTCGCCGGACTTCATTGAGGTCCAATCCGATGCGCAGGCCAGTTCACAAGCCCGCATCAGCGGCGTTCCCGCCCGTCAGCAAGACATGGTCTTCCCGCGCTCCATGAGCAAAAGCGTTGCCACCGCCCTGGCCAGCTACCTGACCACCGCCGGATTTGTCGAATGGGATATGGAAGTGCTGGGTCTCGACATCCACATCTGATGCGCCTGCCTTACTACCTCGGCTGCCCGTCCTGGAGTGAAAACGCCTGGCGCGAGTACCTGTACCCAGTCGACGCCCGCTCCAGCGATTACCTTGCCCTTTATTCCCAGGTCTTCAACGCCGTTGAGGGCAATACCACGTTCTACGCTCGCCCCTCGGCCGCTACCGTGCAGCGCTGGGTCGACATCATGCCCGACGATTTTCGCTTCACTGCAAAATTCCCCGGTGACATCAGTCACGGTGGCGACTTGCGCGAGCAATTGCCGGCGGCGGAAAGTTTTGTCGGTTTGATGAGCCCGCTCGGTGAACGTGTTTCGCCGCTGTGGCTGCAACTGTCGGCGAGTTTTTCGCCGCAACGCCTGGCTGAACTGGCCGGTTTTATCGATGGCCTGGAACGCCCGATGGCGGTGGAAGTACGCCACCCTGAGTTCTTCGCCAAGGGCGATGCCGAGCGCACGCTCAACCGTTTGTTACGGGATCGGGGTGTCGAGCGCATCTGCCTCGACCCGCGCGCGTTGTTCAGTTGCACGTCGACCTCGGCGGCGGTACTGCACGCACAATCGAAAAAGCCCAAGGTGCCACCCCGTCCGGCAGCGCTGACCCAGTTTCCCCAAGTGCGTTTTATCGGCCATCCGGAGCTTGAGGCCAATGACCCGTTCCTGGTGCCGTGGGTGGAAAAAATCGCGGGTTGGATCGAAGAAGGCCGCACACCCTACGTATTCCTGCACACCTCGGACAACCGCCTGGCCGCACAGCTGGCCCTGCGTTTCCACGCCAAGTTGATGGTGCGCCTGCCCGGCCTTCCGGCGCTGCCGACGTTGGATCGGCAACCCGAAGCGGAACAACTGGGGTTACTCTAGGGCTCCTTTTCCCGCCAGGAGTCAGTCATGGATGCCCAAGCCCTTCGCGCCGAAACCTTCAAGTCCCTGCATGAGCGCGACCGCGCCTTCGTGATGCCTAACCCTTGGGATGCCGGCTCCGCGGTGATGCTCACCAGCCTTGGCTTTGAAGCCCTTGCCACGACCAGTGCGGGTTATGCGTTCAGCCTGGGGCGCCCGGACGCGGAAGGCGCGTTGTCCCTTGAAGACACGTTGCTCAATGCCGCCATGATCGCCAAGGCCACCGCGCTGCCGGTGGCGGCCGACCTGGAAAACGGCTTCAGCGATACCCCTGAAGGCTGTGCCGAAACCATCTTGCGGGCGGCGGCCAGCGGTATCGTGGGGGGCTCTATCGAAGATGCCACCGGCGTTGCCGTCGACCCGATCTATCCCTTCGACCTTTCCGTAGAGCGCGTGGAAGCCGCCGTCGCCGCTGCCCGCAGCTTGCCATTCCCCTTCACACTGACGGCCCGCGCGGAAAACCTCCTGCATGGTCGCCTGGATCTGCCCGACACTATTCGCCGCCTGCAGGCCTACGCCGAAGCCGGCGCCGACGTGCTCTATGCGCCGGGCCTGCGCAGTGCTGAGGACGTGCTGGCGGTGGTCAAGGCCGTGGCGCCAAAGCCGGTGAACGTGTTGATGTCCGGCGGCCTGAAACTCAGCGTGGCGCAATTGAGCGCGATGGGGGTAAAGCGCATCAGCGTGGGCTCGGCCATGGCACTGGCGGCCTATGGTGAATTCTACCGAGCGGCCCAGGAAGTCTATGAGCTGGGCACCTTCAGCTTTACCGAGCGCTCGATGCCCTTCAGCCAGGCCAATCAGTTCTTCAAGGACTGAGCCGTGCGTTTTTTCAAACTGCTGGGTGCTCTGCTGGTGCTCAGTGGTGCATTTGCCGTGGGTGTATGGCGTGGCTGGCTGCCGTTGCCGGCCGAATGGAACCCCTGGTCGCCGCTGGACGTACGGTCCAGCCCGAACCTGTTGACCCGCTACAAGCTGGGACGCCTGCAGGATGACCCCGAGCTCTGCGACCAAGTGCTGAAAACCTCTGGTTTGCGTGTCAGCCATCAGGCTGACACGCCCGCTGACGCTGCCTGTCCTCTGCGCAATACCTTGCGCGTGCAGGGTGCAGACGTGGCATTAAGCAGCAGCTTTCTCGCCAGTTGCCCGTTGGCCGTGGCATTCGCGCTGTTCGAGCGTCACAGCCTGCAACCGGCAGCCCAGGCGGTGTTCGGCCAGGCGGTGACACGGGTCGATCACCTGGGCAGCTTTGCCTGTCGCAACATGTATAACCGTGCCGAAGGGCGGCTCAGCCAGCATGCGTCGGCCAATGCCTTGGATATCGCCGGGTTTCGCCTGGCGGATGGGCGCAGTATCAGCGTGCTCAAGGATTGGTCCGGGGAGGGCGACAGCGCGCGGTTCCTGCGCCAGGTGCGCGATGGCGCCTGTGATGATTTCAATGTGGTGTTGAGCCCGGACTACAACGCCGCGCACCGCAACCATTTCCATCTGGACATGGGGCGTTGGTGGGTGTGTCGCTAGGCCGCCAGGCGCAGGTTGTGGGTGATCAGTGGGCGTGCCCAGTGGTAGTCGAAGTCCAGCGCCTTCTGTTGCGCCAGCAGTTCTTCGGTTGGGTAAGGCGTGGCGGGTGGTGGCAACAGGTCCAGTTCGAACTCGGCAATCGGCAAGTGCAGAGGGCGTGGTTCCGGCGCCGGGCCGGGCTCAGGCAATGGCTGGCCGGCCGTGAGGACGATCGGGCGAACCCAAGCGCTTTCGAAATTCTGCTGGCGCTGCTGCGCGACGATTTCTTCCTGTGGGAATGGCGTGGCGGCCGGTGGCAGCAACTCGGTTTCGAATTCGGCGATAGGCAGGAACAGTGGCTCAGGTGGCGCAATCTCGGTGTCTTTGACGTCGCACTCACGCTGCGTGAGGATCTGCGACAACAGGTCGGCACCGGCGCTGGGCTCTACCGTCGGGTCCGCCGGTGCCGGCGCCTTGGCGGCGAGCGCGTCCGGCGTTTCACCGAGCTGCTCGGCCAGCGCCCGGGCGAAGAAGTCCTGCCACACATGGCTCACCCCGGCCAGCGCTTGAGTATTGCGCAGGCCGTAGTGGTTATGGGTCGGCAGTACACCGATGGTTAGGGGGAGAATGTCTGACATTTTTCTCGGTCGACGCTCAGCTCTGGCAAAATACCTGACTGTTGTTTTTATCGGCCGTTGTTTGCCGATCCTTAATATTTTTGAGCGTAGCGATTGATGAGCGAACAACCAGCGGCCAGCCGCATCCAGGTCGAGGCCTTGGGCGAAGGTTTCCAGGCCCGGGCCGAGCAGTGGGCTGCACAGCTCGGCTTGCCTTTACAGCTCGCGGATGCGGATTTTTCCCTGCAAGTGGGGGAACACGGCCTGCAACTGCAGCAGCTTGGACCTGACGCGCCGGGACCGGTGCGGGTGGACTTCGTCGAAGGCGGCGCGGCTCACCGTCGGCTGTATGGCGGCGGCAGCGGACAGATGATCGCCAAGGCCGTGGGCATTGCCCAAGGCGTGCGTCCCCGTGTGCTGGACGCCACGGCCGGTCTGGGCAAGGACGCGTTCGTGCTGGCCAGCCTGGGCTGCGAGATGAGCCTGATCGAGCGCCAACCGCTGATCGGTGCCTTGCTCGAGGATGGCCTGGCGCGCGCTACGCAGGATTTTGACGTAGCGCCCATCGTGGCGCGCATGAAGCTGCTCAAGGGCAACTCCATTGACGTGATGCTCAATTGGCAAGGGGAGCCACCCCAGGTGATCTACCTCGACCCGATGTTCCCCCACCGTGAGAAAACCGCCCTGGTGAAGAAAGAAATGCGCTTGTTCCGGCCACTGGTGGGCGATGATCCGGATGCACCGGCCCTGCTGGCCGCCGCCCTGGCCCTGGCCAGCCACCGCGTGGTGGTCAAGCGCCCGCGCAAGGCGCCCTGCATCGAAGGGCCCAAGCCGAGCCATGCGCTGGATGGCAAGTCCAGCCGGTATGACATTTATCCCAAGAAAGCGCTCAAGTCTTAAGCCACAAGCCACAAGCCACAAGCTGCAAGCTGCAAGCTGCAAGCTGCAAGCAAAAGCGCTTTTCACTTGCTGCTTGCAGCTAACCACTTGCAGCCGCATCTCTCCTATAGGCCCGCATAAACAACCCCACCACCTCCTGCACATGGGCTTCGGCGGCTTCCTCACTCAGTTGCCCGCCGCAGCCATACAGCAGGCAGAAGTTCGCGGTGCCCTTGAGCAGGCAGAAGAAGTGCTCGGCTGCCGTAAGCGGTCTGTCGATGCTCAGCGCGCCGCTCTGGTCGATCTTGCCGAGCAGGCGCTCCATGCCCTGGAGCATCCGCATGGGCCCGGCTTCGAAGAAGATCTGTGAGAGTTTCACGTCCTGATTGCCGGTGGTCATCATCAGGCGATGCAGGTTAACCGACTCTTCACTGTTGATCAGTCGATGGAACCCCCGGGCGATATTCAACAATACCGTTTCCACCGGCATGCCTTCGGGCAGTTCGAAGTACATCACCGGCAACTGTTCCTCGCACTTGGCCACCACGGCGGCGGTGAACAAGGTTTCTTTGTCGGTGAAGTGGCTGTAGACGGTCAGTTTCGATACGCCGGCCTCAAGGGCCACGGCATCCATGCTGGTGTTGGTGTAGCCGTTGCTCAAGAACAGGATTTTCGCTGCCGAGAGGATAGCCTGGCGTTTTGCCATGTCCTTGGGACGCCCGGGGCTATTGGTGCTTACACGATTGTCGGACATTTCTACCTTTAATACTGGACTGGCGAGTTTGGTATTAATAACATACCGGCCAGTATAATTATTCCTAGCTCCATTTGCGAAAGGTCCTTCAGCATGCGCAGCACTTTCCTGCCCTTTGCGTTGCCTGTCTGCCTGGTCTTCCTGTTGGCCGCCTGCGGCCAGGAAGAAGCGGTCCAGACCACCGTCCGCCCGGCCATGGTGGTGCAGCCGCAACCCTCGGCGCAGTCGACGGACAGCTACCCCGGTGAAGTACGCGCGCGCTATGAGCCGGACCTGGCCTTTCGCGTCGGTGGCAAAGTCAGCAAGCGTCTGGTGGAGGAGGGCGAGCGGGTCAAGACCAACCAGGCACTGGCGGAACTTGACCCTCAGGATGTGCGCCTGCAACTGGAGGCCGCCCGTGCCCAGGTCGCCGCTGCCGAGGCCAACCTGCGCCTGGTACGCGCTGAGCGTGATCGCTACAAGACCCTGATGGACCGTCAGATGGTCAGCCGTTCCCAGTACGACAATTCCGAAAACCTTTACCGTTCCGGTGAAGCGCGCCTCAAGCAGATCAAGGCCGAGTTCGACGTGGCCAGTAACCAGGCCGGTTACGCCGTATTGCGCGCCCCTCAGGATGGCGTCGTCGCCAAGCGCGCGGTGGAAGTCGGCCAAGTGGTATCCGCTGGCCAGACCGTGTTCACCCTGGCCACCGATGGCGAGCGCGAAGTGCTTATCAGCCTGCCCGAACAAGGGTTTGGTCGCTTCAAGATCGGTCAGCAGGTCGCGGTGGAGTTGTGGAGCCAGCCGGGCCAGCGTTTCACCGGGCGCATTCGTGAACTGTCGCCTGCGGCTGATCCAAAATCGCGCACCTTCGCCGCTCGCGTTGCCTTCACCGGCGGCAAAGTCCCGGCGGAACTGGGGCAAAGCGCTCGCGTATTCATACAGGCCGACGGCGTTGTTCCGCTGTCGGTACCGCTGTCTGCCCTGAGTGCGGAGAACGGTGCGTCCTACGTCTGGCGTGTACAGCCGGACAACACCCTCAAGCGCACGCCGGTACGCATCGGCGCCTTTGGCGAAAAAACCGTGCCGGTGCTGGAAGGCTTGACCCCCAACGACTGGGTGGTCGCAGCAGGCGTGCATGTGCTCCACGAGGGCCAGCAAGTGCGCGCGGTGGATGGCTCCAACCGTATAGTGAACCTGGCGGCCAAGGAGTAGTCCCCGATGGCTTTCAATCTTTCCGAATGGGCGTTGCGTAACCGCCAGATTGTACTGTTCCTGATGATCCTGCTGGCTGTGGTCGGTACTTTGTCCTATACCAAACTGGGGCAAAGCGAAGATCCACCGTTTACCTTCAAGGCCATGGTGATCAAGACCAACTGGCCCGGCGCTACGGCCCAGGAAGTCTCGCGCCAGGTCACCGAGCGTATCGAGAAAAAACTGATGGAGACCGGCGAATACGAGCGCATTGTCTCTTTCTCTCGCCCGGGCGAGTCCACCGTCACCTTCATTGCGCGCGACTCCATGCACTCTGTGCAGATTCCTGAGTTGTGGTACCAGGTGCGCAAGAAGATCAGCGACATCCGGCAGACCTTGCCGCCGGATATCCAGGGGCCGTTTTTCAACGACGAGTTCGGTACCACCTTCGGCAATATCTACGCCCTGACCGGCGACGGCTTCGACTATGCCGTACTCAAGGACTACGCCGACCGCATCCAGATTCAGCTGCAACGAGTGGCGGATGTGGGCAAGGTCGAGTTACTTGGCCTACAGGATGAGAAGATCTGGATCGAGCTGTCCAACCTCAAGCTCGCCACCCTTGGCCTGCCGTTGGCCGCTGTGCAGCAGGCGTTGCAGGAGCAGAACGCGGTCTCCACTGCCGGCTTCTTTGAAACCCCGAGCGAGCGCGTGCAACTGCGCGTGTCGGGTAATTTCAAGACGGTGGAAGAAATCCGCGACTTTCCTATTCGTGTCGCTGATCGAACCTTCCGCATCGGTGATGTTGCCGATATTCACCGCGGCTTCAACGATCCACCGGCGCCGCGCATGCGTTACATGGGGGCGGATGCTATCGGACTGGCCGTGGCCATGCGCGACGGTGGCGACATCCTGGTGCTGGGCAAGGCTCTCGAAGGCGAATTCGCACGCTTGCAAAAGAACCTTCCGGCGGGCATGGAGCTGCGCAAGGTGTCAGACCAACCGGCAGCGGTGAAAACCGGTGTCGGCGAATTCGTGCAGGTGTTGGCCGAGGCATTGGCGATTGTCTTGCTGGTGAGTTTCTTCTCCCTCGGCATACGCACTGGCATGGTCGTAGCACTGGCGATTCCGCTGGTGCTGGCGATGACCTTTGCCACCATGTATTACCTCGGCATCGGCCTGCACAAGATTTCCCTCGGTGCGTTGGTGCTGGCCCTTGGCTTGCTGGTGGATGATGCGATCATTGCCGTGGAAATGATGGCAATCAAAATGGAGCAGGGCTACGACCGGCTCAAGGCGGCCAGTTTTGCCTGGACCAGCACCGCCTTCCCGATGCTCACCGGCACGCTGATCACGGCGGCCGGCTTCCTGCCGATTGCCACCGCGCAGTCGAGCACAGGTGAATACACACGCTCGATCTTCCAGGTGGTGACGATCGCGTTGCTCGCCTCATGGATCGCCGCCGTGGTGTTTGTGCCGTACCTGGGGGAAAAACTCCTGCCGGACCTGGCGAAGATTCACGCGGCCAAACATGGCATCGATGGCCCGGATCCCTACGGTACGCCGTTCTACCAACGTGTAAGACGTTTGGTGGAGTGGTGCGTGCGTCGGCGCAAAACTGTGATTGTCCTGACGTTGCTGCTGTTTATCGGCTCGGTGGCGTTGTTTCGCTTTGTGCCGCAACAGTTCTTCCCGGCCTCAGGCCGCCTGGAATTGATGGTCGACCTGAAACTGGCCGAAGGCGCTTCCCTGAGCAACACCGCCGATCAGGTCAAGCGCCTGGAAGCCTTGCTCAAGGAACACGCCGGCATTGATAACTATGTGGCCTACGTCGGCACCGGTTCGCCGCGTTTCTACCTGCCACTGGACCAGCAACTGCCAGCGGCCAGTTTTGCGCAGTTCGTGGTATTGGCTAAGACCATCGAGGGCCGCGAAAGCCTGCGCACCTGGCTGATCGAAACCCTCAACGAACAATTCCCCGACCTTCGCTCACGCGTTACCCGCCTGGAAAATGGCCCTCCCGTGGGCTATCCGGTGCAGTTTCGCGTAACCGGCGAACACATCGAGGAAGTCCGCGCCCTTGCGCGGAAAGTCGCTGCCAAGGTTCGCGAAAATACCCACGTGGTCAATGTGCACCTGGACTGGGAAGAGCCGAGCAAGATCGTCTACCTCAATATCGACCAGGACCGCGCCCGCGCCCTCGGTGTCAGTACCGCCAACCTGTCGAAATTCCTGCAAAGCTCACTGACCGGTTCCAGCGTCAGTCAATACCGGGAGGACAACGAGTTGATCGAAATTCTCCTGCGCGGCACCGTCCACGAGCGCACCGAGTTGTCGCTGCTGCCCAGCCTGGCGGTACCGACCGACAACGGTAAAAGCGTGGCCCTGTCGCAGATCGCCACCCTCGAATACGGCTTTGAAGAGGGCATTATCTGGCACCGCAACCGCTTGCCGACGGTGACCGTGCGCGCCGATATCTACGGCAAGGAACAACCGGCAACGTTGGTCCAGCAAATCCTGCCAACCCTTGAGTGGGTTCGCGCCGAATTGCCGGATGGCTACCTGTTGGAGGTCGGTGGCACCGTCGAAGACTCCGCCCGCGGGCAGAACTCGGTGAAGGCCGGCGTGCCGCTGTTTATCGTGGTGGTGCTGACCTTGCTGATGCTGCAATTGCGCAGCTTCTCACGCACGGCGATGGTGTTTCTGACCGCGCCGTTGGGCCTGATTGGCGTGACGCTGTTCCTGCTGGTGTTCCGCCAGCCCTTCGGCTTCGTGGCCATGCTCGGGACCATCGCGTTGTCTGGGATGATCATGCGCAACTCGGTGATCCTGGTGGACCAGATCGAACAGGACATCAAGGCCGGGCTGGCGCCGTGGCAGGCAATTATCGAAGCCACCGTACGGCGTTTCCGCCCGATTGTGCTGACCGCCCTGGCGGCGGTGCTGGCGATGATCCCGCTGTCACGCAGCGTGTTCTTCGGGCCGATGGCAGTGGCGATCATGGGTGGCTTGATCGTGGCGACGGCGTTGACCCTGTTGTTCTTGCCGGCGCTCTACGCGGCGTGGTTCAAGGTTCGGAAGGCGGCATAGAGGGGTAAGGGCCAATATTTGAGTGTCGAAACGGGTGGCGGGAGCCGGGAACGCTTCCTGCATTCCTGCCACTTAGAGACTACCTGATCACAGGTATGGATTTGTCGATGTCAGTTGTTGACGACAACGGTAAATGGACTCATCTCTTTGGACTTAAGGAATACTTTATGTTTTTTTGCCCCTTCAAGTGCTTTTTTTCTGCGCTGTCGATGCCTCAAAGACCCCCGGTAAGCGGTCCTTGCCCGCAAGAGCCGCCACCCCGACCTTGCCCGCCGCCGCCCCGGCCTTGCTACGCAAAACCTCCTAGCCCTTGCTGGCCTGAGCCCAGTCCTGCGAGGCCACTCCCTTGTTCAATGCGTTCGGCCGAGCCGCCCATGAGTATTGGTTATGGCGTGGCAACAACGACGACTTTTGTCGTGGGCGCTTTCCTGTAGTTGTCTGGTTTAACCGCTGGAACGAATCTGCATGCCCTCCCGGTGAGGGCATCTTGCGGGTACTTGCAGTAGACTTCGCGAGTTTGATGATGGCCACTGTCGCCGGGCCATCCATGTTGACGCGTCAGTTTCGATGGGGGGAACGACTTTGGGTCGTCACTCTTGAGGAAAACCTGCATGTTCGCCTGCATTCCAGCCCTGATGTTGCTACTGCTTGCCCCCGGTCCCACCAATACCTTGCTGTTTCGTGCCGGCGTATTGTTTGGCTATCGTGCGTCCTGGTGGTTGGCATTTGTCGAGTGCCTGGCTTACGTGCTTCAGGTTTCGATATGGGGTGTTGCACTGCTCTACCTGGCGGCCTATTCGCCTTGGGCGTCGAAGTTCACGCAATTGGCGGCGGCCGGATACCTGCTGTATGTCTCGTACAAGCTCTGGCAACGCAAAAACAGCACCGTCGACCCTGGCCGTGACCGCCTCAGTGGGTGGAGTTTTTTCTGGTTGACACTGATGAACCCCAAGGGGCTGTTGATCGTGTCGTTTATTGCGCCGGCCGGCACCTTTGCCGCATGGCAAGGCTATGCCGGGTTCATGGCCACACTGGCATTGGTGGTGATACCGGTAGGGTCTGCGTGGATCGTATTCGGCAGTCGCTTCGAAGGGCTGCAAAAAGCCTGGCTGACACCCTTGAAGATCAACCGTGCGACGGCGCTGGCCATGGGGGGCTTTGCAACGTTGACGGTGGGGCGATTGGCTGAGTCGGTACTGCATTGAAGAAAGGCATGTCTCAATTTTCGTGGTTATTGAGATAGGTGGAGTTTTCTGCTGTACTCAAGTCTCAGAAATCAAAAATTGAGATTTTGATGATTAAACTGCCACCCAAGGTGCCGGAACGGGTTTTTGTTCTCATTGGCCAGGAGCCCCATCTTCAGCATCTATCTGACTATATGAAGCTGTCTCAGCCAACAGACAGTCGGGGCCGCTATTTGCACTTTGATCAGCTACGCCACCGTTTTCCTCAGCACTTGGATCAAGCGATATGCTGGGGGATCGTAAAGTACGAGCGCTCCCGTCTGTATCAGAAAATAGTGCCCGTAGGTACGCCTGAGGTCTGGTGCAACTTTGTATTAACGCCAACCGCACAACGCGTGGTCTCCACGGTCGACAGATATGCCTCGACTGCCGCACTTGAGTACATGAGCAGCAAGGTCGGGAAGGCTGCTCATATAAAGTATTTGCTCAACGACCTGATTGAAGATGAGGCAATCAGTAGCAGCCAGTTGGAGGGCGCGGCAACCACGACGCTCGTTGCAAAAGATATGTTGAAGCGAGAGCGACTGCCCAGAACGCCAGATGAAAAAATGATCATCGGCAATTACCGAATGATGCGTTTCGCTTGGGATAAGAGAAACGAGCCGCTAAGTGTGGAGTTGATCGCGGACATGCACGAAGTAGGTGTTCAGGGCATTGACGATGATAAATATTCTCCTGGCAGCTTTCGTTTAAACGATGAGGTGGTTGTCCAGGATGGTGATGGCAATGTTGTGCATTCGCCACCTCCCGCAGAAGGGATCATCACTCGGCTGGAGCGGTTGGCTGATTGGATCAATACTTGTCACGACGATGCTACGGCCACCCGCTACCTGCATCCACTGATCAAAGGCATTTCTCTGCACTTTGCCTTGGGTTACGAGCATCCCTTTCGGGATGGCAATGGTCGTGTTGCGCGTGCGTTGTTTTATTGGTTCATGTTTAAAAGCGATTACGCGGCATTCAGGTATATCTCCATCAGTGTCTTGCTGAAGAATGCGGCTGTTCAATACGGTATGTCTTATCTGTATACGGAGACGGATGAACTCGATCTGACTTACTTCATCGACTATCAGTGCTCCATCGTGCAACGCGCAGTTGATGGATTTAAGCAGTCTTACGAGATAAGTGTCCGAGAGGCCGAGGCGTTTGAGCGTTGGTTATGGGAGTCAGGACTTTATAAGGAACTGAATGAGAAACAAAAGACGGTATTTCAGGTCGCCAAGAGCGGTACCGCCAAACAGTTCACAGCCGTCAATGTGAAGGAAAATCTAGGCTGTTCTTACAATACGGCATCGGCCGTGCTGAACGGTCTAGTCGACTTGAATATATTTGTCAAAAAGAAGGTTGGCCGCGAATGGTTCTTTTCAATGCGAGATCAAGCAGAAATACAAAAGAACTGGTTAAAGGCTTCTCATTGAGCGGCTTCCCAATGCCCACGTCTCGCTGAAACGTGGGCATCACAGCTATTACAAGGCGCCAAACACCTTCTTCGCCAGGCTGGTCGCCGCAGCCGCCGGGTTCTTGCGAATCGTCTCTTCCTGCTGCGCAATCATCTTGAACAAACCATCCAGCGCCTGTTCGGTCACGTAGCTTTCGACGTTGGCGCTCTTGGCATCCACGGCGCCAAATGCGGCGGCCTTGCCTGCCAGGGCGTTGTACTGCTGGGCCACGCCCACCTTGTCGGTAGCGGCCTTGACGATCGGCAGGAACTTGGCGCGGATGGCTTCGCGGCTGCTTTTGTTCAGGTACTGGGTGGCGGAGTCCTGGCCGCCGCTGAGGATGCCCTTGGCGTCGGTCACGCTCATGTTCTTCACCGCGTTGACCAGGATCGGCTGGGCCTGGGTCACGGCGGTTTCAGCGGCTTTGTTCATGCTGTCTTCCAACTGCGTGACCTGGTCACCCATGCCGAACATTTTCAGCTTGTCGGCGACTTTGCCCAGCTTGCCCGGCAGGCCGATCTTCACTTCAGGGTTGTTGCTGAAACCACCGGGTACACCCAGTTGTTTCACGGCGATCTGTGCGCCTTGGGTCAGGGCGTCCTTGAGGCCGCCGCTGGCGTCGCCCTGGGACAGGCTACTGAGGTCCAGGGCCACGGCATTGGCGCCGAGCAGCAGGCCGGCACACAGGGCAGTGAGGCGAAGGGAGTTGCGGAGCATGGGCGCTTCCTTATGTTCGAGTTCAGGGTGCTACGGCGTTCACGCGCACGCGCAGCGGCTGTGGATCCTGGCCGTTGAGCTGCACCGTGTGCCGTTCGGTGGTGATAAACAGTAGCTTGCCGTCCAGCTCGATGCGAGCGCTCACCGAATAACTGTGGCCCGGCTTGACCTGTGCGGGGTCGTAGGTCAGGTGAAACGGCAGCGGCACCTGGCCTTTGACCGGGCCTTTCTGCTCGGCCAGCGTCACCGCGGGCGCATCCGCCAGGGACACGTCCTGCAGGCTCACGCTCAAGGTGGCGGCGGGCGGCAGGGCAATGCGTTGCAGGTAGAACACCTCGCCGTCGAGGCTGGCCTTGGGCGCTGGATGCATGGATTGGCAGGCTCCGAGCAGGGCGGTGAGACCCAGGAGAATGATTTTTTTCATGGTGCAGCTCCTTTTCAACGGCGCCAGCATCCAACTGGCGCCTTGTTCAATCTAGCGTGTTTCTTCCGCTTCCACCGGCGCTTCGGCTGCGCCATCCACACGGTGCAAGGCCACCTGGCGGATCGACAAGCGAATCTCCGCGGGCAACACGCGCTTGGCCGCACCTTCGGCCAGTTCGCCGAGCAGGTCGTGGTAGCTCAACTTGCCGGCCTCGTCGCGACGCAGCACATCTTGTTCCAGCAAGGTCTGGATGAAATGTCGGAAAAGGCTCTTGTCGAAGAACTCCGGGGCGTTGAGGCCATGCAGGATCGACAGGCGTTGGGCCATGATCGTGCACAGGTCTTCCAGTTCTTCGGCGCTGATGCTGTTCTGGCCGCTGTTGAGCAGCAGCGAGATCGCCATGTAGAAGCGTTGCAGGGTCTGGGCGATGGTCTTGGACAGCAGGGTCAGCAGTACGAAGTGTCGCGAGCTTGGTGCCGGGCGCAGGAACACATTGTTTTCGAAGCGCAGCAGGCCTTGTTCGACGAACGCGTCCAGCCATTGATCGACCACCGTATCCAACTCTTCCAGCGACCAGCGGATAAACAGCTCCGATTGCAGGTACGGGTACAGCGCGTGGGTATAGCGCAGGATCTGCTCGCGGCTCATCCGCGAGCTGCTCTGGAAGAAGCTGGCCAGCAGCGCCGGCAGGGCGAAGATGTGCAGTACGTTGTTGCGGTAGTAGGTCATCAGGACGGCGTTCTGCTCGTCCAGGTACAGAATCTTGCCCAAGGCATCGCTCTGTTCCGACAGCAGGTCCATGTCCTTGACGTGCTTGATCAGCGCCAGGCCGTCGCCTTCGGGCAAGGTGGTGTGGGGCGAATAAGGCACGCGGCGCAGCAGCGCCAGGTACAGGTCCAACTGGCGGGCCATGGCCTGTTCATCCAGGGCCAGGCGCGTGGTCGACAGCAGCGCCAGGGCCACCAGGTTCACCGGGTTCACGGCGGCGGCTTCGTTCAAGTGGCGGGCCACCTGTTCGCCGAGGCGATTGGTGGTTTCGTTGAGCCAGGCCGGTTTGTAGTTCGGGCCCAGTTCCTGGCTGCGCCAGTCCGGTTGCTCGGCGTCGAGGAACTCAGCCAGCTTGATCGGCTCGCCGAAGTTGACCGCGACCTGGCCAAAGCGCTGCTTGAGCGCGCCGACCACTTTGAAAATATCGAAGATCGACTCTTTCTTCTTGCTCGCACCCCGCAGCTCACCGAGGTAGGTGCGGCCTTCGAGCACGCGCTCATAGCCGATATACACCGGCACGAACACGATCGGCATGCGCGAGGAGCGCAGGAAACTGCGCAGCGTAATCGCCAGCATCCCGGTCTTCGGCTGCAGCATGCGCCCGGTGCGCGAGCGCCCGCCTTCGACGAAGTACTCCACCGGGAAGCCCTTGGTGAACAAGGTGTGCAGGTATTCGTTGAACACCGAGGTGTACAGCGGGTTGCCCTTGAAGGTGCGGCGCATGAAAAACGCACCGCCACGGCGCAACAGGCTGCCGATTACCGGCATGTTCAGGTTGATGCCGGCGGCGATATGCGGCGGGGTCAGGCCGTTCTTGAACAGCAGGTAGGACAGCAGCAGGTAGTCGATATGGCTGCGGTGGCAAGGCACATAAATTACCTCGTAGCCCTGGGCAACCTGTTGCACGCCCTCGATGTTATTGACCTTGATGCCGTCGTAGATCTTGTTCCAGAACCAGCTCAACACCACTTCCAGGAAGCGGATCGCGGTGTAGGTGTAGTCCGAGGCGATCTCGTTGCCGTAGCGCAGGGCTAGGGCCTTGGCTTTTTCCGGGCTGATTTTTTCCCGTTCGGCTTCGTCAAGGATGGCCTGGCGCACCAATGGCATGTTGACCAGGCCTTTCACCAGATTGCGCCGGTGGGACAAATCGGGGCCGATCACCGCCGTCTTCAGGTTACGAAAGTGCACGCGCAGGATACGTTGGGCCATGCGCACGGTGCGTTCGTGGCCTTTATTGTGCTCGATCAATTCACGCAGGTTGATGGGCGCGGAGAATTGCACGCGGGTCTTGCGCCCCAGGATCAGGATGCTCAACAACCGGCGTAGACGCCCAGTGACCGCCCAGCTGTCGGCAAACAGCAGTTTCCACGGGCTGGACTCGCTCGCAGGGGTTTGTCCCCAGAACACGCTGACCGGAATGATTTGTGCATTCTCTTCGGCGTGTTCGCTGAGGGTGTTGACCAGGCGGGTCAGGGTCGGCGGCGCGCCGCGCTTGTCCTGACGCCCCAGCCAGTCCGGCTCGGGCGTGAGGTAGAAGAACGCCGCGGGTTCCATCAGCGGGCCCACCGATACCGGCAGTACCGGGCGCGGCAGGCCGGCCTTGGTGCACTCGGCATCGACCACGGCCAATTCGGTGAGGGAGGGCGATTGCAGGACGTAAAACACCGGCCGGCTGCGGTCCAGGTTGAGGGTAAGGGACGACTGGTTGATCGTCTCCGAGCGAACCCAGAGGTACAACAGTCGGCGCAAGGTGCCAAACACCAGACGGCGGAACGGGGAGCGGGTCATAGGCGAGCTGCTTCAAGTGGGAAAAACCGAGCAGGCGCTCGGGCGGGTAGTGTGCCGTATTCGCCGAAAATCGGCAAAAAAGCAGCGATGTAAACTTGAGTTGATCGTTTTTGAGCCTGTCTTATACTCGGCAGTTCAACGCGATCGGCTCAACAATAACAATCAAGTGGGAGTGAACAGATGGCAACGCGCGAGACAGGCAATGTGAAGTGGTTCAACGACGCCAAGGGCTATGGCTTTATCCAGCGTGAAGATGGCAAGGATGTGTTTGTGCACTACCGCGCCATTCGCGGCGACGGCCACCGTTCGTTGGCCGAGGGCCAGCAAGTGGAATACGCCGTGGTAAGCGGCGAGAAGGGGTTGCAGGCGGAGGATGTGGTCGGCCTGTAGGCCGAGCGGCAAGCTACAAGCTGCAAGCGCTATGACTTGCAGCTTGCAGCTGCTTTTTAAGCTGTTTTCCAGGTGATCTGCTCTTCACCGTCCGCGCTGATGCGGATCCAGGTGTCGGCGCTTTCCTCACCTTCTTCCTCGATCCAGCTACCCGGTGCGCAACGTACTTCAACATTCAGCGCAGCAAACGCAGCGCGGGCACAGGCAATGTCGTCTTCCCACGGTGTCTGGTCACTTTCCAGGTACAGGCTGTTCCACTTGCCTACGGCTTTCGGCAGCCAGGTGACGGGCACATTGCCGGCCTTGCACTTGTAGGTCTGGCCACGTTGGACCCAGTCGCTGCAAGGGCCCAGGGCAGCGCCCAGCCAGGCGGCGATGGCCTTGTAGTCGACGTCGGCGTCCTTCAGGTAAATCTCGATATCGGGTTGGCGCATGGATATTCCTCGTTGCGGGATTCGAAAATCCATTCGCGGATGGTTAAAAGTCGGTTATTGAAGCACGAAATAATCGTAGCGCATCGACACCGTGACCAGCAGCGGCTCGGCCGCCTCGATCACCTCGGCACGGCGCTCGGCACTGGCGCGCCAGCCGTGAGGGGTCATGGCCAGCAGGTTGGCGCGGTCCCGGGGCTCGGCCAGGCTCAAGGTGAATTCCAGGGTTTCGCTGTGGGCCAGGCTCATGCCGTCCGGCACCAGGGCCAGGTGCTTGTCGTCGGTGTACTCGCGCACTTGGTCGTACAGGCGCTCGCGCAGTTCCATCAGGTGGCCGCTGGTCGGGCCGACCTTCATCAGGCCGCCGCCGGGACTGAGCAGGCGCCTGGCCTCTTGCCAATCCAACGGGCTGAACACACTGGCGAGGAACTGGCAGCTGGCGTCGGCCAACGGCACGCGGGCCATGCTGGCGATCAACCAGGTCAGCGCCGGGTCGCGTTTGCACGCGCGCTTGACCGCTTCCTTGGAAATGTCCAGCGCGTAGCCATCGGCATGGGGCAGGGCCGCGGCGATTTGCGCGGTGTAGTAACCCTCGCCGCAACCGATGTCCACCCAGCGCTGCGGTGCGCGTTCGGCGGCCAGCTCGGCCAGGCGCTTGGCCACCGGGGCGTAGTGCCCGGCGTTGAGAAAGTCACGGCGCGCCTCGACCATGGCCAGGTTGTCGCCCGGGTCGCGGCTGTTCTTGTGCTGCACCGGCAGCAGGTTCAGGTAACCCTGGCGCGCGCGGTCGAAACGGTGCCCGGCCGGGCACGCCACGCCATTGTCCACCGCGTTGAGCGGGGCGCTGCAAATCGGGCAGGCCAGCATCAGGCGAGCAACTTGATCAGGGTCTGGTAATAGATTTCGGTCAGCACGTCGAGGTCGCTGGCCAGGATCCGCTCGTTGACCTGGTGGATCGTCGCGTTCACCGGGCCCAACTCGACCACCTGGGTGCCAAGGGTCGCGATGAAGCGCCCATCGGAGGTACCGCCACTGGTGGAGGCCTGGGTCTCACGCCCGGTGATCGCCTTGATGCTGGCCGACACCGCATCGAGCAACGCGCCCGGCTCGGTGAGGAACGGCAGGCCCGACAGCGCCCACTCCACATGCCAGTCCAGGCCATGCTTGTCGAGAATCGCCGCAACGCGCTGTTGCAGGCCTTCGACAGTGGATTCGGTGGAAAAACGGAAGTTGAACACCGCCGTCAGGTCACCCGGAATCACGTTGGTGGCGCCGGTGCCAGAGTTGAGGTTGGAAATCTGGAAGCTGGTCGGCGGGAAGAAGGCGTTGCCGTTGTCCCAGTGCTCGGCGGCCAGTTCGGCCAGGGCCGGCGCGGCCAGGTGGATCGGGTTCTTCGCCAGGTGCGGGTAGGCCACATGGCCCTGTACGCCGCGCACGGTCAGGGTGGCACCGAGGGAGCCGCGACGGCCGTTCTTGACCACGTCACCCACCAGGGTGGTGCTCGACGGTTCGCCGACGATGCACCAGTCCAGGCGCTCCTTGCGCGCGGCCAGGCGTTCGATCACGGCCTTGGTGCCATGGTGCGCCGGGCCTTCCTCATCGCTGGTGATCAGGAACGCGACCGAGCCCTTGTGGTCCGGGTAGTCGCTGACGAAGCGCTCGGCCGCCACCAGCATGGCGGCCAGGCTGCCCTTCATGTCGGCCGCGCCACGCCCGCAGAGCATGCCGTTTTCGTCGATCAATGCGTCGAACGGGTCGTTCTGCCAGGCTTGCACCGGACCGGTGGGAACCACGTCGGTGTGGCCGGCGAAGCACAGCACCGGGCCGTCGTGCTTGCCATGGGTGGCCCAGAAGTTGTCCACGTCCTCGATGCGCATCGGCTCCAGCGCAAAACCGGCGTCGCCCAGGCGCTGCATCATCAGCTTCTGGCAATCGGCGTCGATCGGCGTGACCGAGGGGCGACGGATCAGGTCGATGGCAAGTTGAAGGGTCGGCGAAAGGTCGGCATGGGCCGTCATGGGAAAACTCCGGGAAGCATGTCTGGAAGAGCGGGGCGGGCGGACAAAATGGCCGTTATCTTATAGCAAAACGGCGGCCAGAGGCCGCCGTTTAGTGCATTGCGCAAGTTTTTAAGCCACGGGTGCAGGCTCAGGTGCCACGGCTGGTTTCGGCAGCGACGACAGGAACGCCATGATCAACGCCGCCACATACGGCAGCGATTGCACCAGCAGCATCACCACCCAGAAACGTATGTCATTGCTCGGCAGGCCTTGCACCAGGTAGATCCCCAGCGCCGCGCCCCACAACAGCAGCATGATGAACATTTCTTCGCGGGCTTCGGAAATCGCTACCCAGAAGCCGTGGTTATCCGCGTTTTTCGGGGTACGAAAGAACGGAATGCTGGTGGTGAAGAAGCCATACAGCACCGCCTTGGCGATGGTGTGGGACAACGCCAGGCCAGCCAGGGCGGCGCAGAATGCATCCTTGAGGTTCACACCTACCGCGCGGCGGTAGAGGAAGATGATCTTGCCCACCTTGAACACGAACAACGCCAGCGGCGGGATCGCGAAAATCAGCAGCGGCGGGTCGACCCGCGTCGGCACGATGATCATCGCCGCCGACCACAACAGCGCGCCGACGGTGAAGAAGATGTTCATGCCGTCCGCCACCCACGGCAACCAGCCCGCGAGGAAGTGGTAGCGCTGGCCACGGGTCAGCTCGGTGTCTTTGCCGCGCAGCAGGCTGGCGGTGTGACGCTTGATGATCTGGATCGCGCCATAGGCCCAGCGGAAACGCTGTTTCTTGAAGTCGATAAAGGTATCCGGCATCAGGCCCTTGCCGTAGCTGTCGTGGTAGTACGCCGCCGACAGGCCTTTCTCGAATACCCGCAGGCCGAGTTCGGCGTCTTCGCAGATGCACCAGTCGGCCCAGCCCAGTTCCTCGAGCACCGAGCGACGGGTCATGGTCATGGTGCCGTGCTGGATGATCGCGTCGCGGTCGTTACGGGTGACCATACCGATATGGAAGAAGCCTTTGTATTCGGCGTAGCAGAGCTTCTTGAAGGTGCTTTCGTTCTGATCGCGGTAGTCCTGCGGCGACTGCACCACGGCGATTTTCGGGTCGGCGAAGTGCGGCACCATGTGCTTGAGCCAGTTCGGCGACACGCAGTAGTCCGAGTCGATCACCGCGATCACTTCGGCATCCTTGGCGGTGTGCGGGATCAGGTAGTTCAGTGCACCGCCCTTGAAACCGGCCAGGGGTGCGACGTGGAAGAACTTGAAGCGCGGGCCCAGGGTTTCGCAGTAGTCGCGCACCGGTTCCCATACCGCCGGGTCCTTGGTGTTGTTGTCGATGATCAGGACTTCATAGTCCGGGTAATCGAGGGCCGCCAGGGCGTCGAGGGTCTGTTTGACCATCTCTGGCGGCTCGTTGTAGCACGGCACATGGATCGACACTTTCGGGCGGTAGTCCGATTCCCCTTCCACCGGCAGGAATTCACGCCGGCGCTTGTGGGTCCATACCGCTTCCGCCAGTTCGTGGGCTTCGGTCAGCAACACAATGAACACGCCCAGGGCGCCCAAGGCCAACAAGATGCCGATGGTCACGCTGAACCAGGTGCTGTATTGCTGGCTGTAGTCGTAGCCGATCCACACCAGTACGGAACCGCAGAGGAACGCGATAAAGGTCAGGAAGGTGCGGCCACGCTGGCGCAGGGATGAGCCGTCGATCATCAGCAGGGTCAGGGACAGCAAGGCGAGCACCACCGAGCCGATCGCCAGGACGCGCCACTGCGGGATTGCCACCACCGGCCCTTCGAAGTTGAATTTCTGCTGGCGCGCGGCGTTGTAGACGCCCCAATACGCGCCGGCCGAGCCTTCGTCGCTGACCTTCCACGGCTGGTCGAAGGCCTCGATCACGAAGTAGTTGTAGCCCTGGCGGTTCAGCTTGTTCACCAGCGTACGCAGGTAAATGGCCTGGTCTGCGGGGGACGTTTCATTCCCGCCGCGCATCCGGCCGTTACTTGGCCAGCCCACTTCCGACAGCAGCAGCGGCTTTTTCGGGAACAGTTTCTTCAGGTCCTTGGCGCGGTCGAGTACGTACTGGCCGGCCTTGTCCATCGGGATGTACTCCCAGAACGGCAGGATGTGCGCGGCGATCAGGTCGACGTGCTTGGCCAGTTGCGGGTTCTTTTCCCAGATATGCCATTGCTCGGAGGTCGTCACCGGTACTTTCACGGCGCCGCGCACCCGGTCCAGCAGCACGATCAGTGCTTCAGGGGTGATCTCTTCACGGAACAGCGCCTCGTTACCGACGACAACCCGCACGACACTGCGCGAGCTGTTGGCGATCTCGATGGCGCGCTGGACTTCGCGCTCGTTACGCTCCAGGTCCGGGCTGATCCAGATCCCCAGCGTTACGCGCAGGCCGAACTCTTCGGCGAGCTTGGGAATGTCCCCCAGCGTGCCGTCGACCGAGTAGGTGCGGATGTTATCCGTCAGCTTGCTCATGATCTCCAGATCGCGACGCATCTGCTCGTCGGTGGGGTACTGGTCTTTCTGCGGGTACTGGCCTTGCTGGAACGGCGAGTAGGAAAAACCGGATATCTGCTCGGGCCAGTTGGGAGCAGTGACCGGGCGGTTGATCAGCGCCCAGAAGCCGGTGAACAGCGCGGCAATTGCCAGCACTATCACCAGGTTGAGTCCAAATTTACGCGATGCCATGGTTATGTCGGGTTCCAAAGGGTGTGGAACGAAAAGAGGTGTCGGCCTGCACCGAACGGCGCGCATCCTACACCGGCCTTTCCCTGACCGTACAGCAAGCCGAGAAAAACCGGACATTGGGCAGCGAAAGTACATCTAAGTTCTTAACTTGTAGCTTGTAGCTTAAAACTTGTCGCTGCGTAGTCCTATAATGCGCGCCGGTTTTTGGGGTAATGGTCATGAGTACAGAAGATCCGCGGTTTGCAGGCGTCGCCCGCTTGTATGGCATTGAAGGCCTGGAGCGCTTGAAAGCGGCCCATGTGGCGATCGTCGGCGTCGGTGGCGTCGGCTCGTGGGCGGCGGAAGCCATGGCCCGTTGCGGGGTGGGCGAGATTTCGCTGTTCGACCTGGACGACGTCTGCGTCAGCAACAGCAACCGCCAGCTGCACGCCTTGGACAGTACCGTGGGCAAGCCCAAGGTCGAGGTGATGGCCGAGCGCCTGCGCGCGATCAACCCGGATTGCACGGTGCATGCGGTAGCGGATTTCGTCACCCGCGACACCATGGCCGAGTACATCACGCCCAACATCGATTGCGTGATCGACTGCATCGACGCGGTTAACGCCAAGGCCGCACTGATTGCCTGGTGCAAGCGCCGCAAGATCCAGATCATCACCACCGGTGGCGCCGGTGGGCAGATCGACCCGACGCTGATCCAGGTCTGCGACCTGAACCGCACCTTTAATGATCCCTTGGCGTCGAAAGTGCGTTCCACCTTGCGCCGTGACTACGGCTTTTCCCGCACCGTGACCCGCCACTACAGCGTGCCGTGCGTGTTTTCCACCGAGCAACTGCGCTACCCCAAGCCGGATGGCAGCATCTGTTTGCAGAAGAGTTTTGTCGGTGATGGGGTGAAGCTGGACTGCGCCGGCGGGTTTGGCGCGGTGATGATGGTGACGGCGACTTTCGGCATGGTCGCGGCGACCAAGGCGGTGGACAAGATTGTGGCCGGGGTGCGCAGGCCCTCGGAACGGGTCAAACCGACCTGAGTCTCAGAACTTTAGACGGTTCAAATGTGGGAGGGGCGGTGCGAGGATTCGACTTGCTCCCTCCCACATTTAGTCCTGTGTATGGCTTAGCGTTCGCATGCGCTGCAGGACTGCATTCAGCCCATTGCTGCGCGACGGCGACAGTTGACGGGAAAGCCCTAGCTGATTGAACCAGTCAGGCAAGTCGACCGCCTGCAACTCGTCCGCCGACAGCCCATTGACCCGTGCCAGCAGCAATGCCACCAAGCCACGAATCATCCGCGCATCGCTGCTCGCGGCGAACTGCCAGTGGCCATCGTGCAAGCGCCCCACCAACCACACCAGGCTCTCACAGCCCTGCACCAGGTTGGCATCGACCTTCTCCTCATCCGCCAATACGGGCAGGCGTTCACCCCACTGCATCAGCATTCGAGCGCGTTGCTCCCAGCTGCCTACTGACTGGAAGGCTTCTAGCGCAGCAATTGCAACCACCGGCAGGCTCATCGCAGCATATCCAGCGCCCGGTCCAGCGCTTCAAAGAAGCGTTCCAGGTCATCGGAATCGTTATACAGCGCCAGGGAGACGCGGATCGCCCCCGACAAGTGCATCGCCTTGAGCAGCGGCATCGCGCAATGATGGCCGGCACGTACGGCAATACCTTGTTCGGTCAGCAGGTGCGCGAGGTCGGCGTTGTGCACGCCTTCGACCACAAAACTGACCAGCGCCGCCTGCGGCGACCCCAACACACGGACGCCATTGCGCGCGTTCAGCCCGCGCAACAGGTAGTCATGCAGGGCCGCTTCATGGGTGAGAATCGCCTGTGGGTCCAGCGAACTCAGATAGTCCAGGGTCGCGCCCAGGCCGATCACGCCGGCAATCGGCGGGGTGCCGGCTTCGAACCCCAGCGGTGCCGGGCGGAAGCTGGCGCTGTGGTAGTCGGCCTGTTGCACCATCTCGCCACCGAATTGCCAATGGCGCAGGTGATGCAGGGCTGCGTGGCTGCCGTACAGCACGCCGACGCCGTCCGGGCCGTACAGCTTATGGCTGGAAAATACATAGAAGTCGCAGCCCAGGGCCTGCACGTCGTGGCGGCCGTGGACGATGCCTTGGGCGCCATCGACCACGGTCAGGGCGCCGTGGGCCTGGGCCAGCGCCAGCAAGGCCGGCAGCGGCTGCCAGGTGCCAAGCACGTTGGACAGTTGGCTCACCGCCAGCAGGCGCGTACGCGGGCCGATCAACTCGGCGGCGGCTTGCAGGTCGGTCACGCCGTCATCGTCGAGAGGCAATACCACCAGGGTGAGCGCGCGACGCTTGGCCAGTTGCTGCCACGGCAACAGGTTGGCGTGGTGTTCCAGGGCGCTGATGACAATCTCATCGCCCGCATTGAATAAGTGCTCAAGGCCATAAGCCAGGAGGTTCAGCGCTGACGTCGCGCCGTGGGTGAACACGATTTGCCCGCTGTCACCTGCATTCAACCACTGCGCAACCTTGCTGCGACTGTCCTCGAAGGCCTGGGTCGCATGGGCGCCCGGCAAATGCTGGGCACGGTGCACATTGGCGGCGCCATTGGCGTAGTAATGGCTGATGGCATCCAGCAGGGCCTGGGGTTTTTGCGTCGTCGCGGCGTTGTCCAGGTAGGTCTGGTCTTGCCGTTGCAGGGTGGCGATGGCCGGAAAGTCGGCGCGCCAGGGGGAGGGCACAAGCATGGTGTTCAAGACTCGTATAAGCGAGCCCCAGGGTCGGGGCCCGCTAGTGGCATCGAGTGGCTGCTTAGTTGTGAGCGTGCAGCGCTTCGTTCAGTTCGATGGCCGATTTGTGGGTTTTGCACTCCACGGCACCGGTCTCGGAGTTACGGCGGAACAGCAGGTCCGGTTGGCCGGCCAGCTCGCGCGCCTTGACCACTTTGACCAGTTGGTTCGACTCGTCCAGCAGTGCAACCTTGGTGCCGGCGGTGACGTACAGGCCCGACTCCACGGTGTTGCGGTCGCCCAATGGGATACCGATACCGGCGTTGGCGCCGATCAGGCAGCCTTCGCCGACCTTGATCACGATGTTGCCGCCGCCCGACAGGGTGCCCATGGTCGAGCAACCGCCGCCCAAGTCCGAACCCTTGCCGACGAACACGCCAGCCGATACACGGCCTTCGATCATGCCCGGGCCTTCGGTGCCGGCGTTGAAGTTGACGAAACCTTCGTGCATCACGGTGGTGCCTTCGCCCACATAGGCGCCGAGGCGAATACGCGCGGCATCAGCGATACGCACGCCGCTCGGTACCACGTAGTCGGTCATTTTCGGGAACTTGTCCACCGAGAACACTTCCAGCAACTCGCCACGCAGGCGGGCTTCCAGTTGGCGTTCGGCCAGCTCATTGATGTCGATTGCGCCCTGGCTGGTCCAGGCCACGTTCGGCAGTTGCGGGAACACACCGGCGAGGCTCAGGCCGTGTGGCTTGACCAGGCGATGGGACAGCAGGTGCAGCTTGAGGTAGGCCTCTGGGGTGGACGTCAGTGCGGCGTCTTCGGCCAGCAAGGTGGCGACCAGCGGTGTGTGGCTTTCAGCCAGGCGGCTCAGCAGGGCGGCTTGGGTGGCGTCGACGCCTTTGAGCGCGTCGGCCAGTTGCAGGGCCTGGGCGACGGTGAAGGTGATCGCCTGGTTGCCTTCGCTGTAGCCGAGGATCGGCGCGATGGCGGCAACGATTTCAGCCGATGGATTGAGCAAGGGTTGTGCGTAAAACACTTCCAGCCAAGCACCTTGGCGGTTCTGAGTGCCGACGCCGAAGCCCAGGCTGAACAGGGAATTGGACATGCTGTTACCTCTACAAAAATGGAAGGGCTGGCCTACTTGAGGGCCGCCGAATAACTATCTGGCTTGAAGCCAATCAGGGTTCTGTCACCGAGATCAAGCACCGGGCGCTTGATCATCGAAGGTTGCGCGAGCATCAATTCAATGGCTTTCGACTGATCGAGATCGGCTTTGCGTTCGTCTTCGAGTTTGCGAAAGGTGGTGCCCGCACGGTTCAAAACCACCTGCCAACCGTGCTCGTTGCACCATTGGGTCAAGTGTTCGCGGTCGATACCGGCCGTTTTGTAGTCGTGGAACGCATAGCTCACCGCGTGCTCATCGAGCCAGGTGCGCGCCTTTTTCATGGTGTCGCAGGCTTTGATGCCGAAAAGGTGCAACGTTTTGCTTGAAGCGGTCAAGGAATTGCCCCCCCTGCTTTACTGATGCAAGTGCCAATGAAAATGAAAGGTCACGGATTATGCCACGCCCAGAGATTTTGGGTGCCGCTCGTCAGCAGCGTGCGACTTTTGTGCAAAAGCCAGCGCGCAGCATAGGCCGGTAAGATAGCCGGGTAATATGGCACTTCAACGGCCAGTTGTTGCCTGATGTGTGTCGTTGCAAGCCGATCGTCCGGGAAACCCGCGTTATGCAAACCGCCTACACCGTTCTTATCCTGCTGATGCTGGTCAGCGTTTCGCGTCTGGTCGGGCGTGTCATCCCTCTGCCGTTACCCCTGGTGCAGATTGCCGCCGGCGCCTTGCTGGCCTGGCCCACGCTGGGGCTGCACGTGGCGCTGGACCCGGAGTTGTTCCTGTTTCTGTTCCTGCCCCCGCTGCTGTTCTCCGATGGCTGGCGCATGCCCAAGCGCGAATTGTGGCGCCTGCGTGGGCCGATCCTGACGCTGGCCGTCGGGTTGGTGCTGTTCACCGTGGTCGGTGCTGGCTACTTCATTCATTGGCTATTGCCGACGATCCCGCTGCCGGTGGCCTTCGCCCTCGCGGCCGTGTTGTCGCCGACAGATGCCGTGGCCGTGTCGGCAATTGCCCAGAACCGCTTGCCGACGCCGCTGATGCATATGCTTCAGGGCGAAGCGTTGATGAATGACGCCTCGGGCCTGGTGACCTTCAAGTTCGCCTTGGCGGCCGCGTTGACCGGTGTGTTCTCGTTGGCCGATGCCAGCCTGACCTTTGTCTTGGTGGCCTTGGGCGGCCTGGCGGTGGGGGTGGCGCTGAGTTGGCTGGTCGGCCGCCTGCGTGCCTGGATGATTGCCCGGGGCTGGGACGACCCGGCAACGCATGTGGTGTTCATGTTGCTGTTGCCGTTTGCGGCCTACGTGTTGGCCGAACGGCTCGGCGCCTCGGGCATCTTGTCGGCGGTCGCGGCGGGCATGATGCAAAGCTGGCTCGACCTGCTGCCTCGCCAGACCAGCACGCGCCTGCTCAATCGCAGTGTCTGGTCATTGCTGGAATTTGCCTTCAATGGCCTGATCTTCCTGCTGCTGGGCCTGCAATTGCCGGACATCATCAAGGCCGTGGCCAGTCATGAGCCGACGCTGTGGCCCACCTTGTTGTATCGCTGCCTGGATGTGATTGCTATTTTCCTGGTGTTGGTGGTGCTGCGTTTTATCTGGGTGCAGAGCATCTGGCGCCTATCGGGTTTGCTCCGGCGGCTGCGTGGGAAAAGTGAGTTGACCCTGGTGCCCACTGCGCGTTCCTGCTGGCTGTTGACCGTGGGCGGTGTGCGCGGTGCGGTGACCCTGGCCGGTGTAATGTCGGTGCCATTGCTGCTGGTGCCAGGCCAGGATTTCCCCGAGCGCGACCTGCTGATCTTTATCGCTGCCGGTGTGATCCTGCTGTCACTGATCGCCGCCTGCATCGCCCTGCCGCTGCTCTTGCGGGGCGTTGAAAAGAGTCCGGATGAAAAGCGCCATAACGAAGTGCGCGAGGCCTGGAAAAAAACCGCCGTGGCAGCGATTCACGCACTGGAGGCGGAAGAGCCCTTAGACTCGGAAACGTCCGACGCCGCCCAGGCGGCGCTGGCTACGGAGCTAAAGGCACGGTTGATGTCGGAATACCGCCATCAGTTGGAAGTGTTCAACGACTCGGCCGAAGCCCAGGCGCTCGCGATGCAGATGGACCTGCTTGAGCGAAAACTGCGGCTCAAGGCCCTGCGTGCGCAACGCTTGGAGTTGTACAGCTTGAGCCGTCATCACCAAATTGGTGATGACGTTTTGAGGGAAGTGTTGGCGGAGCTGGATATGAGTGAGGCGAATCTGGGCCAGATGAAATGACCCGGTTGCCTATCGACGACGCTGAATGAAGTCCCGAATACGCTCAGCCGCTTCCACACATTCGGCCAGCGGCGCAACCAACGCCAGGCGTACGCGCCCGGCGCCGGGGTTCACGCCATCCACTTCCCGGGAGAGGTACGAACCCGGCACCACGGTCACGTGTTCCTCCACGAACAAATCGCGGCAGAACGCGGCATCATCGCCTTGCACATTCGGCCACAGGTAGAAGCCGCCGTCCGGGGCCTGTACGTCCAGCACCGGCTTGAGGATCGCCAGCACGGCATCAAACTTCTCGCGGTACAGGTCGCGGTTGGCCTGCACATGGGCCTCGTCCTGCCAGGCCGCGATGCTTGCCAGCTGGGTTTGCACCGGCATCGCACAGCCATGGTAAGTGCGGTACAGCAGGAAACCCTTGAGGATCTCGGCGTCGCCAGCAACAAAACCGGAGCGCAGGCCTGGCAGGTTGGAGCGCTTGGACAGGCTGTGGAACACCACGCAACGCTTGAAGTCCTGGCGGCCCAGCTCGACGCACGCGCTGAGCAGGCCCGGTGGCGGGGTTTGTTCGTCGAAGTACAGTTCGCTGTAGCACTCGTCGGCGGCGATAACGAAGTCATATTCGTCGGCCAGGGCGATGAGTTTTTTCAGGGTGTCGACCGGGATCAGTGCACCGGTCGGGTTGCCGGGGGAGCAGAGGAACAGGATCTGGCAGCGTTTCCAGATGTCTGGCGATACCGCGTCGAAATCCGGGTTGAAGCCGTTTTCATCCAGGCATGGCAGGTAGTGCGGCTTGGCCCCGGCCAGGAACGCGGCGCCTTCGTAGATCTGGTAGAAGGGGTTCGGACTGACCACCAGCGCGTCATCGCCCCGGTTGACCACGGTCTGGGTGAAGGCGAACAACGCTTCACGGGTGCCGTTGACCGGCAGGATAGTGCGCGCCGGATCCAGCCAGCCCTTGGGGACGTCGAAGCGGCGTTCGCACCAGCCACCGATGGCCTCGCGCAAGGCCGGGATGCCCAGGGTGGTGGGGTAGACCGCCATCTGGTCGAGGTTGTTAGCCAGGGCATCGGCAACGAACTGCGGCGATTTGTGCTTGGGTTCGCCGATGGACAACGCGATCGGGCGCTTGTCCGGGTTCGGCGTGACGCTGCCCAGCAGGGCGCGCAGCTTTTCGAACGGGTAGGGCTGGAGCTGGTTCAGGGCGTTGTTCATCGGTGGATCTCGTGCAAGGCGTTAAAAACTGGGAGGGAGCGGTGGGCCGCTCCTGGTATCAAATCGTCAGGCGCGTCAGCTCGACACCGGGTTCCTGGGGCACGCTCAACTGCTGCACGATCGCCGCCTGCAAGCGCAGGCACAGCTCCGGGTCGGACAGCGGCTGGTTATCGGCATCGGTAATAAAGAACACGTCCTCCACCCGCTCGCCGAGGGTCGCAATCTTGGCGTTCTGCAGTGACAAATCGAATTCCAGGAAAATGCCGCCGATCCGCGCCAGCAGGCCTGGCCGGTCCGGCGCGCTGAGTTCCAGTACGGTCACCGGGCGCTGTGCATCGTTGGAAATGGTCACCTGGGGCGCAAAGGCAAAGTGCTTGAGCTGACGCGGTACCCGGCGCTGGATGATCGTCGGGTAGTCGTCGGGGTTACGCAGGGCTTCGGTCAGGCCTTCGCGGATCTTTTTCACCCGCGCCGGGTTATCGCCGATGGACTCGCCTTCGGTGTCGAGCACGATATAGGTGTCGAGGGTGAACTGGCTGCTGGAGGTGATGACCCGGGCGTCATGGATATTCAGGTTGAGCTGGTCCATGGCCGCCACGGTCACGGCGAAGAAGTCGTGCTGGTCGGGTGCATAGATGAAGATCTGCGTGCCGCCTTCGAATTCGCGCTGGGTGGTTTCCTTGATCAACACCAGCGGGCCGCCATCGGCCGGCTGCTGCAGGATCGCGTCACTGTGCCAGGCGACATCGCCGGCGGTGTGGCGCAGGAAGTAATCGTCCCCCAATTGCGACCACAACTGCTCGACGTCGTCCGGGTCGTTGCCGCCGCGCACCAGGATGTCCAGGGCGGCGCTTTGGGTGCGGCGGATCTGCTCTTCGCGGTCCACCGGGTTTTCCAGGCCACGGCGCAGCGCGCGCTTGGTCTCGGTGTAGAGCTGGCGCAACAGGCTGGCGCGCCAGGAGTTCCACAGGGTCGGGTTGGTGGCGTTGATGTCGGAGACGGTCAGCACGTACAGGTAGTCGAGGCGGGTTTCATCGCCGACGATCCCGGCGAAGTCGTGGATCACCTGCGGGTCGGACAAGTCCTTGCGCTGGGCAGTGGTCGACATCACCAGGTGGTTCTGCACCAGCCACACGATCAGGCGGCTGTCCCACAGTGGCAACTGGTGGCGCTGGCAGAACGCCTCGGCATCCACCGCGCCGATTTCCGAGTGGTCGCCATGCCGGCCCTTGCCGATGTCGTGGTACAGGCCGGCGAGGTAGATCAACTCCGGCTTGGGCAGCTTGGCCATGAGCTTGCTGGCCAGCGGGAATTTCTCTGATACCTGGGTGTACTGCAACTTGCGCAAGTGCTTGATCAGGTTGAGGGTGTGGGCGTCCACGGTGTAGATGTGGAACAGGTCGTGCTGCATCTGCCCGACGATAAACCCGAACTCCGGCAGGTAACGCCCGAGGATGCCATAGCGGTTCATGCGCCGCAGGTTGCGATGGATGCCGATCTTGCACTTGAACAGCTCGATAAACAGGCTGGTGTTGCGAATGTCGTTGCGAAAGTCGTCGTCGATCAGGTGACGGTTTTCCCGCAGCAGGCGGATGGTGTCGGCGCGTACGCCCTTGATTTCCGGCTGCTGGGCCATCAGCACGAAGATTTCCAGCATGGCGAACGGAGTGCGGCGGAACACGTTGTCGTTGCGTGCCTCGATATAGCCGTCGTGCAGTTGGAAGCGCGAATTGATCGGCTGCGGCGGTGCTTCGTCTTCCGGAGCGAGGATCACTTCTTCGAAATGCTGGATGATCAGGTCGCTGAGCTGGGCAATGCTCATGACCACCCGGTAGTACTGCTGCATGAAGCTTTCGATGCTGGTCTTCGCGTCTTCGCCTTCAAACCCCAGCAGGGTGGCGATGGAGCGCTGGTGGTCGAACAGCAGGCGATCTTCGGAGCGCCCGGCGAGCATGTGCAGGGCGTAGCGCACTTTCCACAGGAATTCCTGGGACGACGCCAGCAGGGCATTTTCGCTCTCTACCAGGAAGCCTTCGCCGGCCAGGGCGCGCAGGTTCAGGGTGCCGTATTGGCGACGTGCGACCCACAGAATCGTCTGGATGTCGCGCAACCCGCCCGGCGAGCCTTTGACGTTGGGTTCGAGGTTGTATTCGGTGTCGTTGTACTTGTGGTGCCGGGCCTTCTGCTCGGCACGCTTGGCCAGGAAGAAATCCTTGCTCGGCCACATGTGCGCGGTGCTGGTGACTTCGAGCATGCGCTGGCGCAGGCGCTCGGGGCCGGCGATGGTGCGGCTTTCCATCAGGTTGGTGATGACGGTCAGGTCGGCGCGGGCCTCTTCGGCGCACTCATCCACCGAGCGCACGCTCTGGCCGACTTCCAGGCCGATGTCCCACAGCAGTGTCAGAAAGCGCTCGATGGAGTCGCGAAAGATCTCATGGTCGGCGCTGTCCAGCAGGATCAGCAGGTCGATGTCGGAGTACGGGTGCAGCTCGCCACGACCGTAGCCGCCGACCGCCACCAGGGCAATATCGGCGTCTTCGCTCCAACTGAACTGTTCCCAGGCTTTTTGCAGGATGTTATCGACGAACCAGGCGCGGTCTTCGATCAGCCGACGGATGTCCCGGCCGCTGCGAAAGCGCTCGTCGAGCACCTCGCGGGCCTGGCGGATCGCCTTTTTGAATGCGGCGATGGGGCTCGCTTTCAGTGCCAGCTCGGCCTGGAACTGGCCACGGTCGAAGAGTTCGGGATCCACCTGGGGCATTGATCGGCTTTCCTTTCTATCTATCAGTCAGTCACAACACAGTTTGGGAAAACCTTGGCAGCCCTTCACGCCGAAACGCGTGGGATCGTGTCGTCGGCGCGCAGGGTGAAGATCTCGTAGCCGGTCTCGGTGACCAGCAGGGTGTGTTCCCACTGGGCCGAGAGCTTGCGGTCCTTGGTGATGGCGGTCCAGCCGTCGCCCAGCACCTTGGTGTCGGCCTTGCCCTGGTTGATCATCGGCTCGATGGTAAAGGTCATGCCTGCCTTGAGCTCCATGCCGGTGCCGGCGCGGCCGTAGTGCAGGATCTGCGGTTCTTCGTGGAAGACCGTGCCGATACCGTGGCCGCAGAATTCGCGCACCACCGAGAAACCGTTCTTTTCGGCGTGCTTCTGGATCACTTCACCGATGTCGCCTAGGCGGCAGCCAGGCTTGACGATCTCGATGGCCTTGTACATGCATTCCTGGGTGACCTGGGACAGGCGCTCGGCCCACACCGGCACGGTGCCGACGTGGAACATGCGGCTGGTGTCGCCGAAGTAGCGGTCCTTGATCACGGTGACGTCGATGTTCAGGGTGTCGCCGTCCTTCAACGGCTTGTCGCCCGGAATCCCGTGGCAGACCACGTGATTGACCGAAGTACAGATCGACTTGGGGAAGCCCTTGTAGTTCAGCGGCGCAGGAATGGCGCCCTGCACATTGACTATATAGTCGTGGCAGATCTGGTTCAGGGTTTCCGTGGTAACGCCGGGCTTGACGTGCTCGGCGATCATTTCCAGCACGTCGGCAGCCAGTTTGCCGGCAATGCGCATGCCGGCGATGTCTTCGGCGGTTTTCAAACTAACGGTCATACAGGCTCTCTCTAGCGCGATGCGCTGAAATCAATACGGTTTACGGGCGTGCGACAAAAGGTTGCAGAGTTCGCACAAGCGCCAAAAAACGCGATTCTAACAGACGCGGGCGGCAAATCATGAGCCCCCGACGATCGCTTCTCTCTATCAAATGGGGTTATATCGGCTCTATTCAAAGGGTTGCGTACACGTCGCCCACGCCAAATGTGATTGCGTGTTTCGTTTTCGCCCTTCGTGTGGTATAAAATGCGCCGCTTTCCGGGGATACCCCGAAAAGCTTAAATCCACACACGTGTCGACACGATGACCTGGGTGCCGGAGGCCTTGATGCCGCTGGTTGGTCATTGGGATACGTGGAGGCCAAACCCGACTTATTAAGGAACTATCATGTCCCAAGTCAACATGCGCGATATGCTGAAGGCCGGTGTGCACTTCGGTCACCAGACCCGTTACTGGAACCCGAAAATGGGTAAGTACATTTTCGGCGCGCGTAACAAGATCCACATCATCAACCTTGAAAAAACCCTGCCAATGTTCAACGAAGCTCTGACTTTCGTAGAGCGCCTGGCCCAGGGCAAAAACAAGATCCTGTTCGTCGGCACCAAGCGTTCCGCTGGCAAGATCGTTGCTGAAGAAGCAGCACGTTGCGGTTCGCCGTACGTCGATCACCGCTGGTTGGGCGGCATGCTGACCAACTTCAAAACCATCCGTGCTTCCATCAAGCGTCTGCGTGACCTTGAAGTGCAGGCCGAAGACGGTACTTTCGCCAAGCTGACCAAGAAAGAAGCGCTGATGCGCACTCGTGACCTGGAAAAGCTCGATCGTTCCCTGGGTGGTATCAAGGACATGGGCGGTCTGCCTGACGCACTGTTCGTTATCGACGTTGATCACGAGCGCATCGCGATCACCGAAGCCAACAAGCTGGGCATTCCTGTTATCGGCGTAGTCGATACCAACAGCAGCCCGGAAGGCGTTGACTACATCATCCCAGGCAACGATGACGCCATCCGCGCCATCCAGCTGTACATGGGTTCGATGGCTGACGCTGTCATCCGTGGTCGCAACCACGTTGCTGGTGGCACCGAGCAGTTCGTTGAAGAAGCTCCGGTAGCCGCAGCTGAGTAATTGACGCCCTGGCGTTGACTCAGTAAGCAAAAAGGGGGCTTGGCCCCCTTTTTGCCACCTCGAAAACCATTTGTCAGCAGCGCAGCTACATCACCTGTAACGTGCAGCGGCTAACAAGGGTGGTTCGGGAAGAATTGATCCCCCGTTCGATCGGGTGGAATGGTTGAAAACCTATCCAAGAGGAATTTGAAAATGGCAGCAATTACTGCAGCGTTGGTTAAAGAACTGCGTGAGCGTACCGGCGAAGGCATGATGGATTGCAAGAAAGCCCTGGAAAAGGCTGACGGCGACATCGAAAAAGCCATTGATGACATGCGTGCTTCCGGCGCCATCAAGGCTGCCAAGAAAGCAGGCAACGTGGCTGCTGAAGGCGCTATCGCTCTGAAAGAAGACGGCAAATCTGCTGTTCTGCTGGAAGTGAACTCCCAGACCGACTTCCTGGCCCTGCAGGACGACTTCAAGGCATTTGTTGCTGCCAGCGTTGAAAAAGCGTTCGCCGACAAGCTGACTGACGTCGCTCCGCTGATCGCCGCTCAAGAAGCTGATCGCCTGGTACTGGTCGGCAAGGTTGGCGAAAACGTCAACATCCGTCGCCTGGTACGCGTTGAAGGTGATGTTGTCGGTGGTTACCTGCACGGCAACAAGATCGGCGTTGCAGTGGTCCTGAAAGGCGGCAACGTTGAGCTGGCCAAAGACATCGCTATGCACGTAGCGGCCAGCAACCCTGAGTTCCTGCTGCCTTCGGAAGTTTCTGCCGAAGCGATCGAGCGTGAAAAAGCTGTGTTCCTGCAGCTGAACGAAGAAAAAATCAAAGGCAAGCCAGAAAACATTGTTGAGAACATGGTCAAGGGCCGTATCAGCAAGTTCCTGGCCGAAGCAAGCCTGGTTGAGCAGGCGTTCGTCAAGAACCCTGAAGTCAAGGTTGGCGAACTGGCCAAGAAAGCCGGTGCTGAAATTGTTTCCTTCACTTACTTCAAGGTAGGCGAAGGCATCGAGAAGCCGGTCGACAACTTCGCTGAAGAAGTTGCTGCCCAGCTGGCTGCCGCCAAGCAATAAGACAGTTTTTAACTGTCGCCCGAAAGAGGCTGCCCGCTCACGCGCGCAGCCTCTTTTCAAATGGGCAGGCCGATTTAATTTGGCTTACCCTCGGAACTGGCTTACAAAGCCGTGTTCCGATGGCGCTGTGAGAGCGTCCAGCTAGAGTGAACGCAAGCCGTAAACGGCTCGCCAAGAATTTTTTAAAAATACGCCGCAGGAGAGATTCGCAATGGCTCAGCAGGGCAGTGGTTATCAGGCTCGCTATAAACGCATTCTACTCAAGCTTAGCGGCGAGGCCCTGATGGGCTCGGAAGAGTTCGGGATCGACCCCAAGGTACTCGACCGCATGGCGCTGGAAGTCGGCCAGTTGGTCGGCATCGGCGTACAGGTCGGCCTGGTGATCGGTGGCGGTAACCTGTTCCGCGGCGCAGCACTGAGTGCGGCCGGCATGGATCGGGTCACCGGCGACCACATGGGCATGCTGGCCACTGTGATGAACGCCCTGGCCATGCGTGACGCCCTGGAGCGTGCCAATATCTCGGCTATCGTGATGTCGGCTATTTCCATGGTGGGTGTGACCGATCACTATGATCGTCGCAAAGCCATGCGCCACCTGAACGCCAAAGAGGTGGTGATCTTCGCTGCCGGTACCGGCAACCCGTTCTTCACCACGGACTCGGCTGCTTGCCTGCGCGCCATCGAGATCGATGCCGACGTGGTGCTCAAGGCGACCAAGGTAGATGGCGTGTACACCGCAGACCCATTCAAAGACCCGCATGCCGAGAAGTTCGATCATCTGACCTACGATGAAGTGCTGGATCGCAAGCTGGGCGTGATGGACCTGACGGCTATTTGCCTGTGCCGCGACCACAAGATGCCGCTGCGCGTATTTAACATGAACAAGCCCGGTGCCCTGCTGAATATCGTACACGGCGGCGCGGAAGGGACTCTGATCGAGGAAGGCCAACAATGATCAACGAAATCAAGAAAGACGCCCAAGCGCGTATGCAGAAATCCCTGGAGTCTCTGAGCCACGCATTTGGCCAGATTCGTACCGGCAAGGCGCACCCGAGCATCCTGGGCAGCGTGATGGTGCCTTATTACGGCGCTGATACCCCGCTGAGCGGCGTGGCCAACGTTACCGTAAAGGATTCGCGCACCCTGCAGGTCGTGGCTTTCGAGCGCAACATGCTCGCTGCAGTCGACAAGGCCATCCAGAGCGCCGGCCTGAACCTCAACCCGACCAACCTGGGTGAGTTGCTGTTGATCTCCATGCCGGCCCTGACTGAAGAAACCCGCAAGGGCTTCACCAAGCAGGCCCGCAGCGCGGCTGAAGATGCGCGTGTTGCAGTGCGTAACATTCGTCGTGATGCCTTGGGCGAGCTGAAGAAGTTGGTCAAGGACAAGGAAATCAGCGAAGACGAAGAGCGTCGTGCCGTCGCCGATATCGACAAGCTGACCAAGGAAGCCGAGGCGAAGATCACCCAGGCAACCGAAGAAAAAGAAAAGGACCTGATGGCCGTATAAGGGGTCAGGACGCCTTCATGGAAAAGACCAAGCAGACTGTGCCCTCCGTGGTGCCGCGCCATGTCGCGATCATCATGGATGGGAATAATCGCTGGGCGAAGAAGCGTTTTATGCCGGGTGTTGCCGGGCATAAGGCGGGTGTCGATGCGGTACGGGCCGTGATCGAGGTGTGTGCCGAGGCCAAGGTCGAGGTATTGACCCTGTTCGCGTTCTCCAGTGAAAACTGGCAGCGGCCCGCCGAAGAAGTCAGTGCCTTGATGGATCTGTTCTTCAAGGCCCTGCGTCGTGAGGCCAAGCGCCTGAATGACAACAACATCAGCCTGCGCATCATCGGCGACCGCTCGCGCTTTCACCCGGAACTGCAGGCGGCCATGCGTGAAGCCGAGGCGATCACTGCCGGCACTGACCGCTTTGTGCTGCAAATCGCCGCCAATTACGGTGGCCAGTGGGATATTGCCCAGGCTGCGCAGCGACTGGCCCGCGAAGTGCAGGCCGGTCATCTGCGGCCGGACGACATCACGCCTGAACTGTTACAGACCTGCCTGGTGACCGGCGACCTGCCGTTGCCTGACTTGTGTATCCGTACCGGTGGTGAGCATCGCATCAGCAATTTCCTCTTATGGCAATTGGCCTATACCGAGCTGTACTTCTCCGACCTGTTCTGGCCGGACTTCAAACACGATGCCATGCGCACTGCGCTGGCCGATTTCGCTTCCCGTCAGCGTCGCTTCGGTAAAACGAGTGAGCAGATCGAAGCTGGAGCCCGGGTTTAAATGCTTAAACAACGAATCATCACAGCACTGATACTGTTGCCGATTGCCTTGTGCGGGTTTTTCCTGCTGGATGGCTCCGGCTTTGCGCTGTTTATCGGCCTGGTGGTCACCCTGGGTGCCTGGGAATGGGCGCGATTGGCAGGTTTCAATGCGCAGCTGCCGCGTGTGGCGTATGCCCTTGTGGTGGCGGTACTGCTGTTTCTGATGCATACCCTGTCGAGCATTATCGTGCCCTGGGTGTTGGGGGCAGCGGTGCTGTGGTGGGCGCTTGCGACCTACCTGGTGCTGACTTTTCCGCGCAGCAGTGGCCAGTGGTCCAGTGTCGCCAGCAAGCTGGTGATTGGCTTGTTGATTCTGTTGCCTGCCTGGCAAGGGCTGGTGGAGATCAAGAATTCGCCGATGGGTAACTGGCTGATCATGGCGGTGATGGTGCTGGTCTGGGGCGCAGACATCGGCGCCTACTTCTCTGGCCGGGCATTCGGCAAGCGCAAGCTGGCGCCGTCAGTCAGTCCGGGCAAGAGTTGGGAAGGCGTGTATGGCGGCCTGGCGTTGACGCTGGTGATCACGCTTGTGGTGGGTCTGGTGCGCGACTGGTCGGCGAAGGAAATCTTCCTGGCCCTGCTGGGTACGGCCATCGTCGTATTTATCTCGGTGGTCGGTGATCTCACCGAAAGCATGTTCAAGCGCCAGGCCGGGATCAAGGACAGCAGCAACCTGCTGCCGGGTCATGGCGGGGTGCTGGATCGTATCGATAGCCTTACCGCAGCCATCCCGATCTTTGCCGTGCTGTTGTGGATGACCGCTTCGTGAGCCGCCTGCAACAAGTGACCGTGCTGGGTGCAACCGGCTCGGTAGGGTTGAGCGCCCTGGATGTGATCGCTCGTCATCCCGACCGCTATCAAGTGTTTGCCCTGACCGGGTTCACCCGTCTCAGCGAACTGCTGGCACTGTGCGTGCGCCACGTGCCGCGCTTTGCTGTCGTGCCCGGGCGTTCGGCTGCACGGGGCCTGCAGGATGATCTGCGGGCTGCCGGGCTGGCCACTCAGGTGCTGGTGGGGGAGGAGGGGTTGTGCCAGGTCTCGGCCGATGCCGAGGTGGATACGGTGGTGGCCGCTATCGTCGGTGCCGCCGGCTTGCGTCCGACCTTGGCTGCCGTGGATGCGGGCAAGAAGATCCTGCTGGCCAACAAAGAAGCGCTGGTGATGTCCGGCGCGCTCTTCATGCAGGCGGTGCGCAAGAGCGGCGCCGTATTGCTGCCCCTCGACAGTGAACACAATGCGATCTTCCAATGCATGCCCGGCGACTTTGCTCGCGGCCTGGGACAGGTGGGTGTGCGTCGGATTCTGCTGACCGCGTCGGGTGGTCCTTTCCGGCAAACTCCCTTGGGGGAGTTGGAGCAGGTGTCTCCGGACCAGGCGTGCGCTCATCCTAACTGGTCGATGGGGCGCAAGATCTCCGTGGACTCGGCAAGCATGATGAATAAAGGCCTGGAGTTGATCGAAGCCTGCTGGTTGTTCGATGCGCGACCGGATCAGGTCGAGGTGGTGATTCACCCGCAAAGTGTGATTCATTCACTGGTCGACTACGTGGATGGCTCGGTATTGGCCCAATTGGGCAATCCGGATATGCGCACCCCGATCGCCAATGCCCTGGCCTGGCCGGAGCGAATTGATTCCGGCGTGGCGCCACTGGATCTGTTTGCCATTGCCCGCCTGGACTTCGAGGCGCCGGACGAGCAACGTTTTCCGTGCCTGCGTCTGGCACGTGAGGCCGCGGAGGCGGGTAACAGCGCGCCGGCGATGCTCAATGCGGCGAATGAAGTGGCCGTGGCGGCGTTTCTCGAACGGCGCATCCGCTTTCCGCAGATCGCGAGTATCATCGAGGACGTCCTGAGTCTTGAGCCCGTGGTCGCGGTGAACGACCTCGGCGCGGTATTCGAGGCGGACACCAAGGCGCGCGCCTTGGCCGAGCAATGGTTGGACCTCAACGCGCGTTAGTCTTGTGGGCGCGATTGAGCCTTGGGGCACTGGATTGGAATGCGGAGAAATTAGATGAGTGCGCTTTACATGATTGTCGGCACCCTGGTTGCTCTGGGTGTGCTGGTTACCTTCCACGAATTCGGCCACTTCTGGGTGGCACGTCGTTGCGGCGTCAAGGTACTGCGCTTTTCCGTCGGCTTCGGCATGCCGCTGGTTCGCTGGCACGACCGGCACGGCACCGAGTTCGTGATCGCGGCCATCCCGTTGGGTGGCTATGTCAAGATGCTCGATGAGCGTGAAGGCGAAGTGCCGGCCGATCAGGTGGACCAATCCTTCAATCGCAAGACCGTTCGTCAGCGTATCGCCATTGTTGCGGCCGGTCCGATCGCCAACTTCCTCCTGGCGATGCTGTTTTTCTGGGTCCTGGCCATGCTCGGCAGCGAGCAGGTGCGTCCTGTCATCGGCGCGGTCGAGGCGGACAGTATCGCCGCCAAGGCAGGTCTGGTCGCAGGGCAGGAAATTGTTTCCATTGATGGTGAGCCGACGACGGGTTGGGGCGCGGTCAATTTGCAGCTGGTACGTCGTTTGGGTGAAAGCGGCACCGTCAACGTCGTGGTGCGTGAGCAGGATTCCAGTGCCGAGACCCCGCGCACGTTGGCCTTGGACCATTGGCTCAAGGGCGCTGACGAGCCTGATCCGATCAAGTCCCTGGGCATCCGTCCATGGCGTCCTGCGCTGCCGCCAGTGCTTGCCGAGCTGGATCCGAAGGGTCCGGCCCAGGCCGCGGGTCTGAAAACCGGCGATCGCTTGCTGGCCCTCGATGGCCAGGCGTTGGGTGAGTGGCAGCAGGTAGTCGACCTGGTGCGCGTACGCCCTGATACAAGGATTGTGCTGAAAATTGAGCGTGACGGTGCTCAAATTGACGTCCCCGTGACCCTGGCGGTACGTGGGGAAGCCAAGGCGGCCGGGGGTTACCTGGGTGCAGGCGTCAAGAGTCCGGAGTGGCCGCCCTCGATGGTGCGTGAGGTCAGTTTCGGGCCGCTGGCGGCCATTGGCGAGGGTGCAAAACGCACCTGGACCATGAGTGTGCTGACCCTCGAATCCCTCAAGAAAATGTTGTTCGGCGAGCTCTCGGTAAAAAACTTGAGTGGACCGATAACCATTGCTAAAGTGGCGGGCGCTTCTGCCCAGTCGGGTGTCGCGGATTTCCTGAATTTCCTGGCTTATCTGAGTATCAGCCTGGGTGTTCTGAATTTGCTGCCCATTCCAGTATTGGATGGGGGGCATCTGTTGTTTTATCTGGTCGAGTGGGTGCGTGGTCGCCCCTTGTCGGATCGGGTGCAGGGTTGGGGGATACAGATCGGTATCAGCTTGGTGGTCGGGGTGATGTTATTAGCCTTGGTCAACGATCTGGGTCGACTGTAACGCTTCGCTGAATTGCGAATCTGCCGCATTTTGCGGCAGTTTGTTTATTGCCAGTTGGAATAAGAAAGGACTTCATGAAACGTCTGCTGCTAACTGCGGTTCTCACCGTATTGATGATCGCCGAAGTTCACGCCGAGTCCTTCACCATCTCCGATATTCGCGTCAACGGCCTCCAGCGGGTTTCCGCGGGTAGTGTCTTTGGTGCCTTGCCGTTGAACGTCGGGGAACAGGCTGATGACCGTCGCCTGGTGGAATCCACTCGTGCGCTGTTCAAAACCGGGTTCTTTCAAGACATCCAACTGGGTCGCGAAGGTAACGTCCTGGTCATCACCGTCGTCGAGCGACCTTCCGTCGCCAGTATCGAGATCGAAGGCAACAAGGCGATCTCCACTGAAGACCTGATGAAAGGCTTGAAGCAATCCGGCCTGGCCGAGGGCGAGATCTTCCAGCGCGCCACCCTTGAAGGTGTGCGTAACGAACTGCAGCGCCAGTACGTTGCCCAGGGTCGCTACTCCGCGACCGTGGAAACGGAAGTCGTGCCGCAGCCTCGTAACCGTGTCGGCCTCAAGGTCAACATCAACGAAGGTACCGTGGCGGCCATTCAGCACATCAACGTGGTGGGCAACACCAAGTTCGCTGATGAAGACCTGATCGACCTGTTCGAGCTCAAGACCACCAACTGGTTGTCGTTCTTCAAGAACGATGACAAGTACGCCCGCGAAAAACTCTCCGGTGACCTGGAACGCCTGCGTTCCTACTACCTGGACCGTGGCTATATCAACATGGATATCGCTTCGACCCAGGTGTCCATCACCCCGGACAAGAAGCACGTCTACATTACTGTCAACGTCAACGAAGGCGAGAAGTACAAGGTTCGTGACGTGAAGCTCAGCGGCGACTTGAAAGTGCCTGAAGACCAGGTCAAGGCCCTGTTGCTGGTGCAGAAAGACCAGGTGTTCTCGCGCAAGCTGATGACCACCACGTCCGAACTGATCACCCGTCGCCTGGGTAACGAAGGCTATACCTTCGCCAACGTCAACGGCGTGCCTACCCCCCACGATGAAGACCACACCGTGGACATCACCTTTGTCGTCGACCCAGGCAAGCGTGCCTACGTGAACCGCATCAACTTCCGTGGCAACACCAAGTCCGCGGACGAAGTGCTGCGCCGCGAAATGCGCCAGATGGAAGGTGGCTGGGCATCGACTTACCTGATCGACCAGTCCAAGACCCGTCTTGAGCGCCTGGGCTTCTTCAAGGAAGTGAACGTCGAAACGCCAGCCGTACCGGGTGTGGATGACCAGGTTGACGTGAACTACGCCGTGGAAGAGCAAGCGTCGGGTTCGATCACCGCCAGTGTCGGTTTCGCACAGAGTGCCGGCCTGATCCTCGGTGGTTCCATCACCCAGAACAACTTCCTGGGTACCGGTAACAAGGTGTCCATCGGCCTGACCCGAAGCGAATACCAGAGCCGTTATAACTTCGGTTATGTCGACCCCTACTGGACCGCGGACGGTGTCAGCCTGGGCTACAACGCCTTCTATCGCACCACCGACTACAAAGACCTTGACGTCGACGTAGCCAGCTATGCAATCGACAGCCTGGGCGTAGGCGCCAACATCGGTTACCCGATCAGCGAGACCTCGCGCCTGACCTTCGGCCTGACTGCGCAACAGGATGAGATCAAGACCGGTGTGTACACCGTGGACGAGATCTTCGACTTCACTCGCAAGGAAGGCGACAAGTTCCTGAACTTCAAGGCGTCCGCCGGCTGGTCCGAGTCGACCCTGAACAAAGGCGTGCTTGCCACCCGTGGCCATTCCCAGAGCCTGACGCTGGAAGCAACGACGCCGGGCAGCGACCTGTCGTTCTTCAAGCTCGACTACCGTGGCCAGTTGTTCCAGCCGCTGAGCGATAACTACACCATGCGCCTGCACACCGAGCTGGGTTATGGCGACGGTTATGGTTCCACCAATGGGCTGCCGTTCTACGAGAACTACTACGCGGGTGGCTTCAACTCCGTGCGGGGCTTCAAGGACAGCACCCTGGGTCCACGTGGTACACCGAGCCGTGGCGTTGGTGTGACCGGTAACCAGGGCACCGTAGCTGACTCCGACAACGACCCGCTGCCATTCGGTGGTAACGTGTTGATCCAGGGTGGTGCGGAAATCCTGTTCCCGCTGCCGTTCGTCAAGGATCAGCGGTCCCTGCGTACTTCGGTCTTCTGGGATGTGGGTAACGTTTTCGACTCCAAGTGCGAACAGATCACCAACCCAAGCGGCGTGAAGTCACGGACTGAGTGCAACGACGTGAGCCTCAGCAACCTGGCGAGCTCGGTGGGTGTCGGTGTGACCTGGGTGACTGCGCTTGGCCCGTTGAGCTTTGCTCTGGCCATGCCGATCAAGAAACCGGATAACGCTGAAACCCAGATTTTCCAATTCTCCCTCGGCCAGACGTTCTAAGCGTCTGACCCAAGATAACGACAACGGATTCTGTAGGAGTACATCGTGCGTAAGTTGACTCAATTGGTTCTGCTGGCCACCGTGCTGGTAGCCACCCCGGCCTTCGCCGAAATGAAAATCGCCGTCCTGAACTATCAGATGGCCCTGCTGGAATCCGATGCGGCCAAGAAATACGCCGTGGATGCCGAGAAAAAATTCGGTCCGCAACTGACCAAGCTCAAGACGTTGGAAAGCAGCGCCAAGGGTATCCAGGACCGTCTGGTAGCGGGTGGCGACAAGATGCAGCAAGGCGAGCGCGAGCGTCTGGAGCTTGAGTTCAAGCAAAAGGCCCGTGACTACCAGTTCCAATCCAAGGAGCTGAACGAAGCCAAGGCTGTTGCCGACCGTGAAATGCTGAAACAGCTGAAGCCTAAACTCGACAGCGCCGTGGAAGAAGTCATCAAGAAAGGTGCCTTTGACCTGGTGTTCGAGCGTGGCGCAGTGATTGACGTCAAGCCTCAATACGACATCACCCGTCAGGTGATCGAGCGCATGAACCAGCTGAAGTAAGCCATGACCGCGACTATCAAGCTCGGCGAGTTGGCCGAGTTCCTGGGAGCCACCTTGCGTGGTTCCCCGGAGAAGGAAATTACTGGGCTAGCCACCTTGCAGGAGGCTGGCCCAGCTCAGTTGAGCTTCCTCGCAAACCCCCAATACCGTAAATACCTGGTCGACTGCCAGGCCGCAGCCGTGTTGCTGAAGGCCGCTGACGCCGAGAGTTATGCCGGGGATGCCCTGGTAGTGGCTGACCCCTACCTGTCGTACGCAAAGGCGTCGCATCTGTTCGACCCGAAGCCCAAGGCAGCAGGTGGTGTTCATCCGTCTGCGGTTATCGCCGATGATGCCCAGGTTGACCCTGCGGCCAGCATCGGTGCGTTTGCGGTGATCGAGAGCGGTGCACGCATCGCGGCCGGTGTAACGGTCGGTGCGCATTGCTTTATCGGCGCTCGCTGTGTAATCGGCGCCGACGGTTGGCTGGCACCTCGCGTGACCCTGTACCACGACGTGCGCATCGGTGAACGTGTGGTCATTCAGTCGGGTGCCGTGATCGGTGGTGAAGGCTTCGGTTTTGCCAACGCCAAGGGCGTCTGGCACAAGATTGCCCAGGTCGGCGGTGTATTGATCGGCGACGACGTGGAAATCGGTGTCAACACGGCTGTCGATCGCGGAGCCCTGGCCGATACCGTGATCGGTAACGGCGTGAAGCTCGACAACCAGATCCAGATCGCCCACAACGTGCAGATTGGCGATCACACCGCCATGGCCGCGTGTGTAGGCATTTCCGGCAGCACCCGGATCGGCAAGCATTGCATGCTCGCCGGTGGCGTAGGGCTGGTGGGGCATATCGATATTTGCGACAACGTTTTCATCACCGGTATGACCATGGTGACCCACTCGATTACCGAACCGGGGGCCTACTCATCTGGTACCGCCATGCAGCCCGCAGCTGAATGGCGCAAGAGCGCAGCACGTTTGAGGCAGCTCGACGACATGGCTCGACGTCTCAAACAGCTGGAAAAGCGTGTTGGGGACGTGACCCCTGGCGGTAATGCTTCATCAGAAGGCTGATACCATTTCCATATCAAGTGTGCACAGCCGCTAGACTGCCTCCTTGATTTGCTAGCGGGGCGTGCGTTTAGTCGCCCGCCCCCAATCTTTATTACAGGCTTCCCCCCGAAATGATGGACATCAACGAGATTCGCGAATACCTGCCTCACCGTTACCCGTTCCTGCTGGTGGACCGTGTAGTGGACCTCAATGTTGAGGAAAAGCGCATTCGTGCCTACAAGAATGTCAGCATCAACGAACCGTTCTTCAACGGTCACTTTCCCGCGCATCCCATCATGCCGGGCGTATTGATCATCGAAGCAATGGCCCAGGCTGCCGGTATCCTTGGTTTCAAAATGCTCGACCTCAAGCCTGCCGACGGCACGCTTTACTATTTCGTCGGCTCCGACAAGTTGCGCTTTCGCAACCCGGTTACCCCGGGTGACCAGTTGATCCTGGAAGCCAAGTTCATCAGCTGCAAGCGCCAGATCTGGAAGTTCGAATGCCAGGCCTCGGTAGATGGCAAGCCGGTTTGCTCTGCCGAGATCATCTGTGCGGAACGCAAACTATGAGTTTGATTGACCCTCGCGCAATCATCGATCCGTCGGCCGTACTGGCCGCCGACGTTGAGGTCGGCCCCTGGTCGATCATCGGCGCAGGTGTGGAAATCGGCGAGGGGACTGTCATCGGGCCGCACGTGATCCTCAAGGGTCCGACCCGCATTGGCAAACATAACCGCATCTACCAGTTTTCCTCGGTAGGCGAAGACACCCCGGACATGAAGTACAAGGGTGAAGAAACCCGCCTGGTAATCGGTGATCACAACATCATCCGTGAAGGCGTGACCATTCACCGTGGCACCGTGCAGGATCGTGCCGAGACCACGCTGGGTGATCACAACCTGGTCATGGCCTATGCCCATATCGGTCATGACAGCGTGATCGGCAACCACTGCATCCTGGTCAACAACACCGCGTTGGCTGGCCATGTACACGTTGACGATTGGGCGATCCTGTCCGGTTTTACCCTGGTGCATCAGTATTGCCATATTGGCGCCCACAGCTTTTCCGGCATGGGCACTGCCATCGGCAAGGACGTTCCGGCGTTCGTCACGGTGTTCGGCAACCCGGCCGAAGCCCGCAGCATGAACTTCGAAGGCATGCGCCGTCGTGGCTTCAGCGAAGAGGCGATCCACGCCCTGCGCCGCGCCTACAAGGTGGTCTACCGTCAGGGGCTGACGGTGGACCAGGCGTTGATCCAACTGGCCGAGCCGGCAGCGTTGTTTCCGGAAGTCGCGGTGTTCCGTGACTCGATCCAGGCGTCGACCCGCGGCATCACCCGCTGATCATGGCTACTCTGCGTATCGCGCTGGTGGCCGGAGAAGCTTCCGGCGACATTTTGGGCGCAGGTCTGATGCGGGCACTCAAGGCCCGGCACCCTGCGGTGGAGTTTATCGGCGTCGGCGGCCCGCTGATGCAGGCCGAAGGCCTGACGTCGTACTTCCCTATGGAGCGTCTGTCGGTCATGGGCCTGGTCGAGGTGCTGGGTCGCCTGCGTGAGCTCCTGGCTCGTCGCAAGCTGCTGATCCAGACGTTGATCGAAGAAAAGCCCGATGTCTTTATCGGCATCGATGCGCCGGACTTCACCCTCAATATCGAACTCAAGTTGCGTCAGGCCGGGATCAAGACCGTGCACTACGTCAGCCCCTCTGTGTGGGCGTGGCGGCAGAAGCGTGTGTTGAAGATCCGCGAAGGCTGCGACCTGATGTTGACCCTGTTGCCGTTCGAAGCCAGGTTCTACGAGGAGAAGGGCGTGCCGGTAAGGTTTGTCGGGCATACCCTGGCCGACAGCATTCCTTTGCAGGCTGACCGCGCAGCCGCGCGTGCCGAACTGGGGTTGCCCGAAGGCCCGCTCGTTGCGCTGATGCCGGGCAGTCGAGGCGGCGAAGTGGGCCGTCTTGCCAGCGTGTTTTTCGATGCTGCCGAGCGCCTTCAAGCCTTGAAGCCCGGGGTACGGTTCGTGTTGCCCTGCGCCAGCCCGCAACGGCGTGCACAAATCGAGACACTGCTGGTCGGTCGCAATCTGCCATTGACCCTGCTCGACGGTCGGTCGCACCTGGCCCTGGCGGCCTGTGATGCGGTGCTGATCGCTTCAGGTACCGCGACCTTGGAGGCCCTGCTCTACAAGCGCCCGATGGTCGTGGCCTATCGCCTGGCGCCACTGACTTTCTGGATTCTCAAGCGCATGGTCAAAAGTCCCTACATCTCCTTGCCCAACTTGCTGGCCCAGCGTCTGTTGGTGCCGGAGTTGTTGCAGGACGATGCAACGCCCGAAGCCCTCGCGCAAACCCTACTACCCTTGATCGACGGCGGCGAAGAACAGACCCGCGGTTTTGACGACATTCACCGCACCCTGCGCCGTGATGCATCGAACCAGGCGGCCGACGCGGTATTGACCTTGATCGGCCAAAAACAGGAAGCTTTATGAGCACGCAAATAGGCCTGGATTTCAGCCTGGTTGCCCAAACCCACGAACTGGTGGCCGGCGTTGACGAAGTGGGGCGCGGCCCGCTGTGTGGCGCGGTGGTGACGGCGGCCGTGATCCTGGATCCGAACCGCCCGATCCTGGGCCTCAACGACTCGAAAAAACTCACCGAAGCGCGTCGTGAAAAACTCTACGACGAAATCTGTGAAAAGGCCTTGAGCTGGCATATCGCCCGGGCCGAAGTCGAAGAAATCGACGAATTGAACATCCTGCACGCCACGATGCTGGCCATGCAGCGTGCCGTTGAAGGCCTGCATATCACGCCAAAACTGGCGATGATCGACGGCAACCGTTGCCCGAAGCTGGCGATGCCGGCTGAGGCGGTGGTCAAGGGCGATAGCAAGGTTCCAGCCATTGCCGCCGCGTCGATCCTGGCCAAGGTCAGCCGAGACCGTGAAATGGCTGCCTTCGAATTGATTTACCCCGGCTACGGCATCGGGGGCCATAAAGGCTATCCGACGCCCGTTCATCTGGAAGCCCTGGCCCGTCTCGGCCCAACGCCGATCCATCGGCGCTCGTTTGCCCCGGTGCGCCAGGCTTATGAGCTGCGCGAGAACCTCAGCGAGGTTTAGTCGCAAGGCTGATGTTTTTGCCAAGGCCCGGTACAATCCCGGGCCTTGTTGTTTCTAAGTTTCTGGACAGGATCACTATGCCGGCTTCATTCGTTCACCTGCGCCTGCACACTGAATACTCCCTGGTCGACGGCCTTGTACGGATCAAACCGCTGGTCAAGACCCTGGTGGGCATGAACATGCCTGCGGTCGCGGTTACCGATCAGAACAACATGTGCTCCCTGGTCAAGTTCTACAAGAACGCCATGGGCGCCGGCATCAAGCCGATCTGCGGCGCCGACCTGTGGCTGTCCAACAAAGACCCGGATAACCCCCTGAGCCGCATCAGCCTGCTGGCGATGAATGGCGTGGGTTATCGCAACCTCACCGAATTGATTTCCCGTGGCTTTATCGACGGCCAGCGCAACGGCTCGATCATCATCGAGCGCGAATGGGTCGCCGAGGCCAGCGAAGGCCTGATCATGCTGTCGGCCGCCAAGGAGGGCGAGATCGGTATCGCACTGCTGGGTGGCAATCCCCATGAAGCCGAAGTGCTGGCGAGGGAGTGGATGCAGGTCTTCCCCGACCGTTTCTACCTGGAAGTCCAGCGCACCAACCGCCCCAACGATGAAGAGCATCTGCACGCCGCCGTAGCCCTGGCCGACAAGCTGGGCGCGCCCTTGGTGGCGACCAACGATGTGCGCTTTATCAAGAAGGAAGATTTCGAGGCCCACGAAACCCGCGTGTGCATCGGTGAAGGCCGGGCCCTGGATGACCCGCGTCGTTCCAAGAACTACAGCGAAGAGCAGTACCTCAAGAGCGCGGACGAAATGGCCGAGCTGTTCAGCGACCTGCCCGAGGCCCTGGAAAACTCCGTCGAGATTGCCAAGCGCTGCAATATCGAAGTGAAGCTGGGCAAGCACTTTTTGCCCAACTTCCCGATTCCCGATGGCATGACCATCGACGAGTATTTCCGCAAGGTGTCGTTTGATGGTCTGGAGGAGCGTCTCTCCGTCCTGCTGCCCAAGGACACCACCGAAGATTACGAGGCCAAGCGCCAGGTCTATGTCGATCGGCTGAATTTCGAGCTGGATATCATCATCCAGATGGGGTTCCCCGGTTACTTCCTGATCGTGATGGACTTTATCCAGTGGGCCAAGAGCAACGGCGTGCCGGTAGGTCCGGGCCGGGGGTCGGGTGCCGGCTCGCTGGTCGCCTATGTACAGAAGATCACCGACCTCGACCCCCTGGAATATGACCTGCTGTTCGAACGGTTCCTGAACCCGGAACGGGTCTCCATGCCCGACTTCGACGTCGACTTCTGCATGGACGGCCGCGACCGTGTGATCGAATACGTGGCCGAGAAATACGGCCGCAACGCCGTGAGCCAGATCATCACCTTCGGTTCCATGGCGGCCAAGGCGGTTATCCGTGACGTAGCGCGGGTGCAGGGAAAGTCCTACGGCCTGGCGGACCGCCTGTCGAAGATGATCCCGTTCGAAGTCGGCATGACCCTGGAAAAAGCCTACGAGCAGGAAGAGATCCTGCGCGACTTCATCAAGGTCGATGAAGAGGCCGCCGAAATCTGGGAGATGGCGCGCAAGCTCGAGGGCGTGGTGCGTAACGTCGGTAAGCACGCCGGTGGCGTGGTGATCGCGCCGACCAAGCTGACTGATTTTTCGCCTATCTATTGCGATGAAGAGGGCGGCGGCCTGGTCACCCAGTTCGACAAGGACGATGTGGAGGCGGCCGGCCTGGTGAAGTTCGACTTCCTCGGCCTGCGCACCCTGACGATCATCGACTGGGCGCTCAAGACCATCAACCGCGACCGCGCCAAGGTCAACGAAGAACCGCTGGATATCGCCTTCATCCCGCTGGACGACAAGCCGACCTACACCTTGCTGCAAAAAGCCGAAACCACGGCGGTGTTCCAGCTTGAATCCCGCGGCATGAAAGAGCTGATCAAAAAGCTCAAGCCCGACTGCCTGGAAGACTTGATCGCACTGGTGGCCCTGTTCCGTCCGGGCCCGCTGCAATCGGGCATGGTGGATGACTTCATCAACCGTAAGCACGGCCGCGCCGAGTTGGCGTACCCGCACTCCGATTACCAGTACGAAGGCCTCAAGCCTGTATTGGCGCCGACCTACGGCATCATCCTGTACCAGGAACAGGTGATGCAGATCGCCCAGGTGATGGCCGGCTACACCCTCGGTGGCGCGGACATGCTGCGGCGGGCCATGGGTAAGAAAAAGCCCGAGGAAATGGCCAAGCAACGCGGCGGTTTCATTGAAGGGTGCGCCACCAACAATATCGACGCCGACCTGGCCGGTAACATTTTCGACCTGGTGGAAAAATTCGCCGGTTATGGCTTCAACAAATCCCACTCCGCCGCCTACGGCCTGGTGTCGTACCAGACGGCCTGGCTGAAAGCCCACTACCCGGCGCCGTTCATGGCTGCGGTACTCTCGGCGGATATGCACAACACCGACAAGGTCGTGACCTTGATCGAGGAAGTGCGCACCATGAAGCTGCGCCTCGACGCACCGGACGTGAACGCCTCGGAGTTCAAGTTCACGGTGAACGACGAAGGTCGCATCATCTATGGCCTGGGCGCGATCAAGGGCGTGGGCGAAGGCCCGGTGGAAGCCATCACCGAAGCGCGCCAGGACGGGCCGTTCAAGGATCTGTTCGACTTCTGCGCACGGGTTGACCTCAAGCGCATCAACAAACGTACCCTCGATGGCCTGATCCGCAGCGGTGCGCTCGACCGTCTCGGGCCGTATTTCCACGATGAGCCGAAGGCGTATCAGGCGAATATCGATCGCAATCGCGCGGTGCTGCTCACCGCCATGGAAGAAGCGATCAAGGCCGCCGAACAGACCGCCCGCACCCACGACAGCGGCCACGCCGACCTGTTTGGCGGGTTGTTCGTCGAAGAAGATGCGGATGTGTACGCCAACCACCGCAAGGCCAAGGAACTGACCCTCAAGGAGCGCCTCAAGGGTGAGAAAGACACCTTGGGCCTGTACCTCACCGGTCACCCGATTGACGAATATGAAGGCGAGATCCGTCGTTTCGCTCGTCAACGCATCATCGACCTGAAACCGGCGCGGGATACCCAGACCGTCGCCGGCATGATCATCGCCCTGCGGGTGATGAAAAACAAAAAGGGCGACAAGATGGGCTTTATCACCCTCGACGACCGCTCGGGCCGGATCGAGGCGTCGCTGTTTGCCGACGCCTTTCACTCTGCGCAATCGCTGCTGCAAACCGACGCCATGGTGGTGGTGGAAGGGGAGGTCAGCAACGATGACTTCTCCGGCGGCTTGCGCCTGCGGATCAAGCGGGTGATGAGCATGGAAGATGCGCGCACCAACCTGGCCGAAAGCCTGCGCCTGAAGGTGAAGACCGAAGCCCTCAAGGGCGATCAGCTACGCTGGTTGGGTGACCTGCTCAAGCGTCATCGTGGCGCCTGCCCGGTGACCATGGAGTACACCGGCAACGACGCCAAGGCCATGTTGCAGTTTGGCGAGACGTGGCGAATTGATCCCGCTGACGGCTTGATTCAAGCTTTGCGTGACCAGTTCGGCCGTGACAACGTCTTCCTCCAATACCGTTGACGGTCAGAACGCCTGACCTCGGCTGAACATTTAATCTCGACCTAAACGCGCCTCTCCCTTAAGGTAGGGCGCGAATAGACAACCGGCTGGCCAGGCAACCCTTGGCCGTCGACCCAAGACGGACGCTTATGAACCCGAATTTTCTTGATTTCGAACAGCCGATCGCTGACCTGCAAGCCAAGATCGAAGAGCTGCGCCTGGTCGGCAATGACAATTCGCTGAATATCGGCGATGAGATCGCTCGCCTGCAAGACAAGAGCAGCACGCTCACCGAAGACATCTTCGGCAAGCTGACCAGCTGGCAGATCGCGCGCCTGGCCCGCCACCCGCGCCGTCCGTATACCCTGGACTACATTCAGCACATCTTCACCGAGTTCGACGAGCTGCACGGCGATCGCCATTTCTCCGACGACGCGGCCATCGTGGGCGGTATCGCTCGCCTGGACGACCAGCCGGTCATGGTCATCGGTCACCAGAAAGGCCGTGAAGTGCGCGAGAAAGTACGCCGCAACTTCGGCATGCCGCGTCCGGAAGGCTACCGCAAGGCGTGCCGCCTGATGGAAATGGCCGAGCGCTTCAAGATGCCGATCCTGACTTTCATCGACACCCCGGGTGCTTACCCGGGTATCGATGCCGAAGAGCGCAACCAGAGCGAAGCGATTGCCTGGAACCTGCGAGTGATGGCCCGCCTGAAAACCCCGATCATCGCTACCGTGATTGGTGAAGGTGGTTCCGGCGGTGCACTGGCCATTGGCGTCTGCGATCAGCTGAACATGCTGCAATATTCGACCTACGCGGTGATCTCGCCGGAAGGTTGCGCCTCGATCCTGTGGAAAACCGCAGAGAAGGCGCCGGACGCTGCCGAAGCCATGGGCATCACTGCCGATCGCCTCAAGGGCCTGGGTATCGTCGACAAAGTGATCGCCGAGCCATTGGGCGGCGCCCACCGCGATCCGGCCGCCGCCGCTGCCACTATCCGTGCCGAACTGGGTTCGCAACTGGCGATGCTCAAAAAGCTGGATAACGAAGCGCTGCTGGCCCGTCGCTACGAGCGCCTGATGAGCTACGGTCTCTAAGGTCGCAGCAGCACTAATGTGGGAGGGGGCTTGCCCCCGATTGCTGAGTGTCAGTCACTGTATTCATTGGCTGATGCTCCGCTATCGGGGGGCAAGCCCCCTCCCACATTTGCTTTGTGTATGCTTGGCTTGGGTATTCCAGATTTGCGGCGGTAACCTGTGATGAAACCGACTTTATCCGCCAAGCTCCTGCACGCCCTGGCCCCCTGGCGCAACGCCCCGGCTTGGCATATCGCCTTCTCCGGTGGTCTTGATTCCACTGTCCTGCTGCATCTCCTGGCCAACGCCGAAGCCCTTCCGCCTCTAAGCGCTGTCCATGTCCATCATGGCCTGCAGGCTGTCGCCGACGCCTGGCCAGGTCATTGCCAGTCGGTGTGCGACAGCCTGGGCGTCCCCTTGCGGGTCATGCGCGTGCACGTGCAGCCCGGCGCCAGTCTTGAGCGTGCAGCGCGTGATGCGCGTTACCGGGCGTTTACCGAGGTGATCGGGGCAGGGGAAGTGTTACTCACCGGCCAGCATCGCGATGATCAAGCCGAAACGCTGCTATTCCGTCTGCTGCGCGGTGCCGGAGTGCGAGGGCTCGCCGCAATGCCTGCGCATCGCCCGTTGGCAGGTGGTTTCCTGGTGCGGCCGTTGCTGGAGCTCTCGCGCGCCGAGCTGGAAGCCTACGGCGATGAGCATCAACTCAAGTGGATTGAAGATCCTTCCAACACCGATCCACGTTTCTCCCGTAATTACCTGCGTCACCGCGTGATCCCGACGCTGACGGCGCGTTGGCCCCAAGCCATCTGCAGTCTGGCCCGGACTGCCGACCACCTCGGTGAAGCCCAGGCGCTGCTGGGCGAATTGGCCTGCATGGACCTGCAAGCCGCCGATCAGCCTTCGCGGTTTCCTTGGCTGGCGGTGCCATCATTGGTCCTTGGTCCACTGCGCGAACTTTCCGATGCTCGTCAGCGCAATGTCCTGCGACATTGGCTGGCGCCGTTGACCCGGTTACCCGACAGCGACCATTGGGCCGGCTGGTATTCCCTGCGCGACGCCAAGGGCGACGCACAGCCCTTATGGCGTCTGGCTGATGGAGATTTGCAACGTTGTGGCGCACGCATCTGGTGGTTGCCTCGCGGCTGGTCGGAGTTTTCCCACGCATCGGTGAGCTGGCCTGATCCGCAAAAGCCACTAGAGTTACCCGGTAATGGCCTGCTGGAAATGAGCGGCGAGGTGCCCGAAGGCCCGCTGGAGGTCCGTTATCGCCAGGGCGGCGAAATGCTTGAACTACCAGGCCGAGGCCGGCGTGACTTGAAGCGCCTGCTTAATGAACAGGGGGTGCCGGGCTTCATCCGTGGCAGATTGCCGCTGCTGTATCAGGGCGAGCAATTGCTCGGTGTGCCCCTCCTCGCTGGACTCTGGGCCGCACCGAGTGAAGCTTGGCAATTACATTGGATGCCACGGAGCTGCGATCAAGGTTTGAGCTGATAGCGCCTTTCCGGTAGACTACGCTCCCTTCTTGATACAACTTCTGTGGATTCGCCTGAATCGCAGCAGTTGCCGATTACCAAGCAGTCTTTGCTGGGCGATTCCAAAAAATGTGTAGCGATCAACGTACCGGCAGTTTCACTGCTGGTCTGTCACAACGCGGCGGTTTTTTTGAAAGGTGCACTGTGATTAATGCAGGTGATCGGGGGCTTCGGCCTCTCTTCGCTTTCCCCGGCGGCTCGGACCGCTTTAACGCAGACTTCTAGGGTTTTTCATGACGCGCTACATATTCGTCACGGGCGGTGTTGTTTCTTCATTGGGGAAAGGCATTGCCTCCGCTTCATTGGCGGCCATCCTGGAGGCGCGGGGGCTTAAAGTCACCATGCTCAAGCTGGACCCGTACATCAACGTCGACCCGGGCACCATGAGCCCGTTCCAGCACGGTGAAGTGTTCGTCACACACGACGGCGCCGAGACCGACCTGGACCTGGGCCACTACGAGCGGTTCATCCGCACGACCATGACCCAGAACAACAACTTCACCACTGGCCGCGTCTACGAGCACGTGCTGCGCAAAGAGCGCCGTGGTGACTACCTGGGTGCAACCATCCAGGTGATCCCGCACATCACCGACGAAATCAAGCGCCGTATCATCAAGGGTGCAGGCGATGCCGACGTGGCGATGGTCGAGATCGGTGGCACCGTGGGTGACATCGAATCCCAGCCGTTCCTCGAAGCCATCCGCCAGTTGCGTTTCGAAGTCGGCGCCAAGCGCGCGATGCTGATGCACCTCACGTTGGTGCCTTACATCGCCACCGCCGGCGAAACCAAAACCAAGCCTACCCAGCACTCGGTCAAGGAACTGCGTTCCATCGGCCTGCAGCCGGACGTGCTGGTGTGCCGCTCCGACCACCCGATCGATATTTCCTCGCGTCGCAAGATCGCGCAGTTCACCAACGTTGAAGAACGTGCAGTGATCGCCCTCGAAGACGCCGACACCATCTACAAGATCCCGGGCATCCTGCATTCGCAAGGCCTGGATGATTTTGTGGTCGAGCGTTTCGGCCTGCAGTGCAACGGCGCGGATCTGTCCGAGTGGGAAGCCGTGGTTGACGCCAAGCTCAACCCTGAGCACGAAGTCACCATCGCCATGGTCGGCAAGTACATGGAACTGCTGGACGCGTACAAGTCGCTGATCGAAGCGATGAGCCACGCGGGTATCAGCAACCGTACCAAGGTCAACCTGCGCTACATCGATTCCGAAGACATCGAGAACCAGGGCACCGCGCTGCTCGAAGGTGTCGATGCGATCCTCGTTCCAGGCGGTTTCGGCCTGCGTGGCGTGGAAGGCAAGATCACTGCCGTGCAGTACGCTCGCGAGAACAAGGTGCCGTACCTGGGCATCTGCCTGGGCATGCAAGTGGCCGTTATCGAGTTCGCCCGTAACGTGATGGGCTGGAAAGACGCCAACTCCACCGAGTTCGACAGCAAGAGCGGCCACCCGGTCGTGGGCCTGATCACCGAGTGGGAAGACGCCACCGGCGCCGTCGAAACCCGTACCGAAAGCTCCGACCTGGGCGGCACCATGCGCCTTGGCGCGCAAGACTGCCTGCTGGAGCCGGGTTCCCTGGTTCACGACTGCTATGGCAAGGACGTGATCGTCGAACGTCACCGTCACCGCTACGAAGTGAACAACAACCTGCTGCCGCAGATCAAAGAGGCTGGCCTGAAAATCTCCGGTCGCTCCGGTGATGGCGCGCTGGTTGAAGTGGTCGAGGCCCCGGATCATCCATGGTTCGTCGCTTGCCAGTTCCACCCTGAGTTCACCTCGACACCGCGCGACGGTCACCCGTTGTTCAGCGGTTTCGTCAAGGCTGCACTGACGCAACACCAGAAGAAGGCGTAAACCTGATGGCCCAGAAGATCATTCGCGTAGGCGACATCGAGATTGCCAACGACAAGCCCATGGTGCTGTTCGGCGGCATGAACGTGCTGGAAAGCCGTGACATGGCGATGCAGGTCTGTGAAGAGTACGTAAAGGTTACCGAGAAACTGGGTATTCCTTACGTGTTCAAGGCCAGCTTCGACAAGGCCAACCGTTCGTCCGTGACCTCCTATCGCGGCCCGGGCCTTGAAGAAGGCATGCGTATCTTCCAGGACATAAAGCAAGCCTTCGGCGTGCCGATCATCACCGACGTCCACGAGCCTGAACAGGCTGCCGTGGTCGCCGAGGTGTGCGACATCATCCAGCTGCCGGCCTTCCTGTCGCGCCAGACCGACCTCGTGGTCGCGATGGCCAGGACCGGTGCGGTGATCAATATCAAGAAAGCCCAGTTCCTCGCGCCCCAGGAGATGAAACACATCCTGAACAAGTGCGTGGAAGCGGGTAACGACCAGTTGATCCTCTGCGAGCGTGGTTCTAGCTTCGGCTACAACAACCTCGTGGTGGACATGCTCGGTTTCGGCATCATGAAGCAGTTCGAATACCCGGTGTTCTTCGACGTGACCCACGCGCTGCAAATGCCCGGTGGTCGTGCCGATTCCGCCGGTGGGCGCCGTGCCCAGGTACTGGACCTGGCCAAGGCCGGCATCAGCCAGTCCCTGGCGGGCCTGTTCCTCGAAGCCCACCCGGACCCGGACAACGCCAAATGCGACGGCCCATGCGCCCTGCGCCTGGACAAGCTGGAGCCATTCCTGGCCCAGCTCAAGCAGTTGGACGAACTGGTCAAGAGTTTTCCGACGGTAGAGACCGCGTAAGCGTTGATTCTCCGGTAGACTTTCCCACGCTTTACGCTCAGGCCTACGGGCCTGAGCCTTGTCGCCTGCAAGCCTGCCCCGTTGTTCCACCCTTGCGGTCGGTCAAAAGATTTCCTTCAGCTGCGTCGTTTTCGTCAACTTTGGAGTGTTTACAACAATGGCAAAAATCGTCGACATCAAAGGTCGTGAAGTTCTCGACTCCCGTGGTAACCCCACCGTCGAAGCCGACGTGCTTCTCGATAACGGCATCATCGGCAGCGCCTGCGCGCCGTCCGGTGCCTCCACAGGTTCGCGCGAAGCGCTGGAACTGCGTGATGGCGACAAGAGCCGTTACCTGGGCAAGGGTGTCCTCAAGGCTGTAGCCAACATCAACGGCCCGATCCGTGACCTGCTGCTGGGCAAGGACCCGCTGGACCAGAAAGCCCTGGACCACGCGATGATCAAGCTCGACGGCACTGAAAACAAAGGCAGCCTCGGCGCCAACGCCATCCTCGCCGTGTCCCTGGCTGCTGCCAAGGCCGCCGCCCAGGACCAGGACCTGCCGCTTTACGCCCACATCGCCAACCTGAACGGTACGCCGGGTGTCTACTCGATGCCGGTTCCGATGATGAACATCATCAACGGTGGCGAGCATGCCGATAACAACGTCGACATCCAGGAATTCATGGTGCAGCCGGTCGGCGCCAAGACCTTCTCCGAAGGCCTGCGCATGGGCACCGAGATTTTCCATCACCTCAAAGCCGTGCTGAAAGCTCGTGGCCTGAGCACTGCCGTGGGTGACGAAGGTGGTTTCGCACCGAACCTGGCGTCCAACGAAGATGCACTGAAAGTGATCTCCGAAGCCGTGGCCAACGCCGGCTACACACTGGGCACCGACGTGACCCTGGCCCTGGACTGCGCTGCCAGCGAGTTCTACGAAGATGGCAAATACAACCTGTCCGGTGAAGGCCAGGTGTTCAACTCCGAAGGCTTTGCCGACTACCTGAAGGGCCTGACCCAGCGCTACCCGATCATCTCGATCGAAGACGGCCTGGACGAGTCCGACTGGGATGGCTGGAAGATCCTCACCGACAAGATCGGCGAAAAAGTCCAGCTGGTGGGTGACGACCTGTTCGTGACCAACACCAAGATCCTGAAAGAAGGCATCGACAAAAAGATCGCCAACTCGATCCTGATCAAGTTCAACCAGATCGGCACCCTGACCGAAACCCTGGAAGCTATCCAGATGGCCAAGGCTGCGGGCTACACTGCCGTGATCTCGCACCGCTCCGGCGAAACCGAAGATTCGACCATCGCCGACCTGGCCGTGGGCACTTCGGCGGGCCAGATCAAGACCGGCTCCCTGTGCCGCTCTGACCGTGTGTCCAAGTACAACCAATTGTTGCGTATCGAAGAGCAACTGGCCGGCAAAGCCAAGTACAACGGTCGCGGCGAGTTTCGCGGCTGATCGGTAAGTGGTAAAAAGTCGGTGGATTGCGTCGGAAAGATCACGAAGGTGCGAGTTTCGACGCTAATCTGATGGCGATCAAGCACAAGCCTGGTTCTTCCAGGCTTCGTGCTATCAGTTGCTGTAAAAGTTTTGCATGGCGTGTTTTTCCACTGGATACCCGATATTCGATGCGCAGTCCCAATTGGTTGTTCCTCGTCTTGCTCTTGTTGCTGGCTGGCCTGCAGTACCGCCTATGGGTAGGTAATGGCAGCTTTGCGCAGGTAAAAGACCTGACCCAGCAAATTGCCGACCAGCACGCCGAGAACGAACGCCTGCTGGAGCGCAACCGCGTCCTCGATGCTGAAGTGCTTGAGCTGAAAAAGGGTACCGAGACCGTTGAAGAACGGGCCCGTCATGAGTTGGGCATGGTCAAGGAGGGCGAAACCCTCTACCAGTTGGCCCAATGAGTTACCGTTTGCCGGCCTTCTGGGCCGTGATACCTGCCGCGGGCGTCGGTGCCCGTATGGCCGCGGACCGTCCCAAGCAATACTTGCAGTTGGGCGGGCGCACTATTCTCGAACACAGCCTTGGCTGTTTTCTCGATCATCCCAACCTCAAGGGGTTGGTGGTCAGTCTTGCTGCTGATGACCCGTATTGGCCAAGCCTGGCATGTGCCGCTGACCCGCGTATCGTGCGTGCGGACGGTGGTTCGGAGCGTTCTGGCTCGGTGCTCAATGCGTTGCTGCAACTCAATGCCCTGGGCGCCAGCGATGACGATTGGGTACTGGTCCACGATGCGGCGCGGCCGAATCTGAGTCGCGATGATCTGGATAAGTTGCTCACCGAACTGGCGAACGACCCGGTCGGCGGTCTGCTGGCCGTGCCGGCCCGCGATACCCTCAAGCGCGTCGACAAGCAGGGGCGGGTGGTGGAAACCGTCGACCGCAGCTTGATCTGGCAAGCCTATACACCGCAGATGTTCCGCCTCGGGGCCTTGCACCGCGCATTGGCTGATAGCCTGGTGGCCGATGCAGTGATCACCGATGAAGCCTCGGCCATGGAGTGGTCCGGGCAGGCGCCGCGCTTGGTCGAAGGGCGCTCGGACAATATCAAGGTGACCCGGCCGGAAGACCTGGAGTGGCTGCGGTTGCGTTGGGCGAATCGTCGTTAATCAACCGCTGTACTCTGGCCGCTCGGCCAAGCCCTCTTTCAAGAAATCCACCAACTTCCTGACCTTCGGCGACAAGTGCCGTTGTTGCGGATACAGCCCCCACACCGCCGTATTCGGTGGCTGATGCGCCTCCAGCAGCGACACCAGCGCGCCGCTGTGCAGATGCTCCAGTACGTAATAGTCCGGCAGTTGGCACAATCCCACCCCTTGCAACGCCGCATCCAACACCGCTTGCCCACTGTTGCAGCGCCAGTTGCCTTGCACTCTCTGGGAAAATTCCCTCCCGTCCTGGGCCAGTTGCCAAATGTCCGAGCTGCCGATCAGGCAATTATGCCGACTCAATTCCGACAAACTATGTGGCCGACCATACCGGGCCAGGTAGGACGGCGACGCGCACAGGTACATGCGCCGAGGCGCGAGGCGGCTGGCGACCATGCGCGAATCCTGCAATCGCCCCAGGCGAATCGCCAGGTCGAGTCCTTCGTGCACCAGATCCAATTGACGGTTGCTCAGTTCGATGTCCACCCGCAATTGTGGGTACAGGCCCATGAACCGCGTCACCAGTGGCACGATAAACCGCTCGCCATAGGCCACCGCGCAGGTCATGCGCAACATGCCTTTCGGTTCGCTGGTCAGGTCACCCACGGCGCGCAGGGCTTCTTCGCGGCCGTCCTGTAGGCGCTGGCAATGTTGCAGAAAGGTCTGACCCGCTTCAGTCAGCGTCACCTTACGGGTACTGCGATACAGCAACCGCGTTTGCAGGCGCTCTTCCAGGCGTGCCACCTGGCGGCTGATGTGGGACGAAGACACACCCAGCCGCTCGGCAGCCGCCGTAAATTGGTTGCATTCGGCGACGGCAACGAATTCATCGATGCCTTCCCAGCGGTTCTCCAGCATGGCGATTATCCCTGTACAGCAATAAAGTTTTGCTTTTGCCTGGATTATTAATCATGGAGCCATGTTTTACACTCTCTCCATCATTTTTAACGCCCTGGAGAAACCCGGATGATCAAGTCCCGCGCTGCCGTTGCCTTTGAAGCCAAGAAACCCCTCGAGATCGTGGAAGTCGATGTGGCCATGCCCAAGGCGGGCGAAGTGCTGTTGCGTGTGGTCGCCTCCGGGGTTTGCCATACCGACGCCTACACCCTCTCCGGCGCCGACCCGGAAGGCATCTTCCCGTCCATCCTTGGCCATGAAGGCGGTGCGGTGGTCGAAGCCATCGGCGAGGGCGTGACTTCGGTGGCGGTGGGCGACCATGTGATCCCGCTGTACACCCCGGAGTGCGGCAAGTGCAAGTTCTGCCTGTCGGGTAAGACCAACCTGTGCCAGGCCATTCGTTCCACCCAAGGCAAAGGCCTGATGCCGGATGGCACCACGCGCTTTTCCTACAAGGGGCAGCCGATTTTCCACTACATGGGGACTTCGACGTTCTCCGAGTACACCGTGCTGCCGGAAATTTCCGTCGCCAAGATTCCTAAAGAAGCGCCGCTGGAGAAGGTCTGCCTGCTCGGCTGTGGCGTCACCACCGGCATCGGTGCGGTGCTCAACACCGCCAAGGTCAAGCCGGGCGACACCGTGGCGATCTTCGGTCTTGGCGGTATTGGCCTGTCGGCCGTGATCGGTGCGGTCAAGGCTAAGGCCGGCCGTATCATTGCGATTGACATCAACCCGGCCAAGTTCGAGATCGCCAAGCAACTGGGCGCCACCGACTGCATCAACCCGAAAGACTATGACCGTCCGATCCAGGACGTGATTGTCGATTTGACTGACGGCGGCGTGGACTTTTCCTTCGAGTGCATCGGCAACGTGCAACTGATGCGTGCCGCGCTCGAGTGCTGCCACAAGGGTTGGGGTGAATCGGTGATCATCGGGGTTGCCGGTGCCGGCCAGGAAATCTCCACCCGCCCATTCCAACTGGTGACCGGTCGCGTCTGGCGTGGCTCGGCGTTCGGTGGCGTACGCGGCCGTACTGAACTGCCAAGCTACGTGGAAATGGCCCAGACCGGCGAGATTCCGCTGGACACTTTCATCACCCACACCGTGGGCCTGGAAGACATCAACAAAGCGTTTGACCTGATGCATGAAGGCAAGAGCATTCGTACCGTCATTCACTTTTGAAGCAGCGGCAAGCGGCAAGCTATCAGCAGCAAGTGGGTGTACGCCTTACTTGCCGCTTGAGGCTTGCAACTTGCAGTTGGGAGCACTCCCATGACCCTGGAAAATATCTCCTGCCAGAAGAGTTTTGGCGGCTGGCACAAACGCTACAAACACAGTTCCCACGTGCTCGGCTGCGACATGACTTTCGCCGTCTACCTGCCGCCGCAAGCGGAGCAGGGCGGCAAATTGCCGGTGCTGTACTGGCTGTCCGGCTTGACCTGCACCGATGAGAACTTCATGCAGAAAGCCGGTGCTCAGCGCATGGCCGCAGAACTGGGGCTTATCATTGTCGCGCCCGACACCAGCCCCCGTGGCCCCGGTGTGCCGGGCGACCCGGACAACGCCTGGGATTTTGGCCTGGGTGCCGGCTTCTACCTGAATGCCACCCAGGAACCTTGGGCCAAGCACTACAGGATGCATGACTACGTGGTGCAGGAATTGCCGGCATTGGTTGAAGCGCATTTCCCGGCTTCGGACAAACGCGGTATCAGCGGCCACTCCATGGGCGGCCACGGTGCGTTGGTGTGTGCCTTGCGCAACCCCGGGCGTTACCTGTCGGTGTCGGCGTTTTCGCCGATCAACAACCCGATGGATTGCCCGTGGGGCCAGAAAGCCTTCTCCCGTTACCTGGGTGAAGAACGCTCCAAATGGCGCGAATGGGATGCCTGTGTGCTGATCAGCGAAGCCTCGCAAAAGCTGCCCTTGCTGGTGGATCAGGGCGACCGCGACGATTTCCTCGCTGTGCAGCTCAAGCCCGAAGCCTTGCAGCAAGCGGCCAAGGCGGCGAACCATCCACTGGAACTGCGCCTGCAGCCCGGCTACGACCACAGCTACTTCTTTATCGCCAGCTTCATCGAAGACCATTTGCGACATCATGGTCGTGCTTTGCTCGGTTAATGTGAGGCAAAAGTAGGTAGAATCACGCCCTGAATTAAATCGGGGCGTTTTTTTATGCGTATTGGCCACGGCTACGATGTGCACCGTTTCGCTGAAGGCGATTTCATCACCCTGGGCGGCGTGCGCATTGCGCACCACCATGGGTTGCTGGCTCATTCCGACGGCGACGTTGTCCTGCATGCCTTGAGCGACGCCTTGCTCGGCGCGGCGGCACTGGGCGATATCGGCAAGCACTTTCCGGATACCGATCCCACCTTCAAGGGCGCGGACAGCCGTGTCCTGCTGCGCCATGTGGTCGGCCTGATCCATGCCAAGGGCTGGAAGGTCGGCAATGTCGATAACACCATCGTGGCCCAGGCGCCGAAAATGGCCCCGCATATCGAATCCATGCGCGCACTGATTGCCGCAGACCTGCAAATTGAATTGGATCAAGTCAACGTGAAAGCCACCACCACCGAAAAACTCGGGTTCACCGGTCGTGAAGAGGGCATCGCGGTGCACTCCGTCGCCTTGTTGCTGCGCGCATGAACGACCTGCAACTGCTGGGCCCGCGTGCCTATGGCGAGGCCCTGGGCAGCGCGGTCCTGAAGGCCACGGCTGAAGATTTCCAGGTCGACGAAGTGCTCGATATTCCGCTTACCGGCGAAGGCGAGCACCTGTGGCTGTGGGTTGAGAAGCGCGGGCTCAATACTGAGGAAGCCGCGCGGCGTATCGCCAAGGCGGCTGGCGTGCCGTTGCGCACCGTCAGCTATGCCGGGCTCAAGGACCGTCAGGCGTTGACCCGCCAGTGGTTCAGCGTACAACTGCCGGGCAAGGCCGATCCGGACATGAGCGCTGCGGAAAACGACACCCTCAGGATCCTGAAAACCGCCCGCCACAAGCGCAAGCTGCAACGTGGCGCGCACTCGGCCAACGGCTTTACCTTGCGCCTGACCCAATTGGCCGGTGATACCGTCGCCATCGACGCGCGGCTGCAATTGATTGCCCAGTACGGCATTCCCAACTATTTCGGCACCCAGCGTTTTGGCCACAACGGTGGCAATGTCGTCGACGCCCGCGAATGGGCCGCGCGCAAGGCCCTGCCGGAGCAACGCAATGTGCGTTCGCGGTTGTTGTCCACCGCGCGTAGCTTCCTCTTCAACAAAGTGTTGGCGGCACGTGTCGCCGACGGTTCCTGGCAGCGCGCGCAAGTGGGTGATCTGCTGGCGTTTACCGACAGCCGCAGCTTTTTTCCGGCGGGGGAGGCTGAGTGCAGCGACCCGCGCCTGGCGATCCTGGACCTGCACCCCACCGGGCCGCAGTGGGGCGAGGGTGATTCTCCGGCGACAGGCGCCACGTTTGAGTTGGAGCAGGCGGTTGCCGCCGGTGAAGCCGACCTGCGTGATTGGCTGGTGAGTGCCGGCATGAGCCAGGAACGTCGCATTCTGCGACTGCCCATTGGCGGGTTGACGTGGCATTATCCCGGGCCTGACATTCTGCAATTGGAATTCGTCCTGCCGGCCGGATGCTTCGCCACTGTCTTGGTGCGCGAGCTTGTTGATCTGGTGCCGGTGGGGCAGACGGACAGCCCATGCGTATTCTGATATCAAACGATGACGGTGCCACCGCACCCGGTCTTGCCGCGCTCTATGCTGCGCTGCAGGATTACGCCGAGTGCGTGGTGGTTGCCCCCGACCAGGACAAGAGCGGCGCCAGCAGTTCGCTGACGCTCGACCGTCCGCTGCACCCGCAGGTTCTGGCCAATGGCTTCATCAGTGTGAACGGCACCCCCACCGACTGCGTGCACCTGGCGATCAACAGTTTGTTGGACCAGGAGCCGGACCTGGTGGTGTCGGGCATCAACCTCGGCGCCAACCTTGGCGACGACGTGCTGTATTCCGGCACGGTGGCGGCGGCGCTTGAAGGACGCTTCCTCGGCCGGACCTCGTTTGCGTTTTCGTTGGCATCGCGTCAACTGGACAACCTGCCCACCGCGGCCTATTTCGCGCGCAAGCTGGTGGAGGCCCATGGCGCCCTGGACCTGCCGCCGCGCACGGTGCTCAACGTCAACATTCCCAATTTGCCCCTCGACCACATTCGCGGTATCCAGCTTACACGCCTGGGCCATCGCGCCCGCGCGGCAGCGCCGTTGAAGGTCGTCGACCCGCGTGGCAAGGAAGGCTACTGGATCGCGGCAGCGGGCGATGCCGAAGACGGTGGCCCAGGCACGGACTTTCACGCGGTGATGCAAGGCTATGTGTCGATTACCCCGTTGCAACTTGATCGCACCTTCAGTGATGCCTTCAGTGGTCTCGATGGCTGGCTGGAGGGGCTGCGCTGATGGCTCGTGAACAAGACGACCTGCTGCGCCGGGGCATCGGGATGACCTCCCAGCGCACCCGTGAGCGTTTGATCCAGCGCCTGTACGAAGAGGGGCTTTCCAACGCCCAGGTGTTGGAAGTGATCCGGCGTACGCCTCGGCACCTCTTTGTCGATGAAGCCTTGGCCCATCGTGCCTACGAAGACACGGCATTGCCCATCGGCCATAACCAGACCATCTCCCAGCCTTATATGGTTGCGCGCATGAGCGAGCTGCTGCTGGCGGCGGGGCCGTTGGACAAGGTGCTGGAGATTGGCACCGGTTCCGGCTACCAGACGGCGGTGCTGTCGCAACTGGTGGAGCGGGTGTTCTCGGTGGAGCGCATCAAGGTGCTGCAGGACCGCGCCAAGGAACGCCTGGTGGAGCTGAACCTGCGCAACGTGGTATTCCGCTGGGGCGATGGTTGGGAAGGCTGGCCGGCGCTGGCGCCCTACAACGGGATTATCGTCACTGCCGTGGCCACCGATGTGCCGCAGGCACTGCTCGATCAACTGGCCCCGGGAGGGCGGCTGGTCATTCCGGTGGGGTCAGGTGAAGTGCAACAATTGATGCTTATTGTCCGTGAAGACGATGGTTTTTCCCGGCATGTACTCGGCGCCGTGCGTTTTGTGCCGTTGCTCAATGGCCCGCTGGCCTGATCATTTTTCGCGGGCAGTGAATTCTGTTGGTGAGGATGTGTCTTACGGCGGGGTCTATCAAGTCAACATGATGGGCGGGGCGATTCAACGCGCTGAATGATTCGTTTCAGTCGCGTGACGGTAAAACTTCAATGCCCAGTTATACTTGCGTCATATTTCAAGCCTGATACAGGCATTCATGTTCAGCCACCACAAAGGGAGCGGCGGGTGAGTCTCACAGGTCTTGCGCAGCGTATGAGTAAAACAAGTTTTCAGCGACTGGTGCTTGGCCTTGTCTTTGGTTCCCTTCTGGTAGGGTGTTCCAGCTCGCCAAGCAGCGGTGCACGGGTGGTTGACCGCAATAACGCTGCACCACAAAAGCCGACGGTGACCACCGGGCAGTATGTCGTGCGCAAGGGCGACACCTTGTTCTCGATTGCCTTCCGTTATGGCTGGGACTACAAGGCCCTCGCAGCCCGTAACAATATTCCTGTGCCCTACACGATACATCCGGGTCAGACGATTCGCTTTGACGGTCGCACCGGTTCTACCCCTACGGCAGTTGTGACAAACACCGGATCTTCGCCGTCGTCTTCGAGCAAAACCACCATCATTACCCGGCCTGCGGGTACCGCTGCGCCGAGTGCTGCGAACAAGCCGGCACCCGCGCCGTTGCCCCCCGCAGGGCCTGCGCCGACCGGTTGGGGATGGCCCTCAAATGGAGTGTTAATTGGAAAATTCTCTTCAAACGGCAGTTTGAATAAAGGCATTGATATTGCCGGGGATTTGGGACAGCCTGTTTTAGCTGCGTCTGATGGGACGGTGGTGTACGCCGGGAGTGGTTTGCGGGGCTACGGCGAACTGGTCATCATCAAACACAGCGATACCTACGTCAGTGCTTACGGCCACAACCGTAGGCTGTTGGTTCGGGAGGGGCAGCAGGTCAAAGTCGGACAGACAATTGCCGAAATGGGGTCAACTGGTACGGACCGGGTGAAACTGCACTTTGAGATTCGCCGTCAAGGGAAGCCTGTAGATCCACTGCAATTCCTACCCCGTCGTTGATATGTTGCACAGCCTGTTCCTCACGTAGAAGGAACAGGCTCCAGCGTTGCCAAGGATAAAGGCGTCGCTTGAGCTTGAGGTCGAACTCACCAAAGGACTATAACAATGGCTCTCAGTAAAGAAGCGCCGGAGTTTGACATCGACGATGAGGTTCTCCTTATGGAGACCGGCATCGCTACGGAATCGATGTCGAATGAGGGACCTGCTGTACCTTCAGTTCGCACCAAATCCAAGAACTCCACCGCGTTAAAGCAACACAAATACATTGATTACACGCGGGCGCTCGATGCGACCCAGCTGTACCTCAATGAAATCGGCTTTTCCCCTCTGCTGACTCCCGAAGAAGAAGTCCATTTTGCGCGCTTGTCGCAAAAGGGTGATCCGGCTGGGCGCAAGCGCATGATTGAAAGCAACCTGCGCCTAGTGGTGAAAATCGCCCGACGCTACGTCAATCGTGGGCTGTCCTTGTTGGACCTGATCGAGGAGGGCAACCTGGGCTTGATCCGGGCGGTGGAGAAGTTCGATCCTGAGCGGGGCTTCCGCTTCTCGACCTATGCCACCTGGTGGATTCGCCAGACCATCGAACGGGCGATCATGAATCAGACCCGCACGATCCGGTTGCCGATCCATGTGGTCAAGGAACTCAACGTCTACCTCCGGGCGGCACGTGAGCTCACTCAAAAACTCGATCATGAACCCTCGCCCGAAGAAATCGCCAATCTGCTGGAAAAACCGGTAGGGGAGGTCAAGCGCATGCTGGGTCTTAACGAGCGTGTGTCTTCGGTCGACGTCTCGCTGGGTCCGGACTCGGATAAAACCCTGCTGGACACCCTGACGGATGATCGTCCTACGGATCCCTGCGAGCTGCTGCAGGACGATGATCTTTCCCAAAGCATTGACCAGTGGCTGTCGGAGCTCACGGACAAGCAGCGTGAGGTGGTGATTCGCCGCTTCGGCCTGCGTGGCCATGAGAGCAGCACGCTGGAGGACGTAGGCCTGGAGATTGGCCTGACCCGTGAGCGGGTGCGGCAGATCCAGGTGGAAGGGCTCAAGCGCTTGCGCGAGATCCTGGAGAAGAATGGCTTGTCGAGTGAGTCGTTGTTTCAATAACGACGCCGCTTGAATGCTTGAATGTGGGAGGGGGCTTGCTCCCGATAGCGGTAGTTCAGTCACTGGATGTATCGACTGGCACGCCGCTATCGGGAGCAAGCCCCCTCCCACATTTTTTGCGCACGACATTTTATTCATTTATGCCCAAATCCCAGGCATAAAAAAACCCCGCTTTTAAGGGCGGGGTCTTTTCGACTGAGTCAGTACAAGTTAGATAACTTGAACTTCTTCAGCTTGCATGCCTTTCTGACCGCGGGTAGCGATGAAAGAAACCTGTTGGCCTTCTTTCAGGCTTTTGAAGCCGTCGGATTGGATAGCTTTGAAGTGAACGAACAGGTCGTCACCGGATTGTGGAGTGATGAAGCCGAAGCCTTTTTCATCGTTGAACCACTTAACGGTACCAGTTTGGCGATTAGACATGGTGTATCTCCTTGGACAAAGTTAACTGCGACTCAGGAAAAGCCCTGGCCGAGACTGAGTGCAAAGAGCAGGAAAAATTCTTGGAGATGGTTGGATCGAAATTCAACATATCGTGTAGAGATTCTCAGTGACACAAGCAGCACAGTGGCGCCACCTTAACCCTTTTTCCGGAACGTGCCAATGGTATTTCCGAAGGTTTCTCTATTTTCGTGACTGGCGGTGGTATTTACACACACCGGTTGCGGCAATACGGGGCCCGGCCCCGCTGGCCGCGCCTTATGGCAGCCGGTGCGTTCATCAAGAAAAGCCCGACGCCCTTTGAACCCCAACGCCGGCCCCGGTAAGATGCCCCACAGAATTTTTCCACCTCGCTATTCAGGACACCCGCCATGAGCATCAAATCGGACAAGTGGATTCGCCGCATGGCGCAAGAGCACGGCATGATCGAACCGTTCGTCGAGCGTCAGATTCGTGGTGAAGGCGATGACCGCGTGATCTCGTACGGCGTTTCCAGCTACGGCTACGATGTGCGCTGCGCCGACGAGTTCAAGGTGTTCACCAACATCAACTCGGCGATCGTGGATCCGAAGAACTTCGACGAAAAGAGCTTCGTCGATGTGAAAAGCGACGTGTGCATTATCCCGCCGAACTCCTTTGCCCTGGCACGCACCGTGGAATTCTTCCGTATTCCCCGCGACGTGCTGACCATCTGCCTGGGTAAAAGCACCTACGCGCGCTGCGGCATTATCGTCAACGTGACGCCACTTGAGCCTGAGTGGGAAGGCCACGTGACCCTGGAATTCTCCAACACCACCACCCTGCCGGCGAAAATCTACGCCAACGAAGGCGTGGCGCAGATGCTGTTCCTGCAGTCTGACGAGGCCTGTGAAGTGTCCTACAAAGACCGCGCCGGCAAGTACCAGGGCCAGCGCGGCGTCACCTTGCCACGCGCTTGATCGAAAGGTCCTACGCGTAAAGGGAATTAGTCCGCAGAAAGTGACTCTATTGGGTGTACTGCCTCGGTGCGTGCAAAACGCACCGAGCCACGCTTGAGGAGTGCCTTATGAAGATTGACCCGCGAATCAGCGCAGAACTTGCCCGGCTTGAACCCAACCAGATTGGCGTTCTGGCCTGGTCCCTGATGGCTGATCCCGCCTATGCAGGCGGCATCCCCGGCCAACCCGATGAAGATTGGCCACAGCAGCCCACCGAACCCGGTGAGCCGACCCTTCCGGACGAGCCGCCTCCCGCACCGGTCGCCTGATACCCGCAAGGCCGGTCAGCGAACCTGCCACACCTGGTGATCGCCGATAACAAAGATTCGGCGGTCATTGTCCTGCTCCACCGTATGCCCCCCGGTAAACGCCCCAAACGCCGGCAGCAGGCTGACGCGCGTGCCGAACTGGAAACACGGCAGGAGCAGGCTCTGCCGGCCCTTGCCGCGCAAGCGATACACCGGGTGCACATGCCCCGCCAGCACATGGTGGCTGGCATGGGCGTGCGGTTCGTGTTGCAGGGCGAAAGGGCCCATCAGCAGTGGCTCCGGAACCACATCGATCCTCAAGTCAGCCGGTGGGTCGCCCGCGCGTTTATCGTGATTACCGCGAATCAAGGTCATCGACAGGTCGCAATGACGTGCTCGCCAGGCCCTCAAGGCGCTGAGGGTGCCGCTGGCGTGGGAGCCGGGCCCGTGGAGGAAGTCGCCGAGAAAGATCACCTGGGCGCACGGTACGACCGCCAACAGCCGATCCAGGCGCTGCAGGTTTTCGGTGGTGGTGCCTTGCGGTACCGGCTGGCCCAGGCTGCGATAGGCCGATGCCTTGCCAAAGTGTGCATCGGCGATCAGCAGGCACTGGCGCGCGGGCCAGTAGAGCGCCTTATCCGCCAACAGCCACAGCTCTTCGCTCTCCAGCGTCACTGAGCACACCATCAGCGTTTGCCGTTATCGGCGACTTTTTCCAAGTCCTTGACCATCCGCGCAATGCGCTCGGAGAGTTTTTCCGAACTCATGCTTTCGCGCATCCGTTCCACCAGCAGTGGGAAGGCCAGGGGCGTAGGACGTTCGATCATATGCACGTCCAGTGTCAGCGCCGAGAGGCGAAGCAAGGTCTCTTCCAGCCGACGAATATCTAATTCATCACGCAGGACTTCTTCCCCCGCCTGGGCCAGCAACAGGTTTTGCGGGTCATATTGCTTGAACACTTCAAAGAACAACCCGCTGGATGCCTGCACCTGGCGCGTGCTTTTCGGCGCGCCGGGGTAACCGGCAAACACCAGTCCGGCGATACGCGCAATCTCGCGAAAGCGGCGCAGGGCGAGTTCCCCGGCGTTCAGGCTGGCTGCCACGTCTGCCAGCAACTGCTTCGGGCGCAGCAGCGCCCCATTCAGTAAGCGTGGCCAATCCACCTCGGTGGCGCTGAGCAACTCCAAGCCGTAATCGTTGACGGCAATCGAGAAGGTCACAGGCTGCTGCTGGCTGACCCGCCACGCCAGCAGACTCGCCAGTCCCAGGTGCACCTGGCGGCCGGCAAACGGGTAGAGGAACAGGTGCCAGCCCTCCCGCGATTTCAAGGCTTCGGCCAGCAAGTGCTCGCGCGTCGGCAGGCCGGACCAGCGCAACTGTGTCTGCAGCAGGGTTTGCACAGCCCGCATTTCCGGCCCCTCGTAGACCCCGTGCGCGGCCGCATCGAAGCGCTCCACCACGGCTTGGGCCAGCTCATTGGAAAGGGGCATGCGCCCGCCATTCCAGCGCGGTACTGCAGCTTTTTTGGCGCTGCTACGGCGCACATAGGCGGTCATGTTTTCCACCCGCACCAATTCCAGCAGGCGCCCGGCAAACAAGAAGCCATCACCCGGCTTGAGGCGTGCAATAAAGCCTTCTTCAACACTGCCCAGGTTCTTGCCACCGCCGCCCTTGCTCCAGAATTTCAGCTGGATGCTGGCGTCGCTGACAATGGTGCCCACGCTCATGCGATGGCGACGCGCAAGCCGGGCATCGGGGACGCGCCAAATGCCGTGCGCGTCCGGCTCCACGCGGCGGTAATCCGGGTAAGCGGTCAGCGATAAGCCGCCATGCCGTACAAAGCCCAGGGCCCAGGCCCAATCGGCCTCGGTGAGGTCACGATAGGCCCAGGCGCCACGGACCTCCGCCAGCAGCGCCTGCGGCGTAAAGCCACCGCCGAGGGCCATGCTCACCAAATGTTGTACGAGCACATCCAACGGCTTGTGGGGCGATTCGCGGGCTTCGATGCGCCGCGCTGCAATGGCGTCCTGGGCCGCAGCGGCTTCCACCAGTTCCAGGCTGTGGGTCGGCACCAGGGTCACCCGCGACGGCCGTCCGGGTGCATGGCCGGAGCGGCCGGCGCGTTGCATCAGGCGCGCCACGCCTTTGGCCGAGCCGATTTGCAGCACGCGCTCCACCGGCAAAAAATCCACCCCCAGGTCCAGGCTGGAGGTGCACACCACCGCCTTGAGCTGACCGTCTTTCAACGCCCGCTCCACCCAGTCGCGGGTCTCGCGGGACAGAGAACCATGGTGCAGGGCAATCACCCCGGCCCAATCCGGTCTGGCATCGAGCAATGCCTGATACCAGATTTCCGACTGCGCCCGCGTGTTGGTAAACACCAGGCAACTGCTGCTGGCGTCGACCTCGGCGACCACCTGCGGCAGCATCTTCAAGCCGATATGCCCGGCCCACGGAAACCGCTCGGCGATGGGCGGCAGCAAGGTGTCGACGTGCAACTGCTTGACCGTTTGTCCCTGCACATTAATCCCGTCCCCTTGTGGGATCAGCACTTCCAAGGCGTGGGACTGGTTACCGAGGGTGGCCGAAATGCCCCAGACCATCAGTTCAGGATGCCAGCGCCGCAGCCGCGCCAACGCCAGTTGCAACTGCACGCCGCGCTTGTTGCCGATCAGCTCATGCCATTCATCCACCACCACCATGCGCAGGTGCGCCAGGCTCGTTTCGCTGTCGGCGCGGGCGAGCATCAGGGTCAGGCTTTCCGGGGTGGTGACCAGCGCGGTGGGCTGGCGTCGGGTTTGCCGGGCACGCTCGCTGCTGCTGGTATCGCCGGTGCGCAGGCCGACGCTCCAGGGAATCTGCAAGGCCTCGAGCGGCGCTTCGAGGGCGCGTGCGGTGTCGGCGGCCAACGCGCGCATGGGCGTGATCCACAGCACGGTCAGTGGCTCAGCCGGCGGTTTGCGTTTACCGGTGGCGGGCGGGCGGGTGATCGCGAAACGATTGAGGGCGGCAAACCACAGGGCGTAGGTTTTGCCGGCGCCGGTGCTGGCATGCAGCAAGCCCGAGCGGCCGTCCTTGACCGCCGTCCATACGTCTTTCTGGAAGGCGAACGGCTTCCAGCCTTTGGCGGCAAACCACGTTTTGGCGAAGTCGAGGGGTTTTGCCATGGGGCGGCGAATGCTCTGGAGGGTCTATTTCACAGACCCTCCAGGCGTTGCAAAGGTTTACTTCAAATTGCCGCTCAGGAACTGTTGCAGGCGCTCGCTCTTCGGATTGCCCAGCACATCCTCCGGCGCGCCTTGCTCTTCCACCAGGCCCTTGTGCAGGAACAGCACCTGGCTGGATACCTTGCGTGCAAAGCTCATTTCGTGGGTCACCATGATCATGGTGCGGCCTTCCTCGGCCAGGCCCTGGATGACCTTCAACACTTCACCCACCAACTCCGGGTCGAGGGCCGAGGTGGGTTCGTCGAACAGCATCACTTCCGGCTCCATGGCCAGGGCGCGGGCGATGGCCACCCGTTGTTGCTGGCCACCGGACAGGAACGCCGGGTATTGGTCCGCTACCCGTGCCGGTAAACCCACCTTGTCCAGGTAGCGACGGGCGCGGTCTTCGGCGTCCTTTTTGCTGCAACCCAGCACCCGGCGCGGGGCCATGGTGATGTTTTCCAGCACGCTCATATGGCTCCACAGGTTGAAATGCTGGAACACCATCGCCAGTCGTGTGCGCAGGCGTTGCAGTTCGGCATCGTCGGCCACGCGCATGCCGTGGCGGTCGCTGACCATGCGGATCGGCTGGCCGTCGAGGGTCATGGCGCCGTCGTTGGGGGTTTCCAGGAAGTTGATGCAACGCAAAAAGGTGCTTTTGCCCGAGCCGCTGGCGCCGATCAGGCTGATCACATCACCGGTCCTGGCCTTGAGCGAGACACCTTTGAGCACCTCATTGTCGCCATAGCTTTTATGCAGGCCTTCAACGGTCAATTTGTACATGGGGCGTGCATCCTCAAGGCGAAAGTAGGTAGCCGCTGCGGTAGGCCTCGGTGCCTGCGACATGGCCGACGACCATCCCGGCAGTGGCCATGCGGCGCAGCGAACGGGCGTAAAGCAGGCCGGCCTTCTGGCAGTGCACGGGCGTTACGCGGTCGGTAATGGGGTCGATGATTTCGGCGATCAGTTGCCCGGCTTCCAGGTATTCACCGGGCAGGGCGCTGAACACCAGCAGGCCGCCCACCGGCGTTGCCACGGGTTCGACGCCCGCCAGCGGCGTGGCGGGGTAGGGCAGCTCGGGCAGCGGTGCGGCGTCGCCGGCAATCGCGCCGAAGTGAATCAGGTAGTCGATGATTGCCTGGCAGTCGAGGGCGGCCAACCCATGGTTGACGTCGCCCTGGCCACGCAGTTCGACGGTCACCGAAAAACTGCCCATGGGGATCGGGAAGCGCGCGCCAAAGCGTTGCTGCAACTGCCACCACACCAGGGTGAAACACTCATCGAAGGACTGCCCGCCGGAGTCGGTAGCCAGCAGGTTGGCCTCCGAGCCGATATAGCGTGCCAGCGGCTCCACCTGCGGCCAGGCTTCGGGCGTGGTGTACAGGTGCGCCACGGCTTCGAAGTCGCAATGCAGGTCCAGCACCATGTCGGCATCGCAGGCCAGGCGTTGCAACACCAGGCGTTGGGAGTGCAACTGGGTCTCGGCGATTTGCACGGCCAGGGCAGCGCTCAAGGCGGCGCGGATCAGTTCGACGTTTTGTTGCGGGTTATCGCCGAGCGAGCCCTCGACCTGATCGCCGACGGTATCGCTGAGGTCGACAAACAGGCGATTGAAGTTCTGCCCGCTTTCCAACTCGTAGCGGCCCAGCGGGGTGTCCATTAACACCTGTTCCAGGCCTGCCGGATTGGCGATGGGCACCAGCACGATCTCGCTCAGTAACCGCCCGGCTGCCGCCAGCTCGGCCAGGCGCACTTTCAGGTGCCAGGCCACCAGCATGCCCGGCAGTTCATCGGCATGCAGCGATGACTGGATATAGACCTTGCCTTCGGCATGTTCGGGGCCGAAGTGGAAACTGTGAATCTGCCGCGCCGTGCCTGGCACCGGTGCGATCAGATCGTGTACCTGATGACGCATGAAGGCTCCTTAATGGCTTGGTCCGAGAAACGCCAGCCAGCGGCGCTCCGCCAGACGAAACAGACCGACCAGGGCGAAGGTCACGGTCAGGTAGATCAGCGCGGCGATACCGAATGATTGGAACGTCATGAACGTGGCCGAGTTGGCGTCCCGCGCCACCTTGAGGATGTCCGGGATCGTCGCGGTAAACGCTACCGTGGTCGAGTGCAGCATCAAGATCACTTCGTTGCTGTAGTAGGGCAACGAGCGGCGCAACGCCGAGGGCATGATCACGTAGGCGTACAGCTTCCAGCCGCTTAAACCGTAGGCCTTGGCCGCCTCGACTTCGCCGTGGGCCATGCTGCGGATGGCCCCGGCGAAAATCTCCGTGGTGTAGGCGCAGGTGTTGAGGGCGAATGCCAGGATCGTGCAGTTCATGGCATCGCGAAAGAACGCATCCAGCAGCGGTTGTTCGCGTACGGCGGCGATGCTGTAGATGCCGGTATAGCAGATCAGCAACTGGATATAGAGCGGCGTGCCACGAAACAGGTAGGTGTAGAACTGCACCGGCCAGCGTACCAGCGGGTTGCGCGATACACGGGCGATGGACAGCGGGATCGACACCACAAAGCCGATGACCAGGGCGGCGCTGAGCAACCACAGGGTCATGGCCAGGCCGGTGATGTGCTGGCCGTCGCTATAGAGGAAGGGGCGCCAGTATTCCTGCAAGAGTTCGATCATCGCACCGCCTCCCGTGAGCCTGCGGAGTAGCGACGTTCAAGACGACGCAGGACGAAGTTGGACGCGCTGGTGATCAACAGGTAGATCAGCGCGGCGAGTACCAGGAAGTAGAACAGTTGGTAGGTGCTTTTGCCGGCATCCTGGGCGGCCTTGACCAGGTCCGCCAGGCCGATGATCGACACCAGGGCCGTGGCCTTGAGCATCACCATCCAGTTGTTGCCGATACCCGGCAGGGCAAAGCGCATCATCTGCGGGAAGGTCACGTAGCGAAAGCGTTGCCCGCGCTTGAGGCCATAGGCCGTGGCGGCTTCCAGCTGGCCACGGGGGACGGCGAGGATCGCGCCGCGAAACGTCTCGGTGAAATAAGCACCGTAGATAAAGCCCAGGGTGATCACCCCGGCGCTGAATGGGTCGATCTCGATGTATTCCCATTCCATGAAGTCGGTCAGGCCGGTGAGCCAGGTTTGCAGGCTGTAGAAAATCAGCAGCATCAGCACCAGGTCGGGTACACCGCGAATCAGGGTGGTGTAGAGCTGGGCGGGGATGCGCAGGAAGGGCAGGCTGGAAAGTTTGGCGCTGGCGCCGAGCAGGCCCAGCAATACGCTGACGACCAGGGACAGCACCGACAACTTGATGGTCATCCAGGTGCCTTGCAGCAACAACGGGCCGAAACCCTTCAGGCTGAGTGCGCTCAGCCCGAGGGTTTGCAACAGTTCTTCGAACATAAATCAGGACCTATGGCGATAAAAAAGCGCCCCTTGAGAGAAGGGGCGCCCCAGGCATTATTTGCCGCTGTACAGGTTCAGATCGCCAAAGTGTTTCTTCTGGATGGTGGCGTAGGTGCCATCATCGTGTAACGCTTTGATACCTTTATCCAAAAGGGCCTTCAGTTCAGTGTTACCTTTTTTGATACCGATGGCGGTTTTCGATGGCAGCAATGGGTCATCGATGGCGGCGCTGACTTCATAGTCGGCACCGGCCGGGGACTTCAGGAAGCCCAGTTCGGCTTGCAGCATGTCCTGCACCGAAGCGTCGAGACGACCGGAAGTCAGGTCGGCATAAACCTGGTCCTGGTTGGCGTAGGCCTTGGTGGTTACACCGGCTTTATCCAATACGGCCTTGGCGTAGGCTTCCTGGATGGTGCCTTGCTCGTAGCCCACGGATTTGCCCTTGAGGGACTCTGGGGTCGAGTACCCCGCGCCTTTCTTGAACACCAGCGAGGTCGGGCCGGAGAACAGTTCGCTGGAGAAGTCGATGGCTTTCTCGCGCACCGGGGTCACGGTCATGGACGAAATCACTCCGTCGAACTTGTTGGCTTTGAGGCCTGGAATCATGCCGTCAAAGTCACTCTCGACCCACTTGCACTTCACTTTCAGTTCGGCGCAGATCGCATTGCCCAGGTCGATATCGAAGCCTACCAGGCTGCCATCGGCCGCCTTGGATTCGAACGGCGCGTAGGACGGATCGACACCAAAACGCAGTTCCTTGTATTCCTTGGCCAACGCGGTACCGGCGGCCATGCACAGAGCCAGTGCAGAAAGGGTCAGCAATGCTTTTTTCATTATTTAATCCCTGGAAACCAAGATAAGCGCTTGTGGCGCGTTTTAGGACTGTTACTGAACGGTGTCAGACGGATCACGAGTAGCAATTTCTGCACCATAGTTCCGAATGAGCGTTTTAAAAGGTGGGACAAGGGAGTCATGAGTGTAGGAGATGCCCGAAAATGGGCATTGAAAATCGAACGCACTATTTCGGAACATTTGGAGATCCATTGTGGAGGGGCGGTGTTCTGGGTCAGGCCAGTAAGTCCTGCAGGGTGGCAAGGTTATCCGCCTCATCCACCGCCTTGTCCTGGCGCCAACGCAACATCCGCGGAAAGCGCACCGCAATCCCGCTCTTGTGCCGCTTGGACAGGGCAATGCCTTCAAACCCCAGCTCGAACACCATGCTGGGCGTCACGCTGCTGACCGGGCCGAACTTCTCCACGGTGGTCTTGCGCACGATGGCGTCGACCTTGCGCATTTCTTCGTCGGTCAGCCCTGAATAGGCCTTGGCGAAGGGCACCAGCGTGCGTTCACTGCCGGGCGGGCCATCCCATACGGCAAAGGTGTAGTCGCTGTAGAGGCTGGCGCGCCGGCCATGGCCGCGTTGGGCGTAGATCAACACCGCATCGACACTGAAGGGGTCGACTTTCCACTTCCACCACAGGCCCATGTCCTTGGTGCGGCCCACGCCGTAGAGGCCCTGGCGATCCTTGAGCATCATGCCTTCCACGCCGAGGCTGCGAGACGCTTCACGTTGCTCGGCCAAGGCCTGCCAGGTCGCGGCCGTCAGCAGTGGCGAGGGCAGCAGCACCGGTTGGTTGCACTGGGTGATCAACTGTTCGAGCTGGGCGCGGCGTTCGGCCTGGGTGTGGTTGCGCCAGTCGTCGCCCTGGTGTTCCAGCAGGTCATAGGCGAGGACGGCGACCGGTGCATCGTCGAGCACTTTTTTGCTCAGGGTCTTGCGGCCGATCCGCTGCTGCAGCAGGGCAAAGGGTTGCACCGCGTCTTTCCAGACGACGATCTCGCCATCGATCACCGTGCCATCGGGCAGGCCACTGACCAGGCTGTGCAGTTCGGGGAAACGCTCGGTCACCAGCTCTTCGCCCCGCGACCAGATCCACAGGCGGCCTTCACGCTTAACCAGTTGCGCGCGAATGCCGTCCCACTTCCATTCCACCTGCCAGTCGGCGGGAGAGCCGAGCAACGTGTCGAACTGCTCCACCGGCTGCGACAACCCGTGGGCGAGAAAAAACGGATAGGGCTGTCCGCCCCGTTGTGCATGCTCGTCGGATGATTCGGCAGCGATCAGCTTGAGGTATCCCTCGGCTGTCGGACGGTTGGACAGATCGGTGTAGCCCACCAGCCGCTGTGCAACGCGCTTGCTGTCGAGGTCGGCCATGGCGGCGAGGGCGCGGGTGACCAGCAGTTTGGATACGCCGACGCGAAAGCTGCCGGTGATCAACTTGACGCACACCATCAGACTCGGCTGGTCCAGTTGCGCCCATAACGCCGGTAACCGTTCGGCCAGGTCCAGGGGCGACAGGCCACGCAGCGGCAGGAGTTTTTCTTCCAGCCATACGGCGAGACCGTCCTCGGAGGTGTAGGTGGATTCCGGCAGGAGCAGGGAAATCGTCTCGGCCAGGTCGCCTACCGATTGGTAGCTCTCTTCGAACAGCCACGGCTCGATGCCGGATGCTTCGGTGGCCATGTCCCGCAGCAGACGCGTCGGTACCAATTGCCGCGGTCGTCCGCCGGACAGGAAATACACCGCCCACGCAGCGTCTTCAGGCGGCGCTTGCAGGAAGTAGGCTTGCAGGGCCGCGAGCTTGGCATTGCTGGAGGTGGTGGCGTCGAGGTTGGCGTACAGCTCGGCGAAGGCTTTCATGCCGTGGCCTCCTCTTCGTCATCACCGTATTCGGTGGTGAAGCCCTGGGCATCCAGGCCTTTTTCCCGCAGGTGGCGTACCAATACGCCGACGGAGCCGTGGGTGACCATCACCCGTTCGGCGCCGGTTTGTTCGATCGCCCACAGCAGCCCGGGCCAGTCCGCATGATCCGACAGCACAAAGCCCCGGTCCACTCCGCGTCGCCGCCGCGTACCGCGCAGGCGCATCCAGCCGCTGGCGAAGGCATCGCTGTAGTCGCCGAAGCGCTTGATCCAACTGCTGCCACCGGCGGAAGGCGGCGCGATGATCAGGGCCTGGCGCAGCAATGGGTCGGTCTTTTTGAAATCGCCGGCGTAGAGGGTTTCGGGGATATAAATGCCGGCCTCGCGATAAACCCGGTTCAGCGGCTCGACCGCGCCATGGCTGAGGATCGGCCCGATGCTGGCGTCGATGCCATGCAGGATGCGCTGGGCTTTGCCGAAGGAATAACAGAACAACACACTGGCTTTGCCGGCGGCAATATTGCCCCTCCACCAGTCGTTGATCCCGGCGAAGATCTGCGCCTGGGGCTGCCAACGGTAGATCGGCAGGCCAAAGGTGGATTCGGTGATAAAGGTATGGCAACGCACCGGTTCGAAGGGCGCGCAGGTGCCGTCCGGTTCCACTTTGTAGTCGCCGGACGCCACCCAGACTTCGCCCTGGTACTCGAGGCGCACCTGGGCCGAGCCGAGTACATGCCCGGCTGGGTGGAAGCTCAGGGTCACGCCGTGGTGGACGAGTTTTTCGCCATAGGCCAGGGTTTGCAGGTTGATGTCCTGGCCCAGGCGCGAGCGCAGGATGCCTTCGCCAGGGGCGGCAGCCAAATAGTGTTGATTGCCCGTGCGGGCGTGGTCGCCATGGGCGTGGGTGATGACGGAGCGTTCCACCGGGCGCCAAGGATCGATGTAGAAATCTCCGGCGGGGCAGTAGAGGCCTTCGGGCCGGGCGATGACAAGGTCCATGGGCTGACCGGGGCGATGGGCTTATCAGGTATGAGGCGGGGGCGAGCGCAGAAGTTCTATCTGAATGCATGTGGGCCAAATGTGGGACGGGGCAAGCCCTAGTTATGGCTTTTTGTAGGAGCGAGCTTGCTCGCGAAAAACTCACAGGCGCCGCGTTCATTCAGGAAGCACGCGTTATCGTTGACGTTTTTCGCGAGCAAGCTCGCTCCTACAGGAGGCGATGCACGCTTAACTGACCAAGCCCCCTCCCACATTTGGATCCGGTTTCAGCAGGTGGAAGTCAGGTCACTTGCCTGGGGTCAGGGTCAACCTGGCCTTCCCATATACCTTCTCGAAGTTCTGCGGCTGCATCGGGAAGCTCAGGTATTGCGCCTTGAGCGACGGGTCGATGCCGTTGGCGTAGTTCGGGCTTGCCGGGTTGCCGGATTGGCCGATGCCACCCTGGCCCATCATCGGCTCCACCTGGCCGAAGTCGACGATCATGCGCAGCGCCGGCACCTGGGTGGTGTTGAAGTCCTGGCCCCAGCTGTACGGTGCCGGGTTCAAGGTGTTGTGGTCGCCACCGGACGCCAGTGGGCCGCGAATCACTTGGCCACTGGTGTTTTTCCAGGTGGTGCTGTGCAGCTTGCCCCACTGCCAGGTCTTGTGGTCAGCACCCAGTTGGCTCTCGCCAGCGCTGATCGCGGCGGCCAGGCTGCGGGCGAGGATGGCGGGTTTGTCTTCTTTCTGCGCGGTGCGCACGTCGTCCCAGAACGGGCTGTCTTCGCGGCCCAGCAGGTGGTCGGCCTGGGCGGCATAGGACAGGTTGGCGTTGCTGACAAAGGCTTTCCAACTGGCGCTGTTTTCCGGCCCCAGTTCGTCGAGGAATATCTGCCGGGTGCTTTCCTGCAGAAACAGTTCGTAGAGCGCCGCGTCGGCGGACGTCGACACCAGGCGGCCGTCGAAGGCCATCAGGCGCGTCAGTGCTTCCCGTGCCTTGGCCTGGTCGGCCGCCGGCAACGCATCAATCGCCTGCTTCAATGGCTGGGCCATACCCGGCGCCTGGAACATGGTCTTGAGCTTGGCGGCAAAGGTGGTGGTCTGGTCGTATTGCATGGCGATCATGCTGCGGCTGTCGTGCTTGCCCGCATTGGCCAGTTGCGCCAGGCGCTCGCTGCGCTCCGGCGCATCCCAGGAGTTGGACAGCTGCATGCCGTAGCCGCGCGGCGCGGTGCGTTGGTTGGCGGTGCCGATCCAGCCTTGGGCCGGGTCCTGGTCATAGGGGTGCAGCATCGCGTCGGCGTAACCGTCCCAGTCAAAGCGCGTATCCCAGCCGGGCGAGGGCAGCAGGCCTTCGCCTTCGCGGCGGTTGGGGAAGCGGCCGGTGACCTGCCAGCCAATGCTGCCGGCGTCGGCGAAGACCATGTTCAAGGCAATGGCGCGAATGTTCCGGGTTGCGTCCGAGGCCTTGCCGGCGTTTTGCGCGCGGGACAGGTCGAAGAACGCGTCGAGGCTCTTGTCATCCTTGAAGTCGGCGGTTTGCAGGGCCAGGCCAAAACCGCTGGTCAGGGCCTGGCTGCTGTTGAGCAGGGCGCCGTGGCGGGTTTCGTACACCACTTCGCGAATCGAGCGTTGACCCTTGACGAAGAAGGTTTCATTACGCACCGCTGCCGGCAGCCATTTTCCGTTGTTCTCGTAGTACAGCGCGCTGCCCTGGCGTTTGACCTTCTCCAGGAACAGGTCCTGGGTATCGCCCTTGACCGTGCTCATGCTCCACGCCACGTTGCCGTTGAAACCGGACAACAGGGTCGGCAGGCCGGCAATCGAGGCGCCGACGGCCTGGTATTTCGGTGCGCGAATCTGCACGTAGTTCCACGGCGACGGTGCTTGCGGCTGGGCGGCGAGGTCGCCTGCCAGCAGGCTCTTGCCGCTGCGACTGCGTTGCGGGCCGATGGCCCAGTTGCTCGACGTGGTAACCGCCAGCGAGTTGAGGCTGCTCAATTGCTGGCTGACCGTGTCCAGCCCGGCCAGGCCGGTGATCTGGCTGAGGTTCACGCCCTTGAGTTTCTCGGCTTCGGCCAGGGGGATCGGCTCATCCGGCGCACTCGGTGTCAGCCAGGCGAGTTTGTCCACGCCGACCTTTTGCGCCAGCAGCAACGACGCCAGCTCTTCCTGCAGGTTGGCCGACTCGCTGAAATTCAGCAGGCAGAACAGCAGCGCCGAATCCTCCGGCTTCCAGTACTCAGGCTTGTAGCCGGTCTGGGCCAGATCCGGCGGCAGCTTGTCGCGGTAGCGGAACAGGTAGGCGTTGACGCCACGGGCATACACTTCGAAGAAGCGCTTGAGGCGCGGCGACGAGGCGTTATACAGCTCGCCGGCGCTTTTCTTCAGGTTGACCGCGCGCATGAAGCGGTCCACATCCAGCACCTCAGGGCCGGACATTTCAGCCAGGCGGCCCTGGGCCAGCAGGCGCAGGGTGACCATCTGGGTGATGCGGTCACTGGCGTGCACATAACCCAGGCTGAACAGTGCGTCGTGGAAGGTATTGCTTTCGATCAGCGGCATGCCTTGGGCGTTGCGGCGTATCGAAACATTCTGTGCGAGGCCCTTGATCGGCTGCACGCCGGCCACTGGCGGCAGGGTGTCCTGGGTGCTCTGGAGCTGGCAACCGGCCAGGCTTAATGCACTGGCCACTGCCGCGGCAACGCCGAACCGGGGAAGAAAATGTGAGAGGGCTGGCGAGGCCATGGCAAAGCTCCTGCGGGGGGTAGCGTCAGTAAAGGCGCTACGTTAGTGAGCGCGGTGAAACGACGCAAGCAGGAGTTTGGGTAAACCGTTAGATCTTGAGTCGCATCGCCTCTCTCACCTGTTGACCGCGTACGACTTCAGGTCAGGATTTAGGCGGATTGACCTTTTGGACTAATTCATACGCCCGAACCGTCGCTGGCCGTTCCTTGATGCTATTGAACCAGCGCTGAACGTGTGGGAAATCTTCCAGGCGCTGGCTCTGCCACTTGTGGGAAACGATCCACGGATAGATCGCCATATCGGCAATGCTGTAGTCCTCACCCGCCACGAACGCACGGTCCGCCAAACGGCGGTCCAGCACACTGTATAGACGGGCGGTTTCATCTACGTAGCGCTTGATCGCGTAGGGGATTTTCTCCGGGGCAAACTGGCTGAAATGATGGTTCTGGCCCGCCATCGGCCCGAGACCGCCCATTTGCCAGAACAACCATTGCAGCGCTTCCTGGCGACTGCGCAGGTTTTTTGGAATGAACTGGCCGGTTTTTTCCGCGAGGTACAGTAGGATCGCGCCGGATTCAAACAGCGAAATCGGCGCGCCGCCGTCGCTCGGGTTCTGATCGACGATGGCCGGGATGCGGTTGTTGGGGGCAATCTTCAGGAAGTCTGGCTTGAACTGGTCGCCCTGGCCAATGTTGATCGGGTGCACTTTGTAGGGCAGGCCGGCTTCTTCCAGGAACAGCGATACTTTGTGACCGTTGGGGGTGGTCCAGTAATACAGGTCGATCATGAAGCTCTCCAAAAGTGGTGATGCTTGAGCGAATGCCTGTAGGTATAGGTAAAGGTGGGAGGGGGAAAATTCAATCAAACATTTGCGCCTACCCTTAGACGCTTTCGATTTGGAATGCGATGCAGCTGTGGAAGGGAGCGAACTCCCTCACACAGGGGCCTTCAGAGCGATTTACGCCCCGTGGCACTTCTTGAATTTTTTCTCACTGCCGCACGGGCAAGGATCGTTGCGACCAACGTCCTTCAATGCATTGCGCACCGGCTCCTGGTGAGCGTGGCCGCAGTTCGGGCCGTGGACATGGCCGTGGTCGTGATCATGGTGATCATGATCGTGGTTGCAGTCAGGACCATGGACATGGGGTTGCTGAGTCATCGATGTCGCTCCGGAATAAAATCGCCGGGGATTATCTCGCCATTGTGGTTCACCTGCACGTCATAACCGATGAATAATCCGGTTTTCAGTTCACCCTCCAGACGATACGGCACAGGCTGGTCGGGTTTTTTCAGCATCTGCACCACATCGCGGATCTGCGGCCAGAGGTTGGTGCGCACCGACACCTTGAAAAATGCATGGCCCTTGGGCGGTACCGTCAGCCATTCATTGGACTCGCCTTCGGTGAGCACAAAATCATCCAGGGTGACCTTGTAGATCAGCCCACGCACGGTCAGGTCCGAGTCGTCGCGGTTATCCACGCGAAAGTACAGCTTGAATTTCTGCTCCAGCAGCTTGGCCCGCACCACTTCGACTTTCACCAGGGAAACGTGCGGCGGGGGCGAATCGTCTTCGAACCAGGAGGCGCAACCGGTCATGCCGAAGGTTAACGCCAGCATCAAGCTGCAGATCCGAAGCATGGCGTGAGTCCTGTGGTGGTTAGAGATAGCTGGAACAACACTTCTTGAATTTTTGCCCACTGCCGCAAAGGCACGCATCGTTGCGTCCGGTTTTCACTTCCACCGTGGGGTCGATGAAGTACCAGCGCCCTTCATTCTGTACGAAAGAAGACTGCTCGCGGTGGCTATGTTCGCCAGTGCTGTCATGCCAGCGTGCGGTGAAGGTCACGAAGGCGTGTTCCGGCTGGCCGCCGAACACCTCGGAACTTTCAACTTCCAGGCCGAGCCAGGTGCTCTGGGCGCTCCAGGCGGCGATGGCCTCACGGTCCAGGCCGGCCTGTTGCGCGGGCAACGTGGTTGCGACCAGATAATCCACCAGGCCCAGCACATAGGCGCTGTAGCGTGAACGCATCAGGGCGCTGGCGCAGGGGACCGGGTGCCCGGCGTGATAATGACCGCAGCAGGCATCCAGCAGGTTGCCACTGCCGCAGGGGCAAATGGATGTACTCATCGGGTTACCACCAATACTTTCCGAAGTTTTCCGGGTTGGCCCAGAAACGGGCGTTGAGCCAGTCCGGCACCTGTTTATAGTCAAGCAGATCGTAGGTAAACAGCGTCAGCACCTGCTCGTCGCGCTGGAAACGCTCGCCGGCTTGGAGGGCCAGGGAGAAAAAGTCGGTTTCCTTCCAGCCGCAGGCGCCCAGGTCCACCAGCACCGCAATGCGGCTGGCGTTGAGGTTGCGGATGCCGCCGAGCAAGGTCAGGCCTTGGGGTTTTGGCAGGTACTCGAGGCAATCGACCACCAGCGCCAGGTCAAAACGCTGGGCCGCCAGCGCTTGCGGCAATGGCCCTGGCGCGGCGCAGAACACCTGGGTGTCAGGGTGCGCGTCCTTAAAGGCGTCCAGCGCCGGGAACTGGCTGGCACCCAACAGCAACAGGCGTTTGGGCTGGTGCAGATCGAGCAAGGCGGCCAGCGCTTGCTGGGGAGTACGGGCAGAAATACCAGCGGTCATCAGAGATCCTCACATCAGGACCATAGAGACTAGCGCGGCTGAGCGTGCGGGCCTAGAGCGGGTGGCTGCGAAAAGTCCTACGTGGGCGGCGATCCCCAATGAATACGGGGGCTTGGCGTAGTGGCGCAGTTGAAAAGAGCGGTCTTTACTCCACCCATCGGCCCCCGCCGATCCCCTCAGGAGAAAGTCAGATGAGCATCATGCGGACAGCTCTACCCTTGGTTCTGCTAACCGGAGTATTGACAGGTTGCGCAGGCTTGCAAAAAACCGATTGGCCTACCTGTGCCGCTGTTGGCGGTGTGACCGGTGCGGCGATCGGTGCGACTGAAAGCTCGGCCTACGCAGGCTATGGCGCGTTGCTGGTCGGCGGTATGGCCGGCGCCTATTGCTGGGTGCACGGCGATGGCGACGAAGATGGCGATGGCGTGCCGGACAGCCGCGACAAGTGCCCGGGCACCCCGAAAGGTGTGCAGGTCGACGCCAATGGTTGCCCTCCGGCGCCGCCAGCGGCGGTGGTCGAGGAGGTGGTCGTGGTCAAGGAAGAAACCATCGTGATCCGCGATGTGCACTTCCAGTTCGACTCGGCCAAGTTGACGGCAGCGGATAAAACCAAACTCGACACCATTGCCACGCGCCTGAAACAGGAAGCCCCGAGCGCCCAGCTACGGGTCAGTGGTCACACCGACAGCGTCGGTAAAGACGCCTACAACCAGAAACTCTCGGAAAAACGTGCCCATTCGGTCACCGATTACCTGATCGGCGCCGGGGTGCCCCGCAGTGCCTTTGTGTCTGTCACCGGGGCGGGCGAAAGCCATCCGGTCGCCGACAACAAGACCGCTGAAGGCCGCGCCCTGAACCGCCGTACGGAAATCCAGATCAACCGCTGACAGCCCTTGCCCCTGTGGGATCCACAGGGGCATTGCCGGCCACCCTCGCTTGAACCGCTCCCTCTCAAGTTTTTTGAACCTTCACTGGCAAATCGCCTGTAGAAGTCGTTACTGTGCGTCCAAAGAAAAATTTGAAAACACTCAGGAGCCCCATGATGCGTAAGGTTTTTCTGTTGGCCCTGTTGGTCAGCCCCGTTGCCCTGGCCCAGAGCGTCAGTGTCGAAACGAACTCATTGATGCGCCTTCCCTCCAGCACCAGTGTGTTGCAACTGGAGCGCCTGGACGTGGCGGACTACGGCACGTTGCTGATTCCGGCCACCATCAGCCAGGTCACGGTGGATGAACTGCACCTGGGCCGCGACGCACGCATCGCGATTGTTCCTGGCAATACCGCGCTGCAATTGCAGGTGCGGCATGCGCACCTTGAGCATGGCAGCCAGATCACCTCGCGCGGTGCCCCCGGTACCCATGAAAAACCGGCCAAGGCCGGGCGTGACCTGACCTTGCGCATCAACGCGCTGACGGCTGAAGAACTCTCGGTGGATGCCCGTGGCGGCGCCGGTGCCCAAGGGTATGCCGGGCTGGATGGCGCCAATGGCGTGGATCCTGGGTGTACCTGGGGCTCGGCGGGGCGCGGTTTCAATGGCGATAACGGCGGCGATGGCCTGCCGGGTGGGGCGGGTGCACAGGTTCGCGTGGAATTGCCGAAGGACTTCCCGGCGGAACACATCAAGGTCTGGGTGGATGGCGGTGCTGGCGGTTTGGCCGGTACGGCCGGCAAGCCGGGCAAAGGCGGGGAGTCCAAAGGCTGCCTGGTGTACCGCGCCGATGGTGGCGAGAAGGGCCGCCCAGGGTTGGAAGGGCAGCCGGGGCCAGCTGGGCCTGCGGGTACCGTGACTATTCAGCGGCTCTAAGTTCTAAAGAGCTGCAAGCTGCAAGCTGCAAGCTGCAAGCTGCAAGCTGCAAGCTGCAAGCTTCAAGCTTGCAGCTTGTGGCTGTACTCAAAACATCGGCCGAGCCGATGCAATCGCCACCACCACCAACCCCACGATCAGGTTGATCCCCACCAGCTTGCGAATCTGCCCCAGTGCAGCCGCACCCGCCGGCCAATCCTCAGCCGTCACCGCCGCCTTCAGCTGCGGAAACTTCAGCGCCTGGATGCGGATAAACAACGCCGTCATCACCAGATACAAACCCATCATCACCTGCACATAGCGCGGTGCGCTTTCAAACCCGCTGAACCGTAGGTGCAGCAGGCCGACGCCGCTGATCGGCAAAACCAGCACTGCCACCCATACCCACACGAAAAAACGTTGAAACACATTGGCCCACAGCTTGAGTCGGGCAGGGCCCTCAAGGGCCGCCATAGCGGCGGGGCGCAGGATCATCCAGGCGAAAAACATGCCGCCGACCCAGATCAGGGCGGCCAATACATGCAGGGTGTAAACGAGGCTAAACGCGGTCATTGTGGTACTCCGTTCTGCGCGGGATTAATTAGCGGGGTATGATAGCTGCCGATCCGAACCACTGAAAATTTATCCAGCGTTTTTTGCGCCCGACTATCCATGATCAGCACTGAACTCAAAACCACGATCCAGGGCGCCTACACGCGTTTTCTCGAAGCCAAGAGCTTGAAACCGCGCTACGGCCAACGCCTGATGATCGCCGAAGTGGCCAAGGTCCTCGGGGATATCGACACCGATGACGAAGGCCGCCGCGAAGGTGAGCCCGCCGTCGTGGCCGTCGAAGCCGGCACCGGTACCGGCAAGACCGTGGCCTATAGCCTGGCTGCGATCCCGACCGCGAAGGCCGCCGGCAAGCGCCTGGTGATCGCCACTGCCACTGTCGCCCTGCAGGAGCAGATCGTCTACAAAGACCTGCCCGACCTGATGCGCAACAGCGGCCTGAACTTCACCTTCGCCCTGGCCAAGGGCCGTGGCCGCTACATGTGCCTGTCCAAGCTCGACGTGCTGCTGCAGGAAGGCCACGCGCAAACCGCCACGGCGTCGCTGTTCGAGGAAGAAGGCTTCAAGATCGAAGTGGATGAGGTCAGCCAGAAGCTGTTTACCAGCATGATCGAGAAACTGGCCGGCAATAAATGGGACGGCGACCGCGACAGCTGGCCCACCGCCCTCGAAGATGCCGACTGGGCACGCCTGACCACCGACCACAGCCAGTGCACCAACCGCCATTGCCCCAACTTTGGCCAGTGCGCCTTCTACAAGGCCCGCGAAGGCATGGGCAAGGTCGACGTGATCGTTACCAACCACGATATGGTCCTGGCCGACCTGGCCCTGGGCGGCGGTGCCGTGTTGCCGGACCCGCGTGACACCCTTTACGTGTTCGACGAAGGCCATCACCTGCCCGACAAGGCTATCGGCCACTTCGCCCACTACACGCGCCTGCGCTCCACCGCCGATTGGCTGGAAACCACCGCGAAGAATCTCACCAAATTGCTCGCCCAGCACCCGCTGCCCGGCGATTTGGGCAAGCTGATCGAACAGGTGCCGGAGCTGGCGCGGGAGATCAAGACCCAGCAACAGTTCATGTTCAGCGCCTGCGAACAGGTGGCCGACTTCAAGCCCGGCGAAGATGTGGAAGGCCGTGAGCGCCCGCGCCACCGTTTTGTCGGTGGGATGATCCCCGAGCATATGCGCGAAATGGGCATCGAGCTGAAGAAAGGCTTTTCCCGTCTTACCGACCTGTTCACCCGCCTGACTGACTTGCTCAAGGAAGGCATGGACGGTGAGGTCAACATCGGCATCGCCAGCAACCAGGCCGAGGAATGGTATCCGCTGTTCGGCAGCCTGTTGTCCCGTTCCCAGGGCAACTGGGAGCTGTGGACGGCCTTTACCGTCGAAGACCCCGAAGACAACCCGCCCATGGCCCGCTGGCTGACCCTGTCGGAAAGCGGTGCGTTGTTTGATATCGAGGTCAACGCCAGCCCGATCCTTGCCGCCGAGATGCTACGCCGCAACCTGTGGAACGTGGCGTACGGCTGCCTGGTGACCTCCGCCACGCTGACCGCCCTGGGCACCTTCGACCGCTTCCGCATGCGCGCGGGCTTGCCGAAAAAGGCCGTCACGGCGGTGGTGCCAAGCCCGTTCCATCATGCCGACGCCGGTGTGCTGCGGGTGCCCGATCTCAAGGCCGATCCACGGGATGCGCCGGCGCACACCGCTGCGATCATCCGCGACCTGCCCTCCCTGGTGGAAGGTTCGCGCGGCACCCTGGTGTTGTTCTCGTCGCGCAAACAGATGCAGGACGTGTTCGACGGCCTCGACCGCGACTGGCGCAAGCAGGTGTTTATCCAGGGCAACCTGTCCAAGCAGGAAACCCTGAACAAGCACAAGGCGCGTGTCGATGGCGGGGATTCCAGCGTGCTGTTCGGCCTGGCGAGTTTCGCCGAAGGCGTGGACTTGCCCGGCGCCTACTGCGAACACGTGGTGATCGCCAAGATCCCGTTCTCGGTGCCGGATGATCCGGTCGAGGCCGCATTGGCCGAATGGATCGAAGCGCGGGGCGGTAACCCGTTCATGGAGATCTCGGTGCCGGATGCTTCCTTGAAGCTGGTGCAGGCCTGCGGTCGCTTGCTGCGTACCGAGGAAGACCGGGGCACCATCACCTTGCTCGACCGCCGCCTGGTGACCCAGCGCTACGGCAAGGCGATCCTGAATGCGTTGCCGCCCTTCCGGCGCGAAATTTCTTAAGCCATCGTGGGCGAATTCGCCCACTTCGTGGTCTATCTCACTGCTATCGATTTATGTCATCAGGCTATTTACCGGCCGTTTGGGAGAACCTTGTTCGTATGATTCGCACGCTGCCCGCCCTTTTTGCCCTGCTGTTCACTGCGCCGTTGATGGCCGCGCCCGCGGGGCAACAGACATTGTTCAACTTCGTCCGGCCTGCCGATGTGGTCAAGGTGGCGACCCAGGACGCCAGCCTGCCGCAATACAACGCCGAACAAACCCCCGAAGGCGAGGTGTTGCGTCGCATCACCTTCAACCCGGCCGCCGAGCCGAGCCTGGTGCTCAGCCCACAGGCCGGTGCCTGGGATTGGTCGCAGTCCGGCGCCATGAGCCTGCGTATCCAGAGTGCCATGGACTGGGCGCTGACCCTCTACGTCAAGGTGCAGAGCAGCGATGGCAAGACCCTGGTCAGCCGCATCGACCTGCCGGCCGGCCCCGCCCAGACCTTGCTGGTCCCGCTGCAAGCCAACTCGCCGTTGAGCCAGGGCATGAAGGCCGGCCCGCCGATGCCGATCAGCGTGGATGGCCAGCGCGTGTTGCTGGCCAGCAGCGCCGGCGAGATCGACCGTAGCCAGGTGGTCTCGGTGACCCTGTCGATGATCAAGCCCAACGCCGCGCAAAGCATCCTGCTGGAACGCTTTGGTGTGCAGGACAGCGAGCCGGTGCTGAAGGCGGCCTACAGCGAACTGGTGGATACCTATGGCCAGTCCACCCGCGCGCGCTGGCCGGAAAAGATCAGCAGCGACGAACAGCTCAAGGCGGCCGCGGCAAAGGAGCAAACCCAACTGCAGGGCTGGCTGGCCGCGCGTGATAAATCCGCATTGGACACGTTCGGCGGCTGGAACAAAGGGCCGGCGTTCAAGGCCAGTGGCTTTTTCCGCACCGAAAAGCGTGACGGTCGCTGGTACCTGGTGACTCCGGAAGGCCATCCGTTCTATTCCCTGGGTGTCAATACCGTGGCCCCGGACAACAGCCAGACCTACGTGGCCGGTCGTGAGTGGATGTTCGCGGCGCTGCCAAAGGCCGGTGAACCCTTCGACAAGTACTACGGCAGCGGCGATAACCGCACCGGCAATGGTGCGGGTGAAGGTCGTGGCTTTGCTGCCGGGCGTTGGTACGATTTCTACGGCGCCAACCTGCAGCGTACTTATGGCGGCGAAGGATTTGACCAGAAACGCTGGGTGACCCATACCCTTGATCGCCTGCAAGCCTGGGGTTTCAATACCGTCGGCAACTGGAGCGACGGCGCGTTGGCCACTGCCGATCGTGTGCCGTACACCTTGCCGCTGTCGATCGTCGGCGACTACGCCAGTATCAGCACCGGCACCGACTGGTGGGGCGGCATGCCCGATCCGTTCGATCCGCGTTTCGCCATGGCGACCGAGCGCGCGGTGGCCATTGCCGCCCGCGACCACCGCGACGACCCCTGGCTGATCGGCTTCTTTGCCGATAACGAACTGGCCTGGGCCGGCCCCGGCGATGATCCGAAATCCCGCTACGCCCTGGCCTACGGCACCTTGCGCATGACCACCGACGTACCGGCCAAGCGCGCGTTCCTCAAGCAATTGCGTGACAAGTATCGCAACGAGCAAGGCCTGTCGAAAGCCTGGGGCATCGAGTTGGCGGGGTGGGAGCTGATGGAAGACCCGGGCTTCGAACCGCCGATGCCCAACCCTGAGCACCCGGAAATCGAAGCTGACTTCAAATACTTCCAGAAGACCTTCGCCGATGCCTACTTCAAGACCATCTCCGACTCGCTGAAATGGCACGCACCCAACCAACTGCTGCTGGGCGGGCGTTATGCGGTGAGTACGCCTGAAGCCGTGGCGTCGTGCGCGCAGTATTGCGATGTGCTGAGCTTCAACATGTACACGCTCAAACCCCAGGACGGCTATGACTTTGCCGCGCTGCGCGCCCTGGACAAACCGGTGTTGATCACTGAATTCAACTTCGGCTCTGCGGACCGTGGCCCGTTCTGGGGCGGCGTGACCCAGTTGCCTAGGGAAGAAGAGCGTGGCGTGGCATATGCCAACTTCCTCAAGCAAGCCATGGCCGAGCCTTCCATTGTCGGCGTGCACTGGTTCCAGTACCTGGACCAGCCGGTGACCGGCCGTTTGCTGGACGGTGAAAACGGCCACTTCGGCCTGGTGGGCATCACTGACGTACCGTTCCAGGGGTTCGTCGACAGTGTGCGTAGAAGCAACCTGGCGGCGGTGGATCAACTGGGCAAGGAAGCGGAAAAGGCCAAGGCCGCCAGCACGGTTCATGAAAGCGAAGGCAGCAAACCTGGACGTGAGGGCAAAGGCCCGGGACAGGGCGCCGGACACGCCGGTGGGCATTCGGGAAATGGTCATTGATTCATTGTTGACGGGTTCACAAATCCCACAATGGCTGGAACAATGTCGGCCACTTTTTACGGTGTTTTCCTAGGGGGCTTAGGTGCAGGTTCAGGGTCATTACGAGCTCCAGTTCGAAGCGGTGCGTGAAGCGTTCGCCGCGTTGTTCGATGACCCGCAGGAGCGTGGCGCCGGGCTCTGCATCCAGGTCGGCGGCGAAACCGTCGTTGACCTGTGGGCCGGTACCGCCGACAAGGACGGTACCGAGGCCTGGCACAGCGACACCCTCGTCAACCTGTTTTCCTGCACCAAGACCTTCACCGCTGTCACGGCCCTGCAACTGGTGGCCGAGGGCAAGTTGCAATTGGACGCGCCAGTGGCCAGGTACTGGCCTGAGTTCGCTGCTGCCGGTAAGGAAAACATTACGCTGCGCCAATTGCTCTGCCATCAGGCGGGGTTGCCGGCAATCCGCGAGATGCTGCCCACCGAAGCCTTGTACGACTGGCAATTGATGGTCGACACCCTGGCAGCCGAAGCCCCGTGGTGGACGCCGGGCCAGGGCCATGGCTACGAGGCGATCACCTACGGCTGGCTGGTCGGCGAATTGCTGCGCCGCGCCGATGGGCGTGGGCCGGGTGAGTCCATTGTGGCGCGGGTGGCACGGCCGCTGGGGCTGGACTTCCACGTGGGCCTGGCCGACGAAGAGTTTTATCGTGTTGCACATATAGCGCGCAGCAAAGGCAATATGGGCGATGAAGCCGCGCAGCGTTTACTGCAAGTAATGATGCGCGAGCCCACCGCCATGACGACGCGGGCATTTGCCAACCCGCCGTCTATTCTCACCAGTACTAATAAACCTGAATGGCGACGCATGCAGCAGCCGGCGGCAAATGGTCACGGTAATGCGCGTAGTCTGGCGGGTTTTTATAGTGGTTTGTTGGACGGTAGTTTGTTGGAAGCCGACATGCTCGAAGAATTGACCCGTGAACACAGTATCGGGCCGGATAAAACATTATTGACACAAACCCGCTTCGGGCTGGGCTGCATGTTGGATCAACCACAGTTGCCCAATGCTACATTTGGCCTTGGCGCCCGTGCGTTCGGGCATCCAGGCGCCGGCGGCTCGGTGGGTTTTGCCGATCCTGAGCATGATGTAGCGTTTGGTTTCGTGACTAATACATTGGGGCCTTATGTACTTATGGACCCACGGGCACAGAAGTTGGTCGGAATATTGGCCGGTTGTCTGTAAACCCCTTGCTGTTTCACATTTTTTTGTTACAAAGGCAACTATAAGAAGGCGCTGAACGAAATGATGTAACTTTAATGTTCTGTAAGCGTCTGTTTAACGGGTCATCGAGACCCCCGTTTCTTTTCTCATTTTGTGGATATCTCATGTTATCGAACAAGTCCTTGGCACTGGCGCTTTGCCTCACTATTACCGGTTGCGCACAAACTCCACAAAATGATGCCGAGGGTGGGCATTGGTGGTCATTTGGATCGGATAAGGCCACGACCAAGGACGCAGTGACCCAAACCGACGCCAAGCCGGACGCCAAGCCCGCTGCCGGCGCCAAGCCTGCCGCACCTGTAGCCGCTGCTGCTGCTGCGCCTGTCGCCTCCGCGCCAGCGCCGGCCGCCAAGGCTGACACCGGTTCCAGCTGGTGGCCGTTCTCCTCCAAGAGCGCCGACGAGAAGGCCGCTGATGCCAAGGCTGACCTGAAAGCCGACCTCAAGGCCGCGACCCCGGCTCCAGACGCCGCGCCTGCCGTCGCCAAGACCGACAGCGAAACTCACTGGTGGTGGCCGTTCGAAAGCAAACCCAAGCCATTGGCCAAGGTCGACGTGACCAATGTGCCGATGCCTGACCCGAAAATCACCCAGGCCTGGTTGGACGACTATGAGCCGCGCCTGCGCGCCGCCATCAAGGACAGCAACCTGCAGCTGGAACGTCGCGATAACGTACTCGTGGTGATTGCTCCGGTAGACGGCTCCTACAACCCGAAACGCCCGGCGATGCTGCTGCCGGTTACCCTGGGGCCGTTCACTCGCGTCGCCAAGGCGGTGGAAGCCGATCCAAAAACTGCCGTGCTGGTGCTGGGTCACGTGGATGCCACCGGTACCGCGCCTGCCAGCCAGGCGTTGACCAAGGAACGTGCGCAGTCCATCGCCTCGATCTTCAGCCTCAGCGGCCTGAAACAGGACCGCCTGATGCTGCGTGGCATGGGTGACCTGATGCCACGTGCCGCCAACGACAGCACCCAGGGCCGCGCGCTGAACCGCCGCATGGAAATCATGTTCACCCAGCGCACGACCATGCTGGCGCTGTTGAGCAAGTATCAATCGGGCAAGACCCCGCCTGTAGCCGAAATGGTTGCGGTGCAGAACGTTCCAGCCCCGGCCCCGGCCGCCAAGGCTCCGGCTAAAAAGGCACCCGCAGCTAAAAAGGCTGCTGCCAAGCCAGCGGCTAAAAAAGCCCCGGCCAAGCCCGCTGCGAAGAAACCGGCCCCGGCCAAAGCCAAGGCTGCTGCACCGGCTGCGAATGACCAGGCGAAAAACTGATCCGCTGAACCACAAGGATAAAGCCGCATGACCCAGGCACTGGCCGATATGCGCCGTGACTACACACGGGACGGTTTGAGCGAGGCCCAAGCCCCGAACGAGCCGTTTGCGTTGTTCCACCAGTGGTTTGCCGATGCGGTGAAAACCGAGCAGCCACCGGTGGAAGCCAATGCCATGACCCTGGCTACGGTCGACCAGGACGGTCGCCCGCACTGCCGCATCCTGCTGCTCAAGGGCCTGGATGCGCAGGGCTTTACCTTCTTCACCAACTATCAGAGCGCCAAGGGCGAACAGCTCGCGGCGCGGCCGTTTGCGGCCATGACGTTCTTCTGGCCGACCCTGGAGCGCCAGGTGCGTATTGAAGGAAGGGTGGTCAAGGTCACCCCTGAGGAGTCCGACGCTTATTATCAGGTCCGCCCCCTGGGCAGTCGTTTAGGCGCCTGGGCTTCCCCGCAGAGCCAGGTCATTCGTGACCGTGAAGAACTGCAGGACCTGCTCAAGGCCACCGAACAGCGTTTCAGCGATACCCAGCCCGACTGCCCCGAGCATTGGGGTGGCTATCGCCTGCTGCCGGAGCGCATCGAGTTCTGGCAAGGCCGCGCCAGCCGCCTGCATGACCGCCTGAACTACCGCCTGCAAGGGACCGAATGGACCCGCGAGCGCCTGGCGCCCTGAGCGGCACCTTTCGTCACCCCACTGGAATGATGTCGATCACACCGAAGTCTCTGTTGAAGAGGTTTCGGCTGTGTACTGTTGTGCGGCGTTCGTCAGCCACTGCGGCAACTCGCTTCGCTTGATCTTCGAGATCCGCGCCTGCTCCAGTTGTTGCAGCATAAAGGCACGCTTGTGCAGATCGTCTCCCGCCAGGGACAGTGCCAGGTCGCGGTCTATCCAGCGTCGGATACGCAGGTACAACCAACCATGGAAGTATAGGCCGGCGACGGTAGTGACTACAATGATGAAATAGTCCATGAAGTTCCTGGTTACGATGAGAGTGCTACCGTTGGTCGGTATTTTGGCTACGGGCAGTCTGTACTGAGGCTGAATGAAAGCAATTTCCTGCCGGGCTTGTCGTGACAGGCGTCAAGCTGCAGCGTCTAATGAATACCTGTCCTTTGGAGTTGATGCTATGCGTAAGTCCGTTTTACTGGTTGCCTGCTTTACCACGCTGTCGTTGCTGCTGGGTGGCTGCGCCTCGAGTCTGACCGGCGACTCGTACTCCCGTGACGAAGCGCGTCGTGTACAAACCGTTCGCATGGGCACCATTGAATCCCTGCGTCCGGTAAAAATCGAAGGCACCAAGACCCCAATTGGCGGCGCTGCCGGCGCGGTCATCGGTGGTGTGGGCGGCAGCGCCATCGGCGGTGGCCGTGGCAGTATCGTGACTGCCGTGATCGGCGCCGTTGCCGGCGGCCTGCTGGGCTCGGCCACCGAAGAAGGCCTGACCCGCACCCAGGGCGTGGAAATCACCGTTCGCGAAGACGACGGCAGCATGCGTGCCTACGTGCAAGCCGTGCAGGAAAATGAAATCTTCCGCATCGGTGATCGCGTCCGCATCATGACCGTTGATGGCACCAGCCGCGTTACTCGCTGACCGGTAAGCAGCAGGCAAAAGAAAACCCCAACCGGGTGACCGGTTGGGGTTTTTTATGGGCTGCGTTTCAGTCGGCTCAGGCTTTTTTGCGACTCGCCATCGCCGTCACCACGTACCCGATACACGCCGCAAGTATCGATCCGGTCAGAATCCCCATTCGATCCTCCCCGGCAAACTCGCTGGCACCCGGCACAAACGCCAGGGAGCCGACGAACAGGCTCATGGTGAAGCCGATGCCGCACAGGATCGCCACGCCGAAGACCTGGCCCCAGTTGGCGCCGCTGGGCAGTGCTGCGAGGCCGGTCTTGATGGCCAGCCAGGTGAGGCCGAACACGCCGACGGTCTTGCCGATCAGCAGGCCGGCGGCAATGCCCATCGGCACGTGGTGGGTGAAGCTTTCCAGGCTGACCCCGGTGAGTGACACCCCGGCGTTGGCGAAGGCGAACAGCGGCAGGATGCCGTAGGCCACCCATGGATGCAGGGCGTGTTCCAGTGTAAGCAGCGGCGAGGGCTCGGCATTCCTGGTGCGCATAGGGATGCAGAACGCCAGGGTCACGCCGGCCAGGGTGGCGTGCACGCCGCTCTTGAGTACGCACACCCACAGGATCAGGCCGATGATCAGGTAGGGCCCGAGCTTGATCACGCCCAGGCGGTTCATTGCAATCAAGGCAACCAGGCAGGCGCCCGCGCCGGCCAGGGCCGCACCGGACAGGTCGGCGGAATAGAACACTGCAATAACAATGATCGCGCCCAGGTCGTCGATGATGGCCAGGGTCATCAGGAACAGCTTCAACGACACCGGCACCCGCTTGCCCAGCAGTGCCAGGACGCCCAACGCGAAGGCGATGTCGGTGGCCATCGGGATTGCCCAGCCGGAGAGGGCGGCGGGGTAGTCCTTGTTGATTGCCCAGTAGATCAGCGCCGGCACGACCATGCCGCCGATGGCGGCTGCGCCTGGCAGCACCACTTGCGAAGGCTTGGACAGGTGGCCGTCAAGCAGCTCGCGCTTGACCTCTAGGCCGATCAGCAGGAAGAACAGGGCCATCAGGCCATCGTTGATCCACAGCAGTGCGGGCTTGGCGATTTGCAGCGCGCCAATCTGGGCCACCACCGGCACGTCGAGAAACGCGCCATACAGGTGCGACAACGGAGAGTTGTTGATGATCAGCGCCAAGGCGGCAGCGGCGATCAACAACAGGCCGCTGGCGGCTTCCAGCTGGAAGAAACGGGTAAAAGTGCTACGCAGAGGCAAGGGATGCTCTCCAATCCAGGTTCAATAGGTGGGTACCCTAACCCGTACCGTTAGTTGTTAAAACAAAAGTTATATTCTTATTTGTTATAAGAGATGGTGTAGGGTGGCGTAGCGCCAAAGCCTAGCAATTGTGTGTCCAATTGAGTCGTCACTGTATCTGTGTGCAGTGTAGGAAACATCCTAAGATCGGTGCTGAAATCCTTAGAGTTCTTCCTTATGAGCGACCACCGTCCCTGGGCCCGCGAAGCCATTCGCATCATCGAAGCGGACTTCCAGCGCAGTGCTGACACGCATCTGATTCCGTTACCGCTGCCGGGCCTGCCGGGCATCGAGTTGTACTTCAAGGATGAATCCAGCCACCCCACCGGCAGCCTGAAACATCGGCTGGCCCGTTCGCTGTTCCTGTACGCGCTGTGCAATGGCTGGCTCAAGCCAGGCGCGCCGGTGATTGAAGCATCCAGCGGCTCGACGGCGATTTCCGAAGCGTATTTTGCCCGGCTGCTCGGGCTGCCGTTCATTGCGGTGATGCCCGCCACGACGTCCCAGGAAAAGATCGCGCAGATTGCCTTCTACGGCGGCAAAAGCCATCTGGTACAGGATCCCACGCAGATCTACGCCGAGTCCGAACGCCTGGCCCAGGAAAGCGGCGGTCATTTCATGGATCAGTTCACTTATGCCGAGCGTGCCACCGACTGGCGGGCGAACAACAACATCGCCGAGTCGATCTTCCAGCAGATGCGCTTTGAGCGGCACCCGGAACCGAGCTGGTTGATTTCCAGCCCCGGTACCGGCGGCACCACCGCCACCCTGGGTCGTTATGTGCGTTATCGCCAGCACTGTACCCGCGTGTTGTGTGCCGATGCCGAGCGCTCGGTGTTTTTCGATTTCTACCAGAGCGGTGACGCCAGCCTGCGCCTGGACTGTGGTTCGCGGATCGAAGGCATTGGCCGGCCACGGGTCGAGGCGTCGTTTTTGCCCAAGGTGATTGATGCGATGGTCAAGGTGCCGGATGCGCTGTCGCTGGCGGCCATGCATTACCTGGCTGAGCGCCTGGGGCGGCGAGTCGGCGGTTCCAGCGGGACCAACCTGATTGGCGCATTAATGGCGGCGCAGCAGATGAAAGCGATGGGGGAATCAGGTTCGATCGTGGCGATCTTGTGTGATGGGGGCGAGCGGTATGCAACGACCTATTACGACCAGGCGTGGTTGGCGGGGCAGGGCTATGCGCTCGAGGGGTTGATCGCGGCCGTGGCGGCCAGTGTGGAGCAGGGCGAGCCATTACCCGCCAGCATCCTGCGCGCAAATATCTGATCCGATGCAAACCAAATGTGGGAGGGGGCAAGCCGCCTCCCACATTTAATTTGCGCTGTTCTCAGGCCTCGATGCCGAGCATATCCCGCGCCAACGCCTCGGCAATCCGAATCCCGTCGACACCGGCCGACAGAATCCCACCCGCATACCCAGCGCCTTCACCGGCCGGGAACAGACCTTTCACGTTCAGGCTCTGCATCGATTCGTCACGGGTAATCCGCAGCGGCGACGAGGTGCGCGTCTCGATACCGGTCAACATGGCATCGTGCAGCGAGTAGCCCTTGATCTGCTTCTCGAACGCCGGCAGTGCTTCGCGGATCGCTTCGATGGCGAAGTCCGGCAAGGCCAGGGCCAGGTCACCCAGGGCCACCCCTGGCTTGTAGGACGGTTCCACACTGCCGATCGCCGTGGACGGCTTGCCAGCGATAAAGTCGCCGACCAACTGTGCCGGAGCCTCGTAGTTGCTGCCGCCGAGGATGTAGGCGTGGGACTCCAGGCGCTCCTGCAACTCGATACCCGCCAGCGGGCCGCCTGGGTAATCCACTTCCGGCGTGATGCCGACGACGATGCCGGAGTTGGCATTGCGCTCGTTACGCGAGTACTGGCTCATGCCGTTGGTCACCACACGGTTCGGCTCGGAGGTCGCTGCCACCACGGTGCCACCCGGGCACATGCAGAAGCTGTAGACCGAACGGCCGTTCTTGGCGTGGTGCACCAGCTTGTAGTCGGCGGCGCCCAGCTTCGGGTGCCCGGCATATTTGCCCAGGCGCGCGGCGTCGATCAGCGATTGCGGGTGTTCGATCCGGAACCCCACCGAGAACGGTTTGGCTTCCATGTAGACGCCACGGCCGTGGAGCATGCGGAAGGTGTCGCGGGCGCTGTGGCCGAGGGCCAGGATCACATGCCTGGAGAGGATCTGCTCACCACCGTCGATGACCACGCCATTCAACTGGCCGTCTTCGATCAGCACGTCGGTCACCCGTTGCTCGAAACGCACTTCACCGCCCAGGGCGATGATCTGCTCGCGCATGTTTTCCACCACGCCGGTCAGGCGGAAGGTACCGATGTGGGGTTTGCTGACGTAGAGGATTTCTTCCGGCGCGCCGGCCTTGACGAACTCGTGCAGGACTTTGCGGCCGTGGAATTTCGGGTCCTTGATCTGACTGTAGAGCTTGCCGTCGGAGAAGGTCCCGGCGCCGCCTTCACCGAACTGCACGTTGGACTCGGGGTTGAGCACGCTTTTGCGCCACAGGCCCCAGGTGTCCTTGGTGCGCTGGCGTACTTCCTTGCCGCGTTCGAGGATGATCGGCTTGAAGCCCATCTGCGCCAGCAACAGTCCGGCGAAGATACCGCACGGGCCAAAACCGACGACCACAGGCCGTTCGACCAAGCCTTCCGGGGCCTGGCCCACGACCTTGTAGCTGACGTCCGGCGCGGGGTTGACGTTGCGGTCATCGGCGAACTTGAGCAGCAGGGCGGCCTCACCCTTCACATTGAGGTCGATGGTGTAGATGAAGCACAGCTCCGACGACTTCTTGCGCGCGTCGTAGCTGCGTTTGAACAGGGTGAAATCGAGCAGGTCATCACTGGCGATGCCCAGGCGCTGCACAATGGCAGGCCGCAGGTCTTCTTCGGGATGGTCGATGGGCAGCTTGAGTTCGGTGATTCGTAACATGACGGGATCCGGTAGGCGGCGGACAAAGAGGCCGGCTGTTTTGCAAACCGGCGATTATAAGCCCCAATGGCGGTTTTCCGTCAGGTTAAAACAGCGCAGGGCCGAATCAGTCGTCCCGGGAACCACCAAACGCGGCGCAACCGCGCTGTACCTGGCCGTTGACGCGCAACTCCGCCGTCATGTGTTGCAGGCTGCCGCTGACACTGTCGATGCAGCGCTGGGGCGCGACCCACAGTTCGATGTGCTGGTTGTTGGCTTCGGTCATCAGGTTGAAGCGGCCGTCGCCGATCTGCTCTTCGACATAAGGCACCGCCAGTGGCGGCTGGCCTTCACGCTCGAGCACCATGCCCTTGGCGGTGACGTTCATGGCCCAGGCTGGCTTGTGGCCGTTGGCCCGCAGGGTCATGCGCTTGAAGTCCGGGTCGGTGCAGGCAGAGGTCGAGCGCTCTACGCGATAGAGTTGTTGCAGGTCGACGCTGCCCTGGGTGCCGCTGGCGACGCCCGAGAACTTGCCACGCAAATCGGCAAACAATGCCCCTTGCTGGCCGGCCAGGGACGCCGCTTCCTGCAGGATGCTGGTGCCACTGGTGTCGTTGACGACATAGTTGCGTTTATCGTCGCACGGCTGGAACAGCAGCTTGCTACCTACCGCCGTGAGTTCGCCCTGCATGCGGGTCAACCCGGCGGTAGACGGCTTGGTCGGCTCGTTTTCGAACATCTGGCAAGCGGCGAACACAGGAAGCAAGGCAAACAGGGCGAGGGTACGGGCGGCACGCATGATCGGGTCTCCAGACAAGTGCCGCCACGTTACGCAGGCTGGCGTTGCATCACAACCCCGCAGCCCTGCTTCAGGCAATTCTTACAATGGTTACATTCAGCCAACAATAAATGTCTGGCCGGTCTGTAAGCCTTCCACGCTTTTTGCATAGGCCAATCCCACATCGGCCCCCGGAACCGGTTTATAGCCACGGAAGTACGGTGCGTAGCTGCCCATGGCCTCCACCAGCACGGTCGGGCTCACGGAGTTGATGCGTAGCCCCCGTGGCAATTCGATTGCCGCGGCTTTGATGAACGCGTCGAGTGCGCCATTGACCAGCGCAGCCGAAGCGCCAGTACGGATCGGGTCACGGTTGAGAATGCCACTGGTGAAGGTGAACGACGCGCCGTCGTTGGCATACTCGCGGCCGATCAACAGTAGGTTGACCTGGCCCATCAGCTTGTCACGCAGGCCCAGTTCAAAGTCGCTTTCGCCCATATCCCCCAGCGCCACGAAATTCACGTTGCCTGCAGTGCAGACAAGTGCATCGAATTTGCCGGTCTGCTCGAACAGGTTGCGGATCGAGGTGCTGTCGCTGATATCCACCTGGAAGTCGCCGCTGCTGCGGCCAATGCTGATCACTTCGTGACGCTGGGCCAGTTCGGCCTTGACTGCCGAGCCGACGGTGCCACTGGCGCCAATCAATAGGATTTTCATGGTGCTGTTCCTCTGGGTTTCTCAGGAACTGTAGGAGCGGGCTTGCCCGCGAAAAACGCAAAAGCGCCGCTGTGTACCAGGCTGAGCGCGTTATCGTTGACGATTTTCGCGAGCAAGCTCGCTCCTACAGTAGGGGGGTAGGCATCAAGTCTAGGGTGGCTTTTCAGACGGATAAACGTGCTAATAGGCAACCTTTGGTTTTCAAATGGAAACAGTCCATGAGCGAGATGGATGACCTGGCGGCCTTTGCCGTACTGATTGAAGCCGGCAGTTTTACCGTGGCGGCCGAGCAACTGGGTTGCAGTAAGGGCCAGCTGTCCAAGCGCATCAGCCATTTGGAGGCACAGTTCAGCGTGGTCTTGCTGCACCGCACCACACGCAGGCTCAGCCTGACCGCCGCCGGTGCGGCGCTGTTGCCCCAGGCGCAAGCGCTGGTGGTGCAGGTGGATCGCGCCCGACAGGCATTGGCGCGTCTCAAGGACGATTTGGCCGGGCCTGTGCGTATGACGGTTCCGGTTTCATTAGGGGAAACCTTCTTCGATGGTTTGTTGCTGGAGTTTTCCAAGCAGTATCCACAGGTGCAGATCGAGCTGGAGCTCAACAACAGCTACCGAGACCTGGCGCGAGACGGCTTTGACCTGGGGGTGCGCTCGGGGGCGATTGAAAACGAGCGTCTGGTGGCCAGGCCGCTGCTGGCCTGGCACGAGATGACCTGTGCCAGTCCCGCTTACCTGGAGCAACATGGCGAGCCACTGACCCCTGGGGATCTTGCGGCGCACACCTGTTTACTCAACAGCCACTACAGCGGTCGCGAGGAATGGCTGTATCACCAGCAGCACGAGTTGTTGCGGGTGAGGGTGAGCGGCACCTTTGCCTCCAACCATTACAACTTGCTGAAGAAGGCTGCCCTGGTCGGTGCCGGTATCGCCCGCTTGCCGTCCTACGTGCTGCCGACGGAATTGGCTGACGGCCGATTGTGTTGGCTACTGCGTGATTACCAGACGCGGAGTATGCCGATGTACCTGGTCCATCCTTATCAAGGCGGCCTGCCGAGACGTACCCAAGTATTGGCCGACTACCTGGTGGACTGGTTCAAGCGCAGCGGCGAGGCACTGGATCGGCTTTAACGGTAGCGGCGCGCAATCAGGTGGTCGATGGACAGGCTGCCCGGGCCTTTGGCGACCAACAGCAACAGCAGCGCCATCCAGGTGCCGTGGGTGGGGTAGGCGTCCGGGTACACGAACAACTGAATGACCAGGGTCATGCCGATCAAGGCCAGGGCTGAGAAGCGCGTGGCCAGGCCCACCAGGATCAGCACCGGGAAAAAGTGCTCGGCAAACGCCGCCATGTGCGCGGCGACTTCCGGCGACAGCAACGGCACGCGGTATTCACTGCGAAACAGCGGCAATGTCGAGGCGGCGAGTTTGGGGGTACCGAATTCGAACGTGCCGTTGATCAGGTCAATGGCAAGGCCTTCGACCTTGGTTTGCCCGGACTTCCAGAACACTGCCGCAATGGAGAAGCGCGCAATAAACGCGATCAGGCTGTAAGGGATTTTCTCGAAAAGCGCGATGGCCTGCTTGATCAGACACGAAGCGGAAGTGTTCATGGTGATACCTGTTGTTCTGGGAGCAGATGAGTGAGTGCGTCGTGGTTGATCAGCAGCGTGAGGCATTGGTGCAGGTCGAACTCGGCGCTGGCCTCGAGGGCATTGGCGACGGCCATTTCCAGTGCCGAGCCTTGTTTCAGGCTATTGATAAAGGCGACCGAGCCGCCGTCGATGGCGAAGACCTTGACGCTCAACCCTTGGCGCAACACCAGCGCGCCTTGGGCATGCCAGGGATCGAGAGTGACCAGGGCGCCCTCGGTCTGGTGGGCCGCCCATACCGCAACCACTGCGTAGGCGGAGTTCAATGTGCCAACGCACGGGTGCAGTTGCAGATGCAGCGCCCCCGGCTTCGTGTGGGCTTGCAGTTGCTGCAGAACGGCTTGCGGATCCACCACGGCTGTATCAGCTGCGTGATAAGCGCGAACCCGCAAGCGTTCCAACCGGGCGACATCGGCCAGGTAGGGCACGCTGGCGGCCGGTTCAAAACCTTGGATAAAGTCGGCGAATGTGCCGCCGTACTCGCTGATCAGCGGGCTGGCGGGCGGGGATGCCTGGACGAAAATGCCGGCCATGGCGCGGAAAAATTCATCGCCGACCAATTGCGCCGTTACGGGAAAAGCCGTTGCCAGCACATTGATCAACGAACTGTGAACATTGTTGCGATACACCGCAAAACGACTGGCCGGGTCGGCCCCGTTGCTGCTGAACAGGCCGTCGGGGCAAGGTTGGCCGGGCGCCAGCAAGGCGCTGGAAAAGGCGTCGTGAAGGCTCATGGGTGGACCTGCGATAAGTACCGTTCAGCCTGCTGGGCTTCTGCGCATAGCACGCTGAAGGCCGGTACTTGGTTGTCGCGCTCGATCAGGGTTGCGACCGGGCCCGTCAGCGCGAGCACGTGTTCGTACAGCAGCCACACCGCGTTATCGATGGGCGCGCCGTGGTCATCGATCAGCAGGCGATCGCCCAGGCTGTCGGTGTCTTCGGCGAAGCCGGCCAGATGAATCTCACCCACGGCGCGCAATGGTAGGGCGTGGATGTAGGCCAGAGGGTCGCGCTGGTGGTTGATGCACGACACGTAGACGTTGTTCACGTCCAGCAGCAGGCCGCAGCCGGTGCGGCGGATGATCTCGCTGATGAAGTCGGTCTCGTCCAGGGTCGAGCGCTGGAACTGCAGGTAGGTCGATGGGGTCTCCAGCAGCATCGGCCGCTTGAGGGTGCTCTGTACCTGGTCGACGTGCTCGCACACTCGACTCAAGGTGGTGGCGTCATAAGCCAGGGGCAGCAGGTCGTTGAGGAACACCGGGCCGTGGCTGGACCAGGCCAGGTGTTCCGAAAATGAGTGGGGTTGGTAGCGTTCGATCAGTGCGGCCAAGCGTCCCAGGTGCTCACGGTTGAGCGGGCCTTCGCCACCGATGGACAGGCCCACGCCGTGCAACGACAGGGGGTAACGTTCGCGAATCAACCCCAGGTAGTGATGAAACGGGCCGCCGGCCACCATGTAGTTTTCGGCGTGCACTTCAAAAAAACCGATGTCGGGCGAAGTATCGAGCACTTCATTGAAGTGCTCGTGCTTCAGCCCCAGCCCGGTCCGATAGGGGAGCCCGGGCATCTGAATCGGTGAGACTGCGGGTAGGAGTGAAAGCGTCATCATCCGTACTCAGGCCAGGCAGGGGTCAGGACTTGGCGGTGAAGGCGGCTTCCTGGCCGAAGCCGGTCGGCGAGGTGGAACTTGGGGTTTGGGTGCAGGTGCCGGCCGGGACCAGTTTCCAGGCGTTGGCCTGATCCTTGGTCTTCGAGGTGCCGGCGCAGGACGTGCCGGCACCGGCGGCGCAATCGTTCTTGCCGGCTTCAGCGACGCCGAAGCATTTCTGCATGTCGTCGGCAGCGTGGGCGGTGGTGGTCAGGGCGGACAGGCTCAAGGCCGAACTCAGGGCGAGGACGAGGCTAGCGGCGGACAGTTTGGTGGTCATGGTGGATCTCCAGCAGTAGGTTGAAGAGCAGGCTTGAATGCCTGCTTGCACCACTAGAGGCGGGAGGGGGATGTTCGTTACAAGGTCAGACGAAATAATTTCAAACAATGCAAAAAAATGTGGGAGGGAACTTGCTCCCTCCCACATGAGATCCGGCTTATCCAGCAACCGTCTCTTAGCCGCCCAGGTACGCCTCACGTACCTTCGGATCGGTCAGCAGCTGCTCGCCAGTGCCCTGCATCACCACCCGGCCGTTTTCCAGCACATAGGCACGGTCAGCGATCTTCAGCGCCTGGTTGGCGTTCTGCTCCACGAGGAACACCGTTACACCGTCCTTGCGCAGCTGTTCGATGATGTCGAAGATCTGCTGGATGATGATCGGTGCCAGGCCCAGGGAGGGTTCGTCCAACAGCAACAGCTTGGGCTTGCTCATCAGCGCCCGGCCGATGGCGAGCATTTGCTGCTCGCCGCCGGACATGGTGCCGCCGCGCTGGCTGAAGCGCTCCTTGAGGCGAGGGAACAGGTGCAGCACCTTGTCCATTTGCTCCTGGTAGTCGCCCTTGTCGGTGAAGAACCCGCCCATGGCCAGGTTTTCTTCCACGGTCAGGCGCGAGAATATCCGCCGGCCTTCCGGCACCACGGCAATGCTCTTGCGCATGATGTGCGACGACTGCTGGCCCACCAGCTCTTCACCCATGTAGCGGATGCTGCCGCTGTGGGCCTGCGGCGAGCCGCACAAGGTCATCAGCAAGGTCGACTTGCCGGCGCCGTTGGCGCCGATCAGCGTGACGATCTCACCCTGGCGCACTTCCACGTTGACGCTGTGCAGGGCCTGGATCTTGCCGTAGAAAGTGGAAACGTTTTCGAATTGCAGCATTTTACGCTTCCCCCAGATAGGCTTTGATCACTTCAGGATTGTCACGGATCTGCTCCGGCGTCCCGTCCGCCAGCGGCGTGCCCTGGTTGATCACCACGATATGGTCGGAAATGCTCATGACCAGTTTCATGTCGTGTTCGATCAACAGCACCGTGGCGTTGTTTTCCTCACGCAACACGCCGATCAGCGCCTTGAGGTCTTCGGTTTCCTTGGGGTTCAGGCCGGCGGCCGGTTCGTCGAGCATCAGGATCCGCGGGCGGGTCATCATGCAGCGGGCGATTTCCAGGCGACGTTGCTGACCATAGGCCAGGGTGCCGGCGGGGCGGTTGGCGAACTCGGTGAGGTTGACCTTGTCCAGCCAGTACGCAGCGTACTCCATGGCCTCGCGCTCGCTCTTGCGGAACGCCGGGGTCTTGAACAGGCCCGCAAAGAAGTTGGTGTTCAGGTGACGATGCTGGGCGATCAGCAGGTTCTCGACCGCCGTCATGTCCTTGAACAGCCGTACGTTCTGGAAGGTGCGCACCACGCCCTTGCGGGCGATCTCGTGACCGGCCAGGCCCTGGATCGGCTGGCCGTCCAGCAGGATGCTGCCGCCACTCGGCTTGTAGAAACCGGTGAGGCAGTTGAACACCGTGGTCTTGCCGGCGCCGTTGGGGCCGATCAGAGCAACCACCTGTTTCTCTTTCACGGTCAGGGCGACGCCGTTGACCGCCAGCAAGCCGCCGAAGCGCATGCTCAAGTTTTCGACTTTCAGGATCTCGCGGCTCATTTGCGCAGCTCCATGTGTGGACGTTGCATGGGCAGCAGGCCTTGAGGTCGCCAGATCATCATCAGCACCATCATGGCGCCGAACATCAACATGCGGTATTCGCTGAACTCACGCATCATTTCCGGCAGCAGGATCATCACGATCGCCGCCAGGATCACGCCCAGCTGCGAGCCCATGCCACCCAACACCACGATGGCGAGGATGATCGCCGACTCGATGAAGGTGAACGACTCCGGGGTCACCAGGCCTTGGCGAGCGGCGAAGAAGCTGCCGGCAAAACCGGCGAACGCGGCACCCAGGGTGAAGGCGGAGAGCTTGATGATGGTCGGGTTCAGGCCCAGGGCACGGCAGGCGATTTCATCTTCGCGCAACGCTTCCCAGGCACGGCCGATCGGCATGCGCAGCAAGCGGTTGATCACGAACAGTGCCGCCAGCGCCAGCAACAGCGCCACCAGGTACAGGAACACCACTTTGCTCACCGGGTTGTAGTCGATCCCGAAGTACTCGTGGAACGTCTGCATGCCTTCGGCAGCGGTGCGGTCGAACGACAGCCCGAAGAACGTCGGCTTGGGGATGCTGCTGATGCCGTTGGGGCCACCGGTGATGTCGGTCAGGTTACGCAGGAACAGACGGATGATTTCCCCGAAGCCCAGGGTCACGATGGCCAGGTAGTCACCACGCAGGCGCAATACCGGGAAGCCCAGCAGGAAGCCGAACGTGGCCGCCGCCATGCCGGCCAGCGGCAGGCAGATCCAGAAGCTCCAGCCCAGGTAGTGCGACAGCAGCGCGTAGGTGTAGGCACCCACGGCGTAGAAGCCCACATAACCCAGGTCGAGCAGGCCGGCCAGGCCCACCACGATGTTCAGGCCCAGGCCCAGCAACACGTAGATCAGGATCAGGGTGGCAATGTCGACCGCACCGCGCGAGCCGAAGAATGGCCAGATCAACGCGGCCACGATCAGGCCGATGATGATGTAGCGCTGAGTGCGTGGCAGGGTCAGGAATTGGCTGACCTTGGGCGAGACCAGCGGGCCACGGTTGCGCTTGAACAGGGCGCCGACCTGCTGGGTGAACAGCACGCGCAGGAACATCAGCACCGAACACAGGGCGATGATGGTCAGCGTCACGGGGCCGGTGCCATGCACTTCCAGGTTGATGCCGACAATGCTCAGCTTGAGACCGAGTACCGGGAAGGCCACCGCCCACACCAGCAAGGCGCTGAAAAACGCCGATTTAAGATATCTGCTCATACTTTCTCAACCTCCGGACGGCCCAGGATGCCGGTCGGACGGAACAACAGCACCAGGACCAACAGGCCGAACGCGACGACGTCCTTGTATTGGTCGCCGAAAATATCGGCACCAAACGCTTCGGCCACCCCCAGCACCAGGCCGCCGAGCATCGCGCCCGGGATACTGCCGATGCCGCCCAATACCGCTGCGGTAAAGGCCTTGAGGCCTACCAGGAAACCGGCGTTGGGGTTGATCACGCCGTACTGCATGCTCAGCAGTACCGCCGCGACGGCTGCCAGCGCGGCACCGATCACGAAGGTCAGGGCGATGATGTTGTTGGTATTGATGCCCAACAGGTTGGCCATCTTGATGTCTTCGGCGCAGGCCCGGCAGGCGCGCCCCAGACGGGAGCGGGAGATGAACAGGGTAAGGCCCAGCATGGCCACCAGGGTGACGACGAAGACCAGGATCTGCATGTAGGAAATCAGCACTTCTTCCGCACCGCCCGGACCGAAGGAGAAGCTCCCCGGGATCAGGTTGGGGATGGATTTATCCTTGGAATCCTGGGACAGCAATACGGTGTTCTGCAGGAAAATCGACATGCCGATGGCGGAAATCAGCGGGATCAAACGGTTGCTGCCACGCAAGGGACGGTAGGCAACGCGCTCGATACTGTAGCCATAGGCACTGGTTACGACGATCGACGCCAGGAACGCGGCGGTCATCAACAGCGGCAGGGAGTGGATACCCATCATGGCCAGCCCGGCGAGGGCAATGAAAGCCACGTAGGAACCAATCATGTATACCTCGCCATGGGCGAAGTTGATCATTCCAATGATGCCGTAAACCATTGTGTAGCCAATGGCTATCAAGGCATAGGTGCTGCCAATGGTCAGCCCATTAACCAGCTGTTGGAAAAAATGATAGATCTCAGGCATTACAGCGCTCCTAAAAACCCGATACGCATTTCACTGGTGGAGTCATGTTCCGGCCCCGTGCTGTGTTCTGTGAGCACATTTGCACAAAGCGTTTGCCAGCGAACCGCTGGTGACGGTTTTAAGATTTTCAGGTGAGCCAGCGCCCGGATCGCGGGTGACAGGCCCATAAACCTCGTAAAACAAAGCCCACTGCTCTCACAGTGGGCTTGTTGGACCAGTAACGCCTGGCTTACTGAGGGGAAACTTCGGTTTTTGGTTTGCCGAAGTGCCATTCGTAGACCACGAACTTGAAGTCCTTCAGGTCGCCCTTGGCGTCGAAGCTCAGCTCGCCGGTAGGGGTCTTGAAGGTGCCCGCGTGGATGGCTTCGGCCACTTTTGCGGTGTCTTCGCTCTTGGCGGCCTTGATGCCGCCGGCGATGACTTCAATGGCCGAGTAGGCCGGGAACACGAACGGACCGGTTGGGTCCTGCTTGTTCTTGGCGAACTCTTCAACGATGGCCTTGTTGGCCGGGTCGGTATCGAAGGATTTAGGCAAGGTCACCAGCAGGCCTTCGGAAGCGCCCTGGGCGATTTGCGAAATGGAGTCGTTGCCGACACCTTCCGGACCCATGAACTTGGCGTTCAGGCCTTTTTCCTTGGCTTGGCGCAGGATCAGGCCCAGCTCCGGGTGGTAGCCGCCGTAGTAGACGAAGTCGACGTTGGCTTGCTTGAGCTTCTGGATGATCGAGGAGAAGTCTTTGTCGCCGGCGTTCAGGCCTTCGAAGACGGCAACCTTGGTGCCTTTCTTCTCTAGGGTCTGTTTGACGGCGGTGGCGATGCCTTCGCCGTATTGCTGCTTGTCATGCAGGACGGCAACGATTTTCGGCTTCACGTGGTCGGCGATGTAGTTGCCGGCTGCCGGGCCCTGGGCGCTGTCCAGGCCGATGGTGCGGAAGATCAGCTTGTAGCCACGGGCGGTGATTTCCGGGCTGGTGGCTGCCGGGGTAATCATGATCACGCCTTCGTCTTCATAAATGTCGGACGCTGGCTGAGTGGAGCTGGAGCAGAGGTGACCGACCACGAACTTGACGCCGTCGTTGACCACTTTGTTGGCTACGGCCACGGCTTGTTTAGGATCGCAGGCGTCGTCGTATTCCTTGGCTTCGAGCATCTTGCCGTCGACGCCGCCCTTGGCGTTGATGTCGGCGATGGCCTGCTTGGCACCCATGAATTGCATGTCGCCGTATTGCGTTACAGGACCAGTCTTTGGACCGGCGATGCCGATCTTGATGGTGTCGGCTGCGAACGAATGGCCGGCAACCCCAGCCAGGACCATAGCGGCAAACAGTTTGGAAATCTGCTTAGTAGCCTTATTCATAGTGCTCCACTCTTACTGTTGTATTTTTTATAGTTCTGGCGGCCTTGTGAGCTGCTGAACCGGATCGGATATCTCGGATATCCCCCCGGCAACCGCCTGGCAACTGTACCGGTACAGTGTAGAGCGCCGGTTGATCGCTTGAAAAGCTGGCTGCCGGGGGCAAACCCCGGGGGTGTCGCTTAAATGAAAGAAAAAGACAGAATTGCGGCGGGGGTAATGCCTGACTCTCGCGCATTCCTTGGCTTTCCTGACCCTTTCAATCGATAACGCATTTGCAACTGGGTTTTTCTGCCTGAAGCGTGACGTTATGATTGCGCCGATTTTTTCTTCAGGTGAACTCCCATGACGCAAGAACCTAGCACCCTCTATGCCAAGCTGCTCGGTGAAACCGCCGAAATCTCCTGGAAAGAGCTTGAACCGTTCTTTGCCAAAGGTGCCCTATTGTGGGTCGACCCAAGCCTGGATTTGATCGAAGCCGCCGAGGGAATGGCCGAGGACAATCGCGACAAAGTCGCTGCCTGGCTGGCCGCGGGCAGCCTTGGCGAAGTGTCTGCACCGCGGGCATTGGACCTGGTGGAGCGCGATCCGAGCTTATGGGCGGTGGTGGTTTCCCCGTGGATTCTGATCCAGGAAAGGGCAGGGTAAGAAAAGCCTGCACGAAAAAGGTGCGTGTTTTTCGCGCGAAGAAGTGTGTAGTGGAGTAACCGCTGTCAGCGTGATGGCATCTTGCCGTGGAGAAAGGTCACAGCCAAGGGTGACGTGCACGTCACGGGAACAGTTTCAGGCCGCGCCGAAAGCCTGGGGAATTGTTTCCGGGTGTGCCAATGAGGTGGAATCTGGTCGTCACTGAAAGCGCCATCGCGGGCCTGCCCGCGATGGCATCCCCTCAAGTCAGCCGGTCTTGCCGGTATGGTTGTTCAACGAGATAACCTTGGTCTTGCCGATCCTGTGACGATAAATCTCGCGCAGGTACTTGATCGCCTTCTTCACACAATCCCGTGACAGGCGAATGTCATTGATCGACACGAACTTCTCTTTGTCGTTGATCAACTCGCGGTACTTCTTCTCATACATCGGCTTGATCGCGTACCAGTTGGTATCGAGGATCTTCGCCGGGTTTTCAAACTCGTTGAGCAGCTCGTCGATGCGGTCTTCGTCGAAGTCCTCGTGGATGATGAAATCCAGGATCGAGTTATCCAGGGTGTCGTCGAAGCGGTACGGGTTACGCGCAAAGCAACGCTTGATGAAAGCCACGATCAGCGTCAGGAAGTCATCCGACAGGCACGGGCTCTTGGCGATCAGGGTGGTCAGCGACAGGTTGGCCGACGCGCCGATCACCAGGGCATAGCGCTTGAGGGTGGTGTTGGGGAACAGGCTGTTGAGGTGCGTCTTGAGCCGGTTCAGGTCCATGTAGGACAGCTTGTAGTCCTTGGGCAGCGAGACGATCGACACCACCGACGAGCAGTTCTTGAAGAAGTGCAGGTCATGCAGCGCCGCCGCATCGTAGCCGGAGTTCTTGTATTGCTCCAGGGACGCCTTGTAGCGCTTGGACTCGATCGGCAACAGGCTGATGCCTTCGATGGCCTGGGTGACCTTGTTGAAATGCGGCAGGTCGATGGAGCGGAAGAACAGGTCGTCGATGTTCAGGCGCTGGGGCTCTTTCTCGAAGACTTTGAACTTGTCATTGGACGGCGCCGGGGTTTCCGGTACGACGGATTCGGCGTAGGCAATCGCCACCGGCCCGGCCAGGCTCATGAACAGATCATTTGCGTCCAGGCGGATGGTTTCGCCGATGTCGATGCCGGCGCGACGGAAGTAGTTCTGGTCGTAGTCGGTGGTCACGGCCTGGGCGGTGAGGATGTTGAAGATCTGCTGGGAAATGTACTGGTTGGCGTGTTTTTCCATGGCATTGACGTCAATGTTCTGGATATTGCCGTCATCGCTCTCTTCGGCGTAACGCATGATGTCGTTGGAGATCAGCATCATCGCGTTCCACGGCCGGATACGCCCCTTTACGCTGGCTTCGCTGCTGTCTTCATTGTCGAAGTTGTACGAGAAGTCCCATTCTTCCGACAGGTACTTGCACAGCAGTCGCCCGGCGTTGATGTGCAGCGCCTCGGACATTTCGCTGCGGTGGTCGGAGATGTTCGGCAGCACGCAAATACCGCTGGTGAAGATCGGCTCGAACACGAAGGCGTGACCGCTCTTGCTGTCGTGCTCGTCGGCGGGCTTGGTGTCGAACGTCTTGTTCATGTACGAATGCTGCTGCGCCAGGCCGAATTCCGAGGCCATGCCCGAACCGGTACCGCCGCCGGCGCTGAAGATCGAGAAGTACAGGCGCGACTGGTTGGCCTTGATGCCGCAGGAGTCGATCAGGTACGAGTGGATCATCTTCCAGTCGGGGCTGGAAAAGCGCTGGGTGTCTTTGTTGAGGATGATCTTGGCCAGGTACTGGCCGAGGATCGGCGCGTTACCGGCGCCACCGGCATGGACTTCGGAAAGGTCCATGATTTTCATCTTGCTGTAGTCGCGCAGGAAGCCGCTTTTTTCGCCCTTGCGCGAGAAACGGATACGCCCGGCGATGTCCTTGTCCAGGTCGCCGAGCATCACCAGCGGTTCCACCAGGAACACCGGCTTGCTGGCCTTGCCGCCGCCCAGGCGCAGGTTGTTGCGAATCCACTGGGCCGGGCTGTAACCCTTATCCAAGGATTTGTCTTCGGTGCTGAATTCGTTGAGGTAGAACTTGCGCGCGTTGTACACCAGCTCCGCCACGTCCAGCGCGATGTTCGAACCGCAGCGGCCCAGGCCGATCAGGCACACCGAGGGGAATTCCTGCTCGTTGTGCTGCTCGCTGTCGCCTTCCAGGTGAGGCGGGCGCGGGAACACCATGTCGCGCAGGCCGTCGAGGTTATCGAGGATGCGGTCGGTATTGGTTTCGGTGAAGTACAGGTATTGCTGGGTAGCCAGCGGGCGGGCGGTGCTCAATGACTTTGAACCTGAGGGCTTGTCCGCAGGAGCTGGGAGCAACACATCGGATACCACGGTGGCTGGGTTATTTTTAGAAGTCATTGTGCGCCATGTGCCTGGGAGGATGGCTGAAAAGTATCAAATGGCCATCACGGAATGGGAGTTCGCGACTTTACAGTGCGTCCTTGTCCGGAACGCTCAGGCTGACCCTGTGTGCTCAGGAAAAACCTGGCCGGACTCTGATGAATCGGCCGTTTGTCGGCGATCTTTAGGTAAATGATGGCGAAATGCCAAAGATTCGACGTCAGCGAATTGGCCTGACGATGGAGGTCGATCCGGAGCGGCCTGGGGAGGACTCTTTCGCCGGGCGAGTGTCCTTGGTGCCCGCCACGCTGAATGGGTAGAGCGGATTGCGTATGTCGATATCTTGCATTGCGCCAATTATTTCACTGGCGGCCACCGCCGGGCTCAACAGGTAGCCCTGGACGAAATCACAGCCGTGTTTGAGCAGCAGTTCGAACTGAGCCTGGGTTTCCACTCCCTCGGTCACTACCTGCAGGTGCAGGGTGTGAGCCATGCCGATAATCGCCTGGACGATCTCGATGTCGGCGGTCGACTTGGGAATGTCCTGGATAAACGAGCGATCGATCTTCAGGGTGTTGAGCGGCAGGCGCTTGAGGTAGGCGAGGGAGGAGTAGCCGGTGCCAAAGTCGTCGATGGCCAGCGACACGCCCAGCGCGCGGATTTGCCGCAGCAGGGCCAGGGTGCTGCTGATATTGCCCATCAAGGCATTTTCGGTCACTTCCAGCTCCAGGCGGTTGGCGCTGATCCCGCTGAAGCGCAGCGCATCTTCGATCTCATCCGCCAGCTCATCGCGGGCCAGGTTCAGGGCCGAGCAATTCACTGTCATGGTCAGTTCGGTATAGCCTCGGTCGGAGAGCAGGCTCAAGTCATGACAGGCCTGGCGCAAGACCCAGTGGTCGAGTTCGGCGATCAGCCCGTTGCTTTCGGCAATTCCGATAAACCGGTCTGGGGTCAGCAGCCCGTGTTGCGGATGCTGCCAGCGCACCAAGGCCTCCAGGCGTGTGACTTTGCCCAGCTTCATGTCAAAGATCGGTTGGTAGAACAGTACCAACTGGTTCTGGGCGCGCAGGGCGCTGCGTAGCTCTTCTTCCAATTGCAGTTCGAGGAAGGCACGGGTCTTCAGGTTGGAGCTGAAGAAGTTCAGGCCATTGCGTCCCATGTCCTTGGACTGGTACAGCGCCAGGTCGGCGTTTTTGAGCAGCTCTTCGCAGGTCAGGCCATCCTCGGGAAACAGGCTGATGCCGATGCTGGTGGTCATCACCATACGACGGCCGGCGAGTTCGACCGGGTCCTTCATCTTCTGCATGATGCGCTGGGCCAGGTGTCGCGCTTCGTCGCGGTGGTGAACGCTGATCAGGATGCAGAACTCATCGCCGCCAAACCGTGCGACCACGTCCGCATGGCTGCGCACGGAGCCTTTGATATGGCTGGCGAGAACACTGAGCAACTGATCCCCTGCGTCATGGCCTAGGCTGTCGTTGATGCGTTTGAAGTGATCAATATCGAGGAAAATAACCGCCATCATGCCGTTTGAAGCCGTTTTTTCGGCGATTTTTTCCGCGAAAATCTGATTGAAGCCGCGCCGATTAAGCAGGCCGGTCAGCGCATCGTAATGAGCCACCTGTTGCAGGGAGGCGCGGGCCTGGTCCAGTTCGCTGAGCAGCGCGTTGACCCGACGCAGGTCGCGCTCCTTGTGCTGCAGCTTCTTATCCGCCAGCGCGGCGCTGATGCTGCTGCCGATCACCAGCAGGGTTATCACGGCGACCGACAGGCCCAGTTGGATGGGGTTGTTATCCAGCGCTAATGAGAGGTCGGCCCCCGTGGGGACGATCAGTTGCATGGCGGCCATGCCGGTAAAGTGCATGCTGATAATGCCTGCGCCCAACATCAGGCTGGCGGCGTATTTGAGCAGTTGATGGAAGACGCCGGCACCGGTGCGCAGGTAGCTCGACAGCAACAATGCGGCCAGGCTGGCGCCAATGGCGATGCCCACCGAGGCGAGGAGCAGCCCCGGTTCGAAATACGCCCGGGCCTGGGAACGCATGGCCGACATGCCGACGTAATGCATCAGGGCGATGCCGATGCCCATCCACAGCGATGCCAGCAGGTATTGGTTAAACCGCAGTCTGGTGTGACCGAGGGTTTGCATGGCGAACAACGAGGCGATCAGGGCGATGACCAGCGAGGCGAACGTCATGAGCAGGTCGTAGTGAATCGCGATTGGGGCCTGGAAGGCCAGCATGCTGATGAAATGAGTGGACCAGATACCACCTGCCAGGCAACCGGCACCCAGCCAACGCCAATGGCGGCGAGCGGTAGGGTCTTCGACATGGCCAACCCGTTCGGCCATGTCCAGGGTGCCGAAACCCGCCGCACAGGCGACCAGATAGGCCAGCAGCACCAGAAAAGGGTTATGACTGCAATTGAGTAATAAGTGCCCGTTTGCCGGGAGGTCGGTAAAAAAGTGCAGACCTAGCCATTCCATAGCATGTCCCGTCATAGCGTCACGTCACAGCCTACGGCGATGACCTATGAGGTCGAGTATAGAAGCCTGGCGGGATTTTCCAGCGATAATGGCACTTTGCTCTGAATGATTTTGGCATGCCGTGCATAGCAATTAGTGCTAAGCACTGATGGGCAATTCCAACTCGAACGGGGCTTGTAACGGCGGCAGGCCGAACGCAGCACGGGCAGCGTCGCAATCGACATTCTGCTCGCCCTGGCTCCATGAAGCTTCGAATTCTCGGCAGGGGCTTGAGCGCTGCTCATAAATCGAGCAGCTCGTACCTTTGCCGACTTCGCCTTCAAGGCTGCAGCAGCGCGCGGGCTTCTGGTCGGTGCCGATCATTGCCACGCGGGTCGGGTTGATCTGCACCACCAGGTCATCAGGCACCGTCCCCCCCGAGGAGGCGCACTCACCCCAGAAGAAAGACACACGAAAGTGTGAACAGCAGGCACCGCAACTCAGACACGGACTGGCTTCGGACATGGGCGTCATCGATAAGAAAAGTAGAGTGGGGTACTACTGGAAGGCTCGCCATTCTAATCGGGTCATGGCCGTTGGGAAGGGGGGCAGGCACTTATATTTTTGTCGGCAAAGTCCCGTGTTGTCGGGTGAAATCATGCCCTATCAGCTTTACGAATCATTACAGACAACCACGGCTCGCCTGACTATGTTGCAGGTACCGGGCGGGATGCATCGGGCATCGCAGCTCTCATAACAATAAAAGAGACGGACCCATGCAGAACTCGACCCAAGCGGCGAATGCCTGGCGCATTCTGTTCCTGCTGTTCCTCGCCAACCTGTTCAACTTCTTCGACCGCACCATTCCGGCGATCATCATAGAACCGATCCGCATGGAATGGCACCTGAGCGACTTCCAGCTCGGCATCATCGGTACCGCCTTCACCATCGTTTATGCCATTGCCGGCCTGCCGCTGGGGCGTCTGGCCGATACCGGCTCGCGCAGCAAACTGATGGGCTGGGGCCTGTTCGCGTGGAGCGGGTTGACAGCGGTCAACGGCCTGGTTGGCAGTTTCTGGACGTTTTTGCTGGTGCGCATGGGCATCGGTATCGGTGAAGCCAGCTATGCGCCGGCTGCCAACTCGCTGATTGGCGACCTGTTCCCGGCGCACCGTCGCGCCCGGGCAATGGGGATTTTCATGCTGGGCCTGCCCTTGGGCCTGTTGCTGGCGTTCTTCACCATCGGCTGGATGGTCAAGGCGTTCGACAGCTGGCGCGCGCCGTTCTTTATCGCCGCCGTGCCGGGGCTGATCCTTGCGGTGTTCATGTTCTATATCAAGGAACCCAAGCGCGGCGCCGCCGAAGCCGTACAAGTCTCCCAGGAGCGTGTTGATCGCCCGATTCGCCGCGTGCTTGCCGTGCCGACCTTCCTGTGGCTGGTGCTGGCCGGGTTGTGCTTCAACTTCGCCACCTACGCGTGCAACTCGTTCTTGGTGCCGATGCTGCAACGCTATTTCCTCATGCCATTGCAGGACGCGGCGGTCGCCACCGGCGTCATCGTCGGGTTGACCGGCCTGGTGGGCCTGACCTTGGGGGGCTGGATTGCCGACAAGATCCATCAACGTGTTGCCAATGGCCGACTGCTGTTTGCGGCGTGCAGCCTGATCATCTCCACCGTCACTACAGCCTGGGCCCTGCATGCCGGGCGCATCGAGATCGGCGTGTTTGTGGCGCTGTTCAGTGTGGGCTGGTTGTTTGCGTATAACTTCTACACCTGTGTGTACACGGCGATCCAGGACGTGGTCGAGCCGCGCCTGCGGGCCACGGCGATGGCGTTGTTCTTTGCCGGCTTGTACTTACTGGGCGGAGGCATGGGGCCGATTGTGGTGGGCGGGTTGTCCGATCACTTTGCCCATGCGGCGATGTATGCGGCGGGGGCCGAGCAGATGACCGAGGCTTACAAGGCGGTGGGCTTGCATGACGCCATGTACCTGATTCCGGTGGCGTTGTTCTTGACCATGTTGTTCCTGTTCCAGGCGTCACGCAGTTTTGTGCGTGATGCCAAGCGGATGAAGGAGGGGTTGGTGGCTGTTGAGGTGCCGGCTGGGGCGGCGACGGCTTGAAATTGCGGTGACTCCATCGGGAGCAAGCCCCCTCCCACATTGATCGGTGACCGACATGACAACGCGGTCAACTGTGGGAGGGGGCTTGCCCCCGATGAGGCCCGCAACGCCAACGCTGTTCTCAAGTGAATAAAAAAGGCCCGCATTGCGCGGGCCTCTATTCAACAGGGCAGGGCGGTAATCAACCCGCTACCAACACCCGAATGGCTTCCAGTCGCAGCGCCGCCTTGTCGAGCATGGCCAGGCCTTGCTCGCGTTGGTTGCGCAGGGCGACCAGCTCGCTGTCACGTACGGTCGGGTTGACCGCTTGCAAGGCCGTCAGGCGCGCCAGTTCTTCGTCGGTGTCTGCCGCCAGGCGACGCTTGGCTTCGGCCACACGTTCGGCGTGACGCGGTGTGATCTTCTCTTCACCGGCGTTGATCCGCGGTGTGAGTTGATCGCGCTGGGCCTGCACGAACTTGTTGGCGCTGGCCCGTGGCACGCTTTCCAGCTGGTCGTTCAAGGTTTCGAACGAGACACGGCCAGACAGGTCGTTGCCATTGGCATCCAGCAGGCAGCGCAGCGCCGCCGGCGGCAGGTAGCGGCCCAGTTGCAGTGCGCGCGGCGCGACCACTTCGCTGACGTAGAGCAGTTCCAGCAACACGGTGCCTGGCTTGAGCGCCTTGTTCTTGATCAGCGCCACGGCGGTGTTGCCCATGGAGCCGGACAGCACCAGGTCCATGCCGCCCTGCACCATCGGGTGTTCCCAGGTGATGAACTGCATGTCTTCACGGGACAGCGCCTGGTTACGGTCGTAGGTGATGGTCACACCTTCGTCGTCGCCCAGGGGGAAGCTGGCGTCAAGCATCTTCTCGCTGGGCTTGAGGATCAGCGCGTTTTCCGAATGATCTTCGCTGTCGATGCCAAAGGCGTCGAACAGGGTTTCCATGTAGATCGGCAGGGCGAACTGGTCGTCTTGCTCGAGGATGTCCTCCACCAGCGCATCGCCTTCACCGGCACCGCCGGAGTTGAGTTCCAGCAGGCGGTCGCGGCCGGTGTGCAGTTCCTGCTCCAGGCGCTCGCGCTCGGCACGGGCCTCGTCGATCAGGGCTTGCCACTCGCTGTCGTCGGCGTTTTCCAGCAGCGGCAGCAGGCGCGGGCCGAACTGATGCTGCAAGGCGTTGCCTGTCGGGCAGGTGTTGAGGAACGCGTTCAAGGCTTCGTGGTACCACTGGAACAGGCGCTGTTGCGGGCTGGTTTCCAGGTAGGGCACGTGCAGTTCGATCACATGCTTCTGGCCGATCCGGTCCAGACGGCCGATCCGCTGTTCCAGCAGGTCGGGGTGGGACGGCAGGTCGAACAGCACCAGGTGGTGGGAGAACTGGAAGTTGCGGCCTTCACTGCCGATTTCCGAGCAGATCAGCACCTGGGCGCCGAATTCCTCATCGGCGAAGTAAGCAGCGGCGCGGTCACGCTCGAGGATGTTCATGCCCTCGTGGAATACCGTGGCCGGGATGCCGGAGCGCACGCGCAGGGCGTCTTCCAGGTCCATGGCGGTTTCGGCGTGGGCGCAGATCACCAGGACCTTGGTGCGCTTGAGCATTTTCAACTGGTCGATCAGCCATTCGACGCGCGGGTCGAAGCGCCACCAGCGGTTTTCTTCGTCGATGTCCGGTTGCGACTGGAAGCTGACTTCCGGGTACAGCTCGGCGTGTTCGCCCAGGGGCAACTCGAGGTATTCGTCCGGGTTTGGCAGCGGGTAGGCGTGCAGCTTACGCTCCGGGAAGCCCTGCACGGCGGCACGGGTGTTACGGAACAGCACGCGGCCGGTGCCGTGGCGGTCGAGCAGTTCACGCACCAGGCGCGCACTGGCTTCGGCGTCGCCATCATTGACGGCGGTCAGCAGCGCTTCGCCTTCGTTGCCGAGGAAACCCTGGATAGTCTTGTGCGCGGCAGGCGACAGGCGGCCCTTGTCGAGCAGCTCCTGCACGGCTTCGGCCACCGGGCGATAGTTCTCGCTTTCGGCACGGAAGGCGTGCAGGTCGTGGAAACGGTTCGGGTCCAGCAGGCGCAGGCGCGCGAAGTGGCTGTCCTGGCCCAGCTGTTCCGGAGTGGCGGTGAGCAGCAGCACGCCCGGGATGACCTCGGCCAGTTGTTCGACCAGGCTGTATTCCGGGCTGGCTTTGTCTTCATGCCAGACCAGGTGGTGGGCTTCGTCGACCACCATCAGGTCCCAGCCGGCGGCGAACAGTGCGTCCTGGGCCTTCTCATCGTCCACCAGCCACTCCAGCGCGACCAGGGCCAGCTGGGTGTCTTCGAACGGGTTGGCGGCATCGCTTTCGATAAAGCGTTCTTCATCGAACAGCGCCACTTGCAGGTTGAAGCGGCGGCGCATTTCCACCAGCCACTGGTGCTGCAGGTTTTCCGGTACCAGGATCAGTACGCGGTTGGCGCGGCCCGACAGCAGTTGGCGATGAATCACCAGGCCCGCTTCGATGGTCTTGCCCAGGCCCACTTCGTCCGCCAGCAAGACCCGTGGTGCGATACGGTCAGCGACTTCACGGGCGATATGCAATTGGTGGGCAATAGGTTGCGCACGCACGCCACCCAGGCCCCACAGCGAGGATTGCAATTGGCGGCTGGTGTGTTCGAGGGTGTGATAGCGCAGCGAGAACCAGGCCAGCGGGTCGATCTGCCCGGCGAACAGACGGTCGCTGGCCAGGCGGAACTGGATAAAGTTGGAGAGCTGGGTTTCCGGCAGGGTGACCTGCTCGTTCTGCCCATTGAGGCCGTGGTAGACCAGCAGGCCGTCGACGTCGTCGACTTCCTGCACGGTCATTTTCCAGCCTTCGAAATGGGTGATGGAGTCACCCGGCGAGAACCTCACACGGGTGAGGGGCGCATTCCGTAGCGCATACTGGCGGGTGTCGCCAGTGGCCGGATAGAGCACGGTCAACAAGCGGCCGTCCTGTGCCAGAACGGTGCCTAACCCCAGCTCTGCTTCGCTGTCACTAATCCAGCGTTGCCCCGGTTGATACTGCTGCGCCATGCTGCCTGACTCCCGCCGTGAAAAAGCCGACTATGTTAACGGAACAAGGCCCCACGCCCAAGGACTCTGACAAAAACTACTCCGTTTGGGCGGCCGGGTGAGCACGCAATCGACGGGTGGAGGGCACTTGTGAGTGTCGACTGGGTCACAGGTTGGCGAACCTGCGCTCAAGTCGTCGCGCGGCCCGCCGACAGCCTGCTGACAGGAGAACAACTATCATGCTTCCACCTATGCTGCCCGTCAGCGTCGTACCGGTTACGTCGCAACTCGACCCGGTCCGCCAGAAACCCGATATTCCGCCCGTGGTCCCTGTGCAAGCGGGCTCCAACGAAAGCACCATCGACCTGAAAAAGGGCGATGCCGAGCAGTCGACTTTTTTGCTGCGCGAGGAACAACGCCGCCAGCAGGAACAGCAGAAACGCCGGCGCGAAGCCGATGAGGACCCGGATCAGCACTTGGCGATCCCGGGCGACCTGCTCAATGCCGACAACACCGTACCGGTTGTGCCGCTGATCGAAGACGCGCCGCGCCAGGGCTTGTGGGTGGACGTCGAGGTTTAGCCCCGCAGTTCCCGCAGTGCTGTCATCAGCAATTCGATGTCGTGATCGTTGTTGAGCGGGCTGACGGAGATCCGCGCAATGCTGGTCAGGCCCCGGGCCTGCATATCCAACGGGGTGTAGGCCACACCGTTGGCGCCGATGTTGATCCGCTTCAATCCCAATTGCCGTTTGAGTTCGAAGGCGTCCCAGCCGGTGAGGTTGAAGGCGATCAAGCCCGATTGAAGCGTGCCCAGGTCATGCAGGGAAATACCTGGAATCCCGCGCAATGCTTCGCGGATTCGCCTGCTGGTGTGCGTGACCTTTTCCCACACACGCTCGATCCCCAGCTGATTCATCTCCTGCAGTGCATTGCCCAGGCCTGCCAACAGGGCAAAGGACACCTCGCTGGTCTCAAAGCGCCGGGCGTCGTTGCGCAGGTCGAAACCGTCGGCGCTCCAGGGGCGGAAAACACGTCGCGCTGGGCGGGGTTCAAGTGCGGGAGGAAATCCGGCCGCACATACAGCAGCGCCGTGCCCCGTGGCCCGCGCAGGTGCTTGCGCCCGGCCGCCTTGAGCACATCGCACTGCAACGCCTGCACATCCACCGGCACCTGGCCGACGGCTTGGCCGGCATCGATAAAGTAGGCGATGGCATGACGCCTGGCCACTTCGCCGATGGCCTGGGCGGGGTTGATCAGGCCGCCGTTGGCGGGGAGCCAGGTGAGGTCGATGAGCTTTACGCTTGAATCGAGCATGGCTTCCAACGCCACGGGGCACACCGCGCCGGTGGCATCGCAGGGGATGACGTCCACCCGCGCGCCGGCTTGCACCGCCAACTGCATGCTCGCCAGGTTGCCGCCCCATTCGTGGCGTCCTACCAGAATGCGGTCGCCCGGCTGCCACGGGCCCAAGGCCTGGAACGCCATGCTCCAGGCGGTCGAGCCGCTGCTGGCAAAGGCAATCGATGGGATGGGCGCGTTGAGCAACTGCGCGGCAGCGCGGCGAGCTTTCTCCACCAGCACGGCACCCTGTTCGCCGGCTTCCATCGGGCCGTCGCGGGCTTCGCGTTGCAGTTGGCCGATGATGGCATCGAGGGTCGCCTGGCTCGGCAAGGAGGCGCCGGCAGGGTTGAAGTGCACGGTGCCCGACTGGCAGCCGGGAGTGCCATCGCGCAGGTGTTGGACCTCAAGCGGGCTCACGGCTGCAACTCGAAAATCCCGTCAACCTCCACCGCCACGCCGGCCGGCAGGCTGCAAACACCCACTGCCGTACGCACATGCCGGCCCTTTTCGCCGAGGGCATTCACCAGCAGGTTGGACGCACCATTGGCCACGGCGCCCTGGCGCTGGAAGTCGCTGCTGCTGGCGATAAACACCCCCAGGCGCAGGACGCGCACCAGACGCGACAGGTCATCGCCCAGGGCATCGCTCAATTGCGCGAGCAAGCCCAGTGCAGCCAGTTCCGCGGCCTGGCCACCTTCTTCCTCGCTGAGGGATTCACCCAGGCGGCCCACGTAGGCAGGCTTGCCGTCTATCAGTGGGATTTGTCCGGAGATAAACAGCTGGTTCTGGCTGACCACATGGTTGATGTAGTTGGCAATCGGCTGGCTGGGTGATGGCAGCGTCAGGCCGAGGGCTTGCACGCGGTGGCGGAGGGAGTCGCTCATGGTGAATCCTCTGGGGTCAGGAGGTTTCAGCATGTGGGGCAGGGGGGAGTGTCGACAAACGGATAGATCTCATTCGACGTATCGAAATAACTCACGTGTCGCGGCAGATGTCCTTCAACCACTCGCTGAAACACCGCGCGGCGTCGCTGGCAGGGCCTTGCGCTGCAATCAACCAGTAGCCTATTTGACTGTGATAGGGCGGCCAATCGAAGGCTTCTACCAGGCTGCCATCATCCAGCCTGCGTTGTATCAAGCGATGACGGCCCATGGCAATGCCCTGGCCGGCCACTGCGGCTTCGACCACGATGTTGTAGTCGTGGAGCATGACGCGCGGGTGGTGCTTGAGGTCGACTTGATAATGCCCAGACCAGTCCGTCCACTCAAAAGGCCGGTGCGAAGTGGCCATCAACAGCGCACCGTTGTGCACTTGGCTGGCCTTGAACGCCGGGCTGCACACCGGTGAGATCACTTCCGGCATCAGTCGGGTGGCCTGCACGTCGGGCCAATCGCCTTTGCCGTAGCGAATAGCCAGGTCGACTTCAGCAGCGGCGACGTTGGCCAGTTGAATCGCCGGCAGCAACTCCACCTGAATATGCGGATAGCGGTTGAGAAAACCGGCCAGGCGCGGCGCCAACCACAGGGTGGCGAAAGACGCCAGCAGGCCGACACGTAACACCGTGGCGCTGGGTACCAGCCGTTGGGCGCGGGTTGCGACGGCGATGGCGTCAAGAGCTGGGCGGATTTCAGCGTAATACTGCTGGCCGTCTGCGGTCAGATCGATCGCGCGGGTGCGTCGGATAAACAGCGATTTACCCAGGTGCTGTTCGAGCTTTTGTACCTGATGGCTCAGGGCACTCTGGGTTACCGACAATTCCCGCGCTGCCTTGATAAAGCTCAAGTGCCGGGCCACGGCTTCAAAGGCGCGCAGGGCCAGCAGCGGCGGAAGATCCTTATGCAGTGCCACCTGAATGGGCCTCCTTGAGTGGTTGGAAAGTGCCGATTTTGGGCGTCGGTCGGCCTTTTGTCGCCGGTTGATTTGCCGTCGGGCGCAGGAGTCCGCATTATTGAGCCTTACTCGCCACGACGTAAGCCAAGCCATGAGTGATGACGACAAGCTGATCGACCTGAACGCCGAACGTGCCAAGCGCGTGCATGACCTGAATGACAAGCGCCTGAATGAAGTGCGCCAGGCGTTTGAACAGGCGATGCCTTTAGGCAAAGCCAAGAAAAAATCAAAGAACAAACCCAAAAAGCGTTAAAACGGCCTGCATCTATTGATGCAGGTCAGTTATTACCCTTCTTTACGCCCCGTCGCGGGCGACATTGATCCCCGTCAATTTTTCAATCCGCCTTCTCCATTAACTTAGCCCTATCGCAACAAGGCAAGTGCAGGAGGCCGGTCATGTTTATCGATAATGTGGTATTCGCCGGAGTGCTGACTGTAAGCCTCATGGTGCTGTTTTTTGTAGGGTTTGGATTTTTTATCTGGAAAGACGCGAACAAGCGTAAAAAACCTTAGGTCTTTCCGGGTTACATGAGCACGCAAGGCATTTTGGGCGACTTCGGTCGCCCTTTTTTTTGGGTGTTCATTTCAGGTCCATAAAAAAAGGTGCGGTCCTCACAGAGGCCGCACCTTTTTTGTCAGCGCCTGGCTATCAGTTGCCCAGTGCCTTGGAGGCCAGCCAGAACAAGCCGGCCGAGAGGCCTACGGTCGCAGGCAGGGTCAACACCCAAGCCATCAGGATGGTCTTGACCGTGCCACCTTGCAGGCCGCTCTTGTTGGCGACCATGGTGCCCGCCACGCCGGAAGACAGTACGTGGGTAGTGGAGACCGGCAGGGCGAAGATATTGGCAAAGCCAATCATCGTGGCGGTGGTGATCTGTGCCGACATGCCCTGGGCATAGGTCATGCCCTGCTTGCCGATCTTCTCACCGATCGTCAGTACCACACGCTTCCAGCCCACCATGGTGCCCAGGCCCAGGGCCAGTGCGACCGCGAGGATCACCCAGAACGGCGCGTACTCGGTGGTGGCGGTCAGGTCTTTGCGTAGCTTGTCGAGGTCGGACTTCTCACGCGCATCAAGGCCTGGCAGCTTGCCAACTTTCTTTGCGGTGTCGTCCAGGCACAGCAGGTAGCGGCGAACTTCGATACGTTGATCGGCGTTCAGGGAGTGGTAGTCGGAGACACCTTTCAAGGTGCTGACGAGCGCATTGATGGTGGGCTCGGTCTGCTGCGGGTTGCACTGAAACTTGCCTGGCAGATCGTCTTTCACGCTTTTGCCCAGTGCCAGGAATTCGCCGAGCGTGGCGTTGTTACGCTGGTAGAACTGGCTCAAATGCACGGTAGCGTCGCGAGTGCGCTCGATCTGGTAGGTGGTGCTGCCCAGGTCGAGTACGAACTGCGCCGGCACGATACCGATCAGCACCAGCATGATGAGGCCGATGCCCTTCTGGCCATCGTTGGAACCGTGCACAAAACTCACGGCCATGGCCGAAATCACCAGGACCAGGCGGTTCCAGAACGGCGGGTGCTTCTTGTCGTCGAGCTTGCGGCGCTGGTCCGGGGTCTTGTGCATCTTCGACAACGGGCGCCACCATTTCAGGCCGATCAGCACCAGGGCTGCGACCAGGAAGCCGGCCATCGGCGAGAACACCAGGGACGCGCCGATATCGACGGCCTTCTGCCAGTTCACACCGTCAGCCAGGGGGATGTCGTTGATCAGGGCATTGGCCAGGCCGACACCGAGGATCGAACCGATCAGGGTGTGGGAGCTGGAGGCGGGGATACCGAAGTACCAGGTGCCCAGGTTCCAGGTGATCGCCGCGGCTAACAACGAGAAGACCATCGCCAAGCCATGGCCGGTGTTCACATTGATCAGCAACTCCACGGGCAGCAGGTGCACGATGGCGTAGGCGACACCGACACCACCGAGCAACACGCCGAGGAAGTTGAACACCCCGGAGAAGAACACGGCCAGATGCGGCGGCATGGCTTTGGTATAGATGACTGTGGCCACCGCGTTAGCGGTGTCATGAAAGCCATTGATGAACTCGAAGGCGAGGACAAAGGCCAGGGCGAGCAACAGGCTCACGAGAACCCAAGCATCCAGTCCGCTGAATAAATCGATCATGAAGGTTTTCTGACCCGGTCGTAAGGGGGCGCGATTATGCCAGAAAACCTCGGTAATCGATGCACTAGCTGCTCATCGGTATCAATCTTCATCGAATCGCCATGGGCGAAAGCTGGCGATCCCAGGGTTTTCGGGGCTTTGGCAAGTCTTTGATTTATAAAGCACAGGGCTGAAAGGACAGGGTTTTGTCACCAAATCGTCATGCCTGAAACATTTGTATGAAATTTTACAGACGATGGTGGGATTCAGGTCGGCTGGAGGATGGCTAAATGGCATCGCTGCAGGCAGGGCCCTGGACTCGCTCCGAAGCGCTTATGGCTCTTCGGCCTTGAGTTCCTGTTCAATCTTTTGGATTTCCTGGGCAAATGCCTGGTCGAGCAGGCTGGCTCGCTTGCGCCATGGTTTGCGTTCAGGTTCAGGCTGGGCGGCATAGGTGGTGACTTCCCCGCCGTAAACGTCCTTGTAACGTTGCTCCTGGCGCTCAAGTTCCGCGCGCAGTTCATCTTTCGTCACGTTGTTACCTAATTGAGTTGGGTGTAAGTACATGGCAGTGTTTGGCCTGAATGTCGCCCTCGGGTTGTTCCAACTTGAACCCACGAAGTGTTCAAGTTTGAATGAAAACGGGAGGCCACTGTTGAGCGGTCATTCCAGGCAGGTAGTTGCGATCGTCCATGCACGACCTGTGCATGGTTTGGCGAGTTCCAGCCTCAATATGAAACCGGGCTCTCCTCCGCACAGGATGCATTATAGCGGCGCATTTGAATAACACTATCGGCATAAAGTTAAAAAGCGTCAACTTTGTGTGAGTGTTTTGTTACGTCGACGCGTCAGTATTTGCTGAAATTCTGGCGTCATAAACTCAACAAGGAAACAAGCTATTAAATTAACGGCTTAACATCGCCGGGGACGTGGTTGATAGATCGCCCTCAGGCGTAGCGCTAAATTGCGATAATCGCATGATTGTCCGATAATCGCCCAATGTTGCGGGGCCTGCCTTGTGCATCACGGCCGGCCCGGCTTGTAATAGCAGCCCAATCCCCTGCGGTTGACAATAAGAGAAAGGAACCTGGCATGAACGATCAATTGCGCAACTCTTTCGCGTCAGTGGCGCCGCCGATCGTTGCCTCGCCGGCCAAGCGTATCCAGGCGTTTACCGGTGACCCCGACTTCATGACCTCCCTGGCTCGCGGCCTGGCCGTGGTGCAGGCGTTCCAGGAGCGCAAGCGCCACCTGACCATCGCCCAGATCAGCCACCGCACCGAGATCCCCCGCGCCGCCGTACGCCGTTGCCTGCATACCTTGATCAAGCTCGGCTACGCCACCACCGATGGGCGCACCTATTCATTGCTGCCCAAAGTCCTGACCCTGGGGCATGCCTACCTGTCCTCCACGCCATTGGCGGTATCGGCCCAGCCTTATCTGGACCGTATGAGCGAGCAACTGCACGAAGCCTGCAACATGGCCACCCTCGAAGGCGACGACATCCTCTACATCGCCCGTTCAGCCACCACCCAGCGCCTGATTTCCGTGGACCTGTCGGTGGGCGGACGGTTGCCGGCCTATTGCACCTCCATGGGCCGCATCCTGCTCGCGGCATTGGATGACGCCTCGCTGCAGGACTACCTCGACCATGCCGACCTGCAAACCAAGACCAGCCGCACCCTGACTACCCCTGAAGCCTTGTTCGAATGCCTGCAACAAGTGCGTCAGCAGGGCTGGTGCATTGTCGACCAGGAACTGGAACAGGGCCTGCGCTCCATCGCCGTGCCGGTGTATGACGCGTCCGGCCAGGTGCTGGCGGCGCTCAATGTCAGTACTCACGCTGGACGGGTCAGCCGCAGCGAGCTGGAGCAGCGTTTCCTGCCGAGCATGCTCAGTGCCAGCCGTGAGTTGAGTGCGCAGTTGTTTGCCTAAGGTGTTCGGTGACCGCACAGATCCCCGCTTGATCAATTGACGATGTTTCCCCCGGCTTATTACTGTGCGGCAGCGCTCTTGAGGGCGCCCCAATAATAATGACGGCCCCAGGCCGTTGGCCCGCCATCGGTGTGGAATAAGAATAATGAATCAGCCTTCTGTCGGTACCACCCTGGACGTGCAGTCCTTTATCAACACCCAGCCACTGTCCCGTTACCAGTGGCGCGTGGTGATCCTGTGTTTCCTCATTGTTTTCCTCGATGGCCTCGACACCGCCGCCATGGGCTTTATCGCGCCCGCGCTGTCACAGGACTGGGGCATCGACCGCGCCAGCCTTGGCCCGGTGATGAGCGCTGCGTTGATCGGCATGGTATTCGGCGCCCTGGGTTCCGGACCGCTGGCTGACCGTTTCGGGCGCAAGGTTGTACTGGTGGGCGCGGTGCTGGTGTTTGGTGCGTTCAGCCTGGCCTCGGCCTACAGCAGCAACGTGGACCAATTGCTGGTGCTGCGTTTTCTCACCGGGCTGGGCCTGGGTGCCGGCATGCCGAACGCGACGACCCTGCTCTCCGAATACACCCCTGAACGCCACAAGTCGCTATTGGTGACCAGCATGTTCTGTGGTTTCAACCTGGGCATGGCCGGTGGCGGGTTTATCTCGGCCAAGCTGATCCCGGCGTTCGGCTGGCACGCCTTGTTGATGATCGGCGGCATCCTGCCGTTGATCCTGGTGGTGGTGCTGATGCTGTGGCTGCCGGAGTCGGCGCGTTTCCTGGTGGTGCGCAACCGAGGCACCGACAAGGTGCGCAAAACGCTGTCGCCCATCGAACCCTCTATTGTTGCCCAGGCCACCGCCTTCAGCGTGCCCGAACAAAAAACCGTCAAGGCGCGCAACGTGTTCGCGGTGATTTTCTCGGGCACCTACAGCGTCGGCACCTTGCTGCTGTGGCTGACGTACTTCATGGGCCTGGTGATCGTGTACCTGCTGACCAGTTGGCTGCCGACCCTGATGCGCGACAGCGGCGCCAGCATGGAGCAGGCTGCGTTTATCGGCGCGCTGTTCCAGTTTGGTGGCGTATTGAGTGCCGTCGGCGTGGGATGGGCGATGGACCGGTTCAATCCCCACAAGGTCATCGGCACTTTCTACCTGCTGGCCGGGGTGTTTGCCTACGCGGTCGGGCAGAGCCTGGGCAATATCACCCTATTGGCCACCTTGGTGCTGGTCGCCGGGATGTGCGTCAACGGTGCGCAATCGGCGATGCCGTCCCTGGCCGCGCGCTTCTACCCAACCCAAGGCCGCGCCACCGGCGTGTCGTGGATGCTCGGCATCGGCCGTTTCGGCGCGATCCTCGGCGCGTGGATGGGCGCCACCTTGCTCGGCCTGGGCTGGAACTTCGAGCAGGTGCTCACCGCCCTGGTCATTCCGGCCGCTTTGGCCACAACAGCCGTGGTCATCAAAGGCATGGTCAGCCATGCGGATGCGACCTGAGATCAATCGATAGCCTGCCAACAATCCGTTCGATAATCGAACGCTGAGTCGATTATCGGATTGTTTGGCCGATTTCCCCGGCTTAATCTTCAAGCACTTCGGCGCCACCTCAGCGCCTTTTCGATCCACACCGGGAGCCCAACCCCATGGCTGAAATTCTTGCGCTGCGTGACGCGGTGAAGCAATTCGTGAACGACGGCGACACTGTCGCACTGGAAGGCTTCACCCATCTGATCCCTACGGCAGCGGGTCATGAAATCATTCGTCAGGGCAAGAAAGACCTGACGCTGGTGCGTATGACGCCTGACCTGATCTACGACCAGTTGATCGGTGCCGGGTGTGCGCGCAAGCTGATTTTCTCCTGGGGCGGTAACCCGGGTGTAGGTTCCCTGCATCGCCTGCGTGACGCGGTCGAGAAGCAATGGCCGCAACCGTTGGAAATCGAAGAACACAGCCACGCCGACCTGGCCAATGCCTACGTCGCCGGCGCATCGGGCCTGCCGTTCGCGGTGCTGCGCGCCTACGCGGGTTCCGACTTGCCCAAGGTCAACCCGCTGATCAAAAGCGTGACCTGCCCGTTCACCGGTGAAGTGCTGGCTGCGGTGCCGTCGGTACGCCCGGACATCACCGTGATCCACGCGCAAAAGGCCGACCGCAAGGGCAATGTGCTGCTCTGGGGCATTCTCGGTGTGCAGAAGGAAGCGGCGCTGGCGGCCAAGCGTTGCATCGTCACCGTCGAGGAGATCGTCGATGACTTGAACGCACCGATGAACAGCTGTGTATTGCCGACCTGGGCTCTGACCGCCGTTTGCCACGTACCCGGCGGCGCGCATCCGTCCTACGCCCACGGCTACAACGAGCGTGACAATCGCTTCTACCAGGCGTGGGACCCCATCGCCCGCGACCGTGGGACCTTTACCGCCTGGATCGACGAATACATCCACGGCACTGCCGATTTCAGTGAATTCCAGGCCAAGCTGGCCACCGCGCAGGAGGCCAAGTGATGGCTTACTCGACCAACGAAATGATGACCGTCGCCGCTGCGCGCCGCCTCAAGAACGGCTCCGTGTGCTTCGTTGGCATCGGCCTGCCCTCGAAAGCGGCCAACCTGGCGCGCCTGACCTCGTCGCCCGACGTGGTGCTGATCTACGAGTCCGGCCCGATTGGCGCCAAGCCTTCGGTACTGCCGCTGTCCATCGGTGATGGCGAGTTGGCGGAAACCGCTGACACCGTGGTGCCCACCGGTGAAATCTTCCGCTACTGGTTGCAAGGCGGGCGCATTGACGTCGGCTTTCTCGGCGCGGCCCAGGTCGACCGCTTCGGCAACATCAACACCACCGTGGTCGGTGACTATCACCAGCCCAAAGTACGCCTGCCGGGTGCCGGTGGCGCGCCGGAGATCGCCGGTTCTGCCAAGAGCGTGTTGATCATCCTCAAGCAGTCGTCCCGTTCGTTCGTGGACAAGCTGGACTTCATCACCTCCGTCGGTCACGGCGAAGGCGGCGATTCACGCAAACGCCTGGGCCTGCCGGGCGCCGGTCCTGTCGGAATTATTACCGACCTGTGCATCATGGAGCCGGAAGAGGGCACCCATGAGTTCGTCGTCACCGCGCTGCACCCCGGCGTGACCCGCGAGCAAGTGGTGGCCGCGACCGGTTGGGCGGTTCGCTTTGCCGACCACGTGAGCGCCACTGCCGAACCGACCGAGGTCGAGCTGACCGCCCTGCGTGACCTCGAAGCCCGCACGGCCGCCGCCCACGGCCAAGCACCCGGAGAAGCCTGATGCGTGACGTATTTATCTGCGATGCCATCCGCACGCCCATCGGCCGTTTCGGCGGTGGCCTGGCCACGGTGCGTGCCGACGACTTGGCCGCGCTGCCGATCAAGGCGTTGATGGAACGCAACCCGTCGGTGGACTGGAGTGCGGTGGACGAGGTGTTCCTGGGCTGCGCCAACCAGGCCGGCGAAGACAACCGTAACGTTGCACGCATGGCGCTGTTGTTGGCGGGCCTGCCGGAGACTATTCCCGGCGTGACCCTCAACCGTTTGTGCGCCTCGGGCATGGACGCCATCGGCACCGCGTTTCGCGCCATCGCCAGTGGCGAAATGGAGCTGACGATTGCCGGGGGCGTCGAGTCGATGTCCCGCGCACCGTTCGTGATGGGCAAGGCCGACGCGGCGTTTTCACGCAACATGAAGCTGGAAGACACCACCATCGGCTGGCGCTTTATCAACCCGCTGATGAAGGACCAATACGGCGTGGATGCGATGCCGCAGACCGCCGATAACGTGGCCGACGATTACAAGGTGTCTCGTGCTGATCAGGACGCTTTTGCCCTGCGCAGCCAGCAACGTACGGCTGCCGCCCAGGCTGCCGGTTACTTTGCTGAAGAAATCGTGCCGGTGCGTGTCGCCCATAAAAAAGGCGAAACCGTGGTGGAGCATGATGAGCACCCACGCGACACCACCCTTGAAGCCCTGACCAAACTCAAGCCAGTCAACGGCCCCGACAAGACCGTCACCGCCGGCAATGCTTCGGGTGTGAACGATGGTGCGGCGGCGCTGATTCTGGCGTCCGCCGAAGCGGTCAAGAAACACGGCCTCACCGCCCGTGCCCGTGTGTTGGGCATGGCCAGTGCCGGTGTCGCCCCGCGTGTGATGGGCATCGGCCCGGTGCCAGCGGTGCGCAAGCTGGTGGAGCGCCTGGGTTTGGCGGTTACCGACTTTGACGTGATCGAACTCAACGAAGCCTTTGCCAGCCAAGGCCTGGCAGTGCTGCGCGAGCTGGGCATCGCCGACGACGCACCCCAGGTCAACCCGAACGGTGGCGCCATCGCACTGGGCCACCCCTTGGGCATGAGCGGTGCGCGGCTGGTACTGACGGCCCTGCATCAGTTGGAAAAAACCGGCGGCCGTAAAGGCCTGGCGACCATGTGCGTGGGCGTCGGCCAAGGCCTGGCCCTGGCGATTGAACGCATCTAATAAGAGAGGACTGCTCCATGAGTGACAAGCCCGGTTACCGGCGCCCGCAAGCGGGCACTCAGCCTGATTACCTGCACCCGGCCTACCAGTCGACGAACCTGCGTTCGCCGTCCCAGCCGTTGGTGTTCCTGCCTCATTCCTTGTCGGAAATCACCGGCCCGACCATCGGCGCCGAGCGAGTCAGCGAAAAGGACAACGACCTCACCGCCCAACACGACGGCGAACCGTTGGGCGAACGCATCATCATTCATGGCCGCGTGCTGGATGAAAACGGCCTGCCGGTGCCGGGCATCCTCGTGGAGATCTGGCAGGCCAACGCCGCCGGTCGCTACAACCACAAACGTGACCTGCACGATGCGCCGCTGGACCCGAACTTCACCGGCACCGGGCGCACCGTCACCGACGCCGATGGCTGGTACCAGTTCCAGACCATCAAGCCCGGCGCCTACCCGTGGGGCAACCACCACAACGCGTGGCGTCCGGCGCATATTCACTTTTCGCTGTTCGGCCCGAGCGTACTGACGCGCCTGGTGACGCAGATGTATTTCCCCGGCGACCCGCTGCTGGAATACGACCCGATCTACAACTGCGTACCGGATACCAGCGCCAAGGAACGCCTGATCGCCCGTTTCGATCTGGAAAAGACCATTCCTTCCTATGCCCTCGGCTACCGCTGGGACATCGTCCTGCGCGGCCGCGACGCCACGCCGATGGAGAAATGAGATGACACTCAACGCGACCACGTCCCACACCGTCGGGCCGTACTACCACATCGGCCTGACCTGGCTGAACCGCGAAGATTTGACCGTCGCCGCCACCCTCGGCGAGCGCGTGGCGATCAGCGGGCAAGTGGTGGACGGCAACGGTGATGTTGTCAACGACGCCATGCTCGAAGTCTGGCAGGCCAATGCCGCCGGCAAGTACGACCACCCTGAAGATGAGCAGGACAAGGCGCTGGACCCGAACTTCGAAGGCTTTGGCCGGGTGCCGGTGGATGCCGAAGGGCGCTTCCGCTTTACCACGATCAAGCCGGGCAGCGTGCCGGGCCTGCAAGGCACGACCCAGGCGCCGCACCTGGTGGTGCTGGTGTTTGCCCGTGGGCTGGTGAAGCACCTGCTGACGCGGATTTATTTCGAGGGCGAGGCGTTGAACGGGGACGACCCGTTGCTGGCCTGTGTGCCTGCCGAGCGGCGCGGCACGTTGATTGCCAAGCGGGATGCGGCGGGTGTACATCAGTGGAATGTGATTTTGCAGGGCACAGATAAGGAGACGGTGTTCTTCGATTATTGATCGGTAGCAGCGGTAAGTTTCAAGCTGCAAGCTACAAGGAAGAGCAGTGACCGCGTCGGTTTTTCTCTTGCAGCTTATAGCTTGCTGCTTGCAACTACCTCCGGTTGTTGCAAAGTATGTCTAGGCTATAACCGTTCCCACTGAGTGAAAAACCATGACAACAACCACCAGTCACTACACCGGAGAAGAGCGCAGCAAACGGATCTTTGCGATTGTCGGTGCCTCCTCCGGCAACCTGGTCGAATGGTTCGACTTCTACGTCTATGCCTTCTGCGCCATTTACTTCGCCCCGGCGTTTTTTCCGTCGGATGACCCCACGGTCCAACTGCTCAACACCGCTGGCGTGTTCGCTGCCGGCTTCCTGATGCGCCCCATCGGCGGCTGGCTGTTCGGCCGGGTCGCCGACAAGCACGGACGCAAGAATTCGATGATGATCTCGGTGCTGATGATGTGCGCCGGTTCCCTGGTCATCGCCTTTTTGCCCACCTACAAAGACATCGGCGCCTGGGCCCCGGCCCTGCTGCTGGTGGCGCGGCTGTTCCAGGGCCTGTCGGTGGGGGGCGAATATGGCACCACCGCCACCTACATGAGTGAAGTCGCGCTCAAGGGCCAGCGTGGGTTTTTTGCCTCGTTCCAGTACGTGACCCTGATCGGTGGCCAACTGTTGGCGGTGCTGGTGGTGGTGATCCTGCAACAGATCCTCACTGAGGAAGAACTGCGGGCCTGGGGTTGGCGGATTCCGTTCGTGATCGGTGCGATTGCCGCGGTGATTTCCCTGCTGCTGCGCCGCACCCTCAAGGAAACCACCAGCAAGGAAACCCGCGAGGACAAGGACGCCGGCAGTATCGCCGCGCTGTTCCGTGACCATAAGGCGGCATTCATCACCGTGCTCGGCTACACCGCAGGCGGTTCGCTGATTTTCTACACCTTTACCACCTACATGCAGAAGTACCTGGTGAACACCGCCGGGATGCACGCCAAGACCGCCAGTTACATCATGACCGGCGCGCTGTTCCTGTACATGTGCATGCAGCCGCTGTTCGGCATGCTGGCCGACAAGATCGGCCGGCGTAATTCGATGCTGTGGTTCGGCGCGTTGGGCACACTGTGCACGGTGCCGATCCTGCTCAGCTTGAAAACCGTCAGCAGTCCGTTCCTGGCGTTTGTGCTGATCACCCTGGCCCTGGCGATTGTCAGCTTCTACACCTCGATCAGCGGCCTGGTGAAGGCGGAAATGTTCCCGCCACAAGTGCGCGCCCTGGGCGTGGGCCTGGCCTATGCGGTGGCCAACGCAATCTTCGGCGGTTCGGCGGAATACGTGGCCCTGGGCCTCAAATCCATGGGCATGGAAAACACCTTCTATTGGTATGTCACCGGCATGATGGCGGTGGCCTTCCTGTTCAGCTTGCGTTTGCCGAAACAGGCGGCGTACCTGCATCACGATTTGTAAGGGATGAGTTATGACACTGCGCACGAGCAATCAACTGTTCGACGCTTACTTCACCGCTGACAGCATGGCCGAGGTGTTCTGCGACCAGGGACGCCTGCAGGGCATGCTCGATTTCGAAGCCGCGCTCGCCCGGGCGCAGGCCCAGGTCGGGTTGATCCCGCAGGCGGCCGTGGCGCCGATTGCCCAGGCCTGCCTGGCGTCGCTGTACGACGTGGATGCCCTCGGTGTGGCGATTGCCACGGCGGGGAATTCGGCGATTCCGCTGGTGAAGGCGCTGGGCAAGTTGATTGCCAGCGGGGATGCCGGGGCCGAACGCTATGTGCACCTGGGCGCGACCAGCCAGGACGTGATGGACACCGGGCTGGTGCTGCAACTGCGCCGGGCCCTGGGGTTGATCGAAACGGACCTGGCGCGTCTGGGCGACGTGCTGGCCGCCCAGGCCCAGCGTTATGCGACGACACCGTTGGCCGGGCGTACCTGGTTACAACACGCGACGCCGGTCACCCTGGGGATGAAGCATGCCGGTTGGCTGGGCGCGGTGACGCGCAGTCGCCAGCGTTTGAAAGAACTGCAACCGCGTTTGCTGGTGCTGCAATTCGGCGGCGCGTCCGGGACGTTGGCGGCACTCGGTGAACACGCCATGCCGGTGGCCGAGGCGCTGGCGTCGGAGTTGCAACTGAGCTTGCCTGAACAACCCTGGCACACCCAACGGGATCGTCTGGTGGAGTTCGCCTCCGTCCTGGGCCTGATCGCCGGCAGCCTCGGCAAACTGGGTCGCGATATCAGCCTGCTGATGCAAACCGAAGCGGCCGAAGTGTTCGAGCCGTCGGCGCCCGGCAAGGGCGGTTCGTCGACCATGCCGCACAAACGCAACCCGGTGGGCGCCGCTGTGCTGATCAGCACCGCCACGCGCGTGCCCGGCCTGGTGGCGACGATGTTCAGCGCCATGCCCCAGGAACATGAACGCAGCCTGGGCCTGTGGCACGCCGAATGGGAGACCTTGCCGGAGATTTGCCGCCTGGTGTCCGGGGCCCTGAAACAAGCGCTGCTGGTGAGCGAAGGGTTGGAAGTCGACCCCGGACGCATGGCCCACAACCTCGACCTGACCCAAGGGCTGGTGCTGGCCGAAGCCGTCAGCATCGTGCTGGCTCAACGCCTGGGCCGGGAAACCGCGCACCACCTGCTGGAGCAATGCTGCAAACGCGCCGTCGCAGAAGGGCGCCACTTGCGCGCGGTGCTGGCGGACGAACCGCAGGTCACCGCCGAGTTGTCCGCCCCTGAGTTGGACCGCCTGCTCGACCCGGCCCACTACCTGGGCCAGGCGCACACCTGGGTCACTCGCGCTGTCACCGAACACTTTGCATTGACCGCCTAAGGAGAACGCTGTGGCTTTCGTACAACTCGCCGAGGGCGAACTGCATTACCAACTCGATGGCCCCCTGGACGCACCGGTGCTGGTGCTGTCCAACTCGCTGGGTACCGACCTGCATATGTGGGACATCCAGATCCCGGCGTTTACCGAGCATTTCCGGGTGTTGCGTTTCGACACCCGTGGCCACGGCAAATCCCTGGTGACCGAGGGACCGTACAGCATCGAGCAGTTGGGCCTCGACGTGATCGCACTGCTGGATGCGCTGGATATTCAGCGTGCACATTTTTGCGGGCTGTCCATGGGTGGCTTGATCGGCCAATGGCTGGGGATTAATGCCGGTGAGCGCGTGCAGCGCCTGGTGGTGTGCAACACCGCCGCCAAAATCGGCACGCCGGAGATCTGGAACCCACGGATCGAGATGGTCCAGCGTGATGGCGCGGCGGCCATGGTGGCCTTGCGCGATGCGTCGATTGCGCGTTGGTTCACCGCCGATTTTGCGGCAGCCAACCCGCACCAGGCCAAGCAGATCACCGACATGCTTGCCGCGACTTCGCCCCCAGGTTACGCGGCCAACTGCGCCGCCGTGCGTGATGCCGATTTCCGTGAGCAGTTGTCGAAGATCAAGGCGCCAACCCTGGTGATTGCCGGCACTGAAGATGCCGTCACGCCACCGGCCGGTGGTCACTTTATCCAGCACCATGTGCAGGGCGCCGAGTACGCCGAGTTCTACGCGGCGCACCTGTCCAATGTGCAGGCCGGTGCTGCGTTCAGTGATCGGGTTATCAAATTCCTGCTGGCCCGCTGAGGCCGCTGTTGTGGCAACTGGCTTGTTGTGGCAAGTGAGCTTCCTGTGGTGAGCGCGCTTCCTGTGGTGAGCGGGCTTGCCCCGCGTTGGGGCGCGAAGCGGCCCCAAATCAGGCGCCACGGTCTGTCTGAAATAATTCGGCGTCCGTATTGGGGCTGCTTCGCAGCCCAACGCGGGGCAAGCCCGCTCACCACAACAAGCGCGCTCACCACAAGGAGCCCGCTCGCCACAGGTCATCGAGTTGAAATCTTATTGAACCAGGAGTTTTTTGTGGACGAGAAACAACGTTATGCCGACGGCCTGCAGGTGCGCCGCGAAGTGCTGGGCGATGCCCATGTCGACCGCAGCCTCAACGCGCTGACCGAGTTCAACAGCGAGTTCCAGGACATGATCACCCGCCACGCCTGGGGTGACATCTGGACCCGCCCCGGGCTGCCTCGCCATACCCGCAGCCTGATCACCATCGCCATGCTGATCGGCATGAACCGCAGCGAAGAACTCAAGCTGCACCTGCGCGCCGCCGCCAGCAACGGCGTTACCCGTGCCGAGATCAAGGAAGTGCTGATGCAGAGCGCGATCTATTGCGGGATCCCGGCGGCGAATGCAACGTTCCACCTGGCTGAATCAGTGTGGGACGAACTGGGGGTTGAGTCCCGCCCGCCGAAGTAACAGGCTCAGGCCCGCTTTGTCGTGTAGACCCTCTTGCGCAATGGAAGCCCCATCTCTTCTTTCAGGCCGTTTTCGGTAAATTCCCGTGGATTGGTGGTGGTTTTCGCGGTGCTGGGGTCGCCGTCGAAATCAACCGGGGGGACTGCCGTTTGCAGACCGATCGCCTGCCGCTCTATGTTGGGTTCGCGTTCCTGGTGAGTGTCGGGTGTTGCAGTTTCTCCCTTTAGATTTTGACCTGTGGCACCCGCGAATGCGTGTCCCCTCTCATGAGCGAGGCTGGTGATCGGGGGAGATCTGTCGTCATACATATACATCGGGTTGTAATTGATCGTGCCCAGGTCAGCCGTTTCTCCCGGTTCACCCTCCACGATGTAACCCAACTGTGAATCGGTCAGTGATTCGACGTCGCCGCCTGCTTGAAGATACCGTTGAATGGCTTGGGTGTTGAAGCCGTAGGTCATGTCATCACGGGTGTCCAGCTCGCGCAGGGTGACTGGCGCGTTGTTGCGTGCCGCCAATTCGTCCTCTTTCTTCAACGACTGCTGGCCTATGGGCGACATTCTCAATAGCTCCAGATCGTCTTCGACCCGCTGTCTGAACTCGGCGGAACCCTCGACCAGATAGGCTGTTTTGCCGGCGTCACTGGGCGTTACATCAAACCTGCGTGAGCTGAGCGAGCGGATCACATTATCCGAAGGTTTGGCGTAGATAACCGTGTTGTCATGGTGAGACCTCACGTTGTTATGACCTCTGCCGGTGTAAATGACCGAGCTGCCAAGACTGACCATCAGGTTGTCACCACCGCCACCGTGCATCACGGTGTGGCCATTTTTGGCGATCATGAAGTCATGACCACGACCTCCATCCATATGCACGATTCGACCGACAGGTCCTTCCAGGGCCTGCAGACGGTCATTACCATTGCCGCCATAAAGCGCACTGCTACCACTGCCCGCGACCAGCGTGTCGTTGCCTTCTCCGCCCGATGCGACTCCACGGCCCTTGCCCATTTCGATAAAGTCGTCGCCCGCGCCGCCCTTGATTTGGGTGGTACCACCACCGCCACGGGCGTAGTCGTCACCGTCTCCGAGGTCGATCCTGATGGGCGTCGTCACGTCTGGAGCCACCACCACACAGTCGTTGCCGCCGTGGGTCTTGATATACAGGGGCTGGACCATGCCCAGCTCGGGGCGATTGAGCAGCTCAAGGGTGTAGGCTTTATCGTTGACGGTAGCGAGCAGCTTTCCATCGGAGGTACGGGTGATGTTCACCCGGTCTGCACGGTTGCCGGTTTCCAATACGATTTGACTGAATATTGTGCCGACGTCGCCGTTTTGTGCGGCGCTGAATTCAACCTCCTGGGAGATTTTTACGTGTTTGTCCTGAAACAGGACCTCGCTGTTTACGTAGCTTTTGTGTCCCAGGGCGACTTCGGGAGACGGCCGGGAGGAGGGAGTCAGGGCATCGGAGTCAGGGCGTTTGTATTTGATGTGGACGGGGGGTTCTGGCGTTGCCGGTGATGGGCTGTTGGTGTAGTTCGTCAGCACGGGCATGGACGCAGAGATAGTCATGGTTGGACTCGATCGTGGTTGGCGGGCGTTCCTTTGAGTGGCGGGAGGGGAAATGCTGTTCCAAGGAAAAAGCAGTCAAACGCTGTCTTGATATTGCATGCCTTAAGGGCGGCCTGGAGTTAATGAGAGTCGGCGTCCCACACCCAATTCCACACGCCCGGCAGATGCACTGCTTCATTCACGTCTTTGACCGTACGCACCAATGCCGCGCGTTGCAGGGCGGCCGTATCGGTGTAGAACGGTTCGGCTGCGGTCTTCATGCCATTGACTCGTGCGCTGTCCAGCAGGATCTGCAGGTATTCCTGCATGTGCCGGGCGGTATAGCGGTTGATGTCGTGGAAGGTCACCACCACCGGAATCACACCGTCCACCGTCGGTAGCTCCCCCAGCGCGATGCGCTCGCGCACCACCGACAGTTGTCGATACAGGTTGGCGCGGCGCCTTGGGCTGCCATTGAAGCCCCAGATCTTGCCGTCATTGGCGCTCAGGTCGGTCAGCAGGACCTGCATGCCATGGCGCTGGTAGGCGGCGAAGGTGCGCCGGTCGTAGTTCCAGAACGGCGGGCGGACCAGCACGGGCGGCGCGCCGGTGATCGAGGCGATATCGCTCGCGCCCTGACTGAGGGTGCGTTCCAGCTCGGCATCATTCAGCCAGCGGTGGTTGGTATGAAAGGTCGTGGCAGTGTGAAAAGCCAGCACATGCCCGCCGGCGTATTCACGCTCCATCGTCTTGCGCCCCCGCGAGCTGCCGCCGGAACGCGACGATTCGGTCTGCAGGAAGAACACCGCCTTGATCCCCGGCAGCACCGGGTTGTGCGCCAGGTCGGCGATCACTGAACGGCTGGGGTTGTCGTAGCCCGAGGCGCTGGGGCCGTCATCGAAGGTCAGCAAAAAACGGATCGGCGCCTGGGCTTGCAGGCGTTGCTCGGTCTGCGCGGTCAGGGCAATGGGCGCGCCGATACAGCCGCTGAGGCTCAAGGCCAGGGCAAGCACGGCGGATGCGATGGCAAAGGATTTCATGGTGTGCGCAGGCTCGGATAAGAGGCCGCTGCTGGGCGGATCAGCAGCGGCAGGCGCGCACGATACAGTAAGTGCGGCGCCGGATTACAGCAGACTTATCGGGTAACTGACTATCAACCGGTTTTCATCGAACTCATTGTTGCTGTAGTCGCGGCGCATGCTCGAATTGCGCCAGCGCACCATAAGGTTTTTCACCACGCCGCTCTGTACGGTGTAGCCCAATTCGCTTTCGCGACCCCATTCCTTGCCGTCGGTGATGGTGCCGGTGTGCACGTTGCTGCCGCTGATATAGCGGTTCATCAGGGTCAGGCCCGGTACGCCGAGGGCGGCGAAGTTGTAGTCGTGGCGCACCTGCCAGGATTTTTCCTCGGCGTTGTCGTAACTCGAGTTGTAGCTGTCGTTGGCCAGGGTGCCGCCGCTGGTGCCGTTGACGCGCATCCACGCGCTGTTGCCGGTGAGTTTTTGCAGGCCGACGTAAAAGGTGTTGCCGCCATACTTGGCCGAGAACAGACCGGACCAGGTTTTGTTGTCCAGGTCGCCGGCGCGGGCGCTGCCGTCGTCCTTGCCGTAGAAGAACCCGAGGTTGGCGCCCAGGGTCCAGTCGCCCAGGGGCTGGCTGTGGATCAGGTTGACGAACTGCTGGCTGTAGATGTCCTTGAGCTGGGCGTTCCACACGCCGACCTGGGTGCGTTTGTCGTTGAAGGCGTACTCGCCGCCCTGGAAGTTGAAGCGGTCCGAGGTGAACGCGGTTTTGCCGACCATCGACATGTCCGACATGCTGCTGTCGTCGCGCGGGCTGTTGGCGCGGAACTGGCCGCCGTACAGGGTCAGGCCGTCGATTTCCTTCGAGGTGATCTGCCCGCCGCGCAGGGTTTGCGGCAGGGAGCGGCCATCGTCGGCACGCAGGATCGGCAGCACCGGCATCCATTCGCCGACCTTCACTTCGGTCTTGGAAATACGCGCCTTGAACGCCACGCCGAGACGGCCGAATTCATCTGCAGGGCGGCCATCGTGGTCCAGCGGCAGCAATTGGGTGCCACCGGTACCGCGCCCGCCATCGAGCTTCAACGAGTACAGCCCGAGCACATCCACACCGAAACCGACGGTGCCTTGGGTAAAGCCGGACTTGGCGTCGAGGATGAAACTCTGTGTCCACTCCTGCGCGCCACCCTGGGTTTTGGTGGGGTTGGTGAAATTGCGGTTGAAGAAGAAATTACGCAGGTTGAGGTTGGCGCTGGCGTCCTCCAGAAAACCGTGTTCTTCGGCGACGACGGGCATGGCAAGACTGGCGATAGCGGTGGCCAGCAGGAGCCGGCGCGGGTGAAAGGTGCTCATGGTGGTGGACCTGTTGTTATTGGGTTTATGCAGGTGGCGGCCATGGTGCGGGGCGGTGCGGGGGCGGTTCAATCGGGGCAGGGCGGGTTGTGGGCGATGATCGAACGCAAGTTGCCGGGCGCACAGGCCCGGCCCCGGCATTGCGGGGTTATCGCTTGGGCAGGTCGAAGTGGGTCCAGGGCACAGTCGGCAGGTAGTGTTGCGCAGCTACGATCAGCGCCACCATCACCACCAGGAACACCCCTTGCAGAGGGCTCCAGAAGGCCCAGTGCAGGCCGTTCAGCCAGGGGTAGCCTTCGGCGAACTTCTGGCTCATATGACCGATGCGTTTTTTGTGCAGCAGGTTGATCAGCAGCGCGCCGGCATAGGTCACCGCACCCAGTACACCGAGCATCAAGCCGCAGGCCACCAGCATGATCGCCTGCGGTACGCCGTGGCGAATCACCAGCCAGTAGTCGTTGGGGTTGATTCGCTTGGGGATCAGGTACTGGCTCAGCCACACATCCAGCACCCGATAGGTTGAACTCATCCCGGCCCACATTTGGGTGACGCGAAAGCCAACGGCCGCCGGCACGAACGCCATCAGCATGAAAATGACCAGCGACATCCCGTCCATTCTGTCTGGCTTATCGTGGGCGATGCTCAGGCCAAGCCCCAGGGCGAAGACGGCCCATAGCCGGATAAACACCTGGGTGTAGATCGGCCGGGGCACGAATTTGCGCCAAAAGAACAGGTCTGTTTGAGGCAGGCGCTCGACCAGTTGCGGATAGCGCCAGGTCAGTGTTTGCGCCAGGTGCTGGCAGGCGTTCCACTCGTTCTCGCCAAACCCATCGATCAGGCGTTTGTGTTGCGTGGCGGACATCGGCGTCAGCAGCAGGCGTGCGGCCAGGGCATCGGCTGATGTGCGCCGCGTGTCCTGGGCCTTGTCCTGCAAGTTGGCGTAGAAACTTTCCTGCTCGCAACGCGACACCAATTCGCGCCACATCCACGCCGGTTCCGGGTAGACGCCTTTCTGGTCGTCCCAGCCGAATGCCTGGCACACCCGCTCGAACAGCGGCACGCTCCACTGGGTGTCATGCAGCAGGTGCAGGACGATGCGCTGCCACTGCTGTTGCAGGTCGAACACCCGCAGCCAGGGTTGGTCGTTGTACTGCGTGAGCTGGGTGATGAACTCGCGCTCGGCCTTTTGCTCCAGCAGTTCCTGCAGGGTGCGGCGGTAGTCTTGCAGCAGCTCGCCGGTCAGCGCTTCGTATTGCCAGGACGTCATCGCCACCTGCTGCCAGGGGGTCAGCCATTCCAGGTGTTGCGCGGCCCAAGCGGCGATGGCGCTGCGTTCGCCCGGTGCTTCGAAACAATGGCGCAACAGGCCGGCCTGGAACGCATCGGTGCAGCCCTGTTGCCGAGCCTGGGCCCAGCGCTCGTCGAGGTTACGCGCGTTAAGGCCGTCGAGCAGTGCCTGGGCCGGGTCCGGTGTGGGGGCGTCGAAGGGCGCCGGGCTGACGGGGCTGATGTCCAGCAGTTCGGCCAGGTCATTCAGGTTGGCGTAGGCCGCTTCGGCCACGGGCGCCTGGACGGGTTCTGCCTCTTCGTTATCCGCTCGCCAGCGTGCTTCATTCAGCGCGTGTTCATAGGCCTCGCGCAGGCGTTGGAAGCCTTGGGCGTCGTCGTCCGGGCGGCAGTTTTTCAGCAGACGCGCATAGCTGCGCTTGATGGTGCGCTCGTCGGCGTCCTCCGGCAGTTGCAGTACGGTCCAGCAATCCATCGGTGTGCCCTCAGCGCCAGAACCCGTTGTCGAGTTGCTCAAGTTGACGGCTCAGTTCGCTGCGGGCGTCGCGGATGCGGCGTTCGTCCTGGGTGTCGAGTACCTGCTGGAACTGCGCCGCCCAATGGCCGAACTGTTCGCGCAGCTCGCCGAGGTTTTCCTGGTAGAGCCGTTCGAGGCGGGCGACGAGCACGGTATTGACCTGCTGGTCGCGTGGGTGGACCTTCAATTGCGCCAGGGCCTGCAGGCGTTGCTGGATCTCCTGCGGGTTGAGCACGCCGGGGTTGTTCTCGATCACCAGCGAATGCTGCTCGCCGGTCAGCGGGATATTCACCTGGGCTTCCAGCAGGCCGTTGTTGTCGTAGGTGAAACGCACGTCCAGGGAGACTTCACCGGCCTTGCGCTTGGGCACCGGAATATCCAGTTGGCCCAGCTCGATGTTGTCTTTGACCAGGCGGCTTTCGCCCTGGTAGATCTTCAGCAGTACGTGGGCCTGGTCGTCGTGCAGGGTGACCACGCTTTTGACCCGGCTGACCGGCACGCTGCTGTTGCGTTCGATCAACGGCAGGTAATGGCCGCTTTCGATATGGCCGCCGTATTGGTTGGAGGTTTCGATGCCCAGGGTGTAGGGGCAGACGTCGGTCAGCACCACTTCTTCGAGGGCCGCGGAACGGGCCTTGAGGGCGGCCTGGATCGCCGCACCGTGGGCGACCACCTGGTCGGGATCGAGGCTGATGGAGGGAAAGCGCCCGAACAGGCCGGCGGCGAGTTTGCGCACCAGCGGCATGCGTGTGGTACCGCCCACCAGCAGGATTTCATCCAGGTCGCCGACCCGAATCCGTGCATCGCGCAGGGCGCGTTCGATCGGCGCGCGCAGGCGTTCCAGCAGCGGCGTGTAGAGCTTGGCCAGTTCCTGTTGGGTGATGGTTTTCAGCCATTGCTGGCCGTCGACACGCAGGGCGAACTCGGCGCTGTCGTCCTGGCCCAGGGCTTTGCGTACGCGCTCGGCTTCGCGGCGCAGGGCTTGCAGCACCGTGCTGGTGGGCGGGAAACCCGTGGCGTTACGTTGGCTGTCGACAAAGTGTTCGAGCAACAGGGTGTCGAAGTCTTCGCCACCGAGAAAGTTGTCGCCGGCGCTGGCACGCACTTCCATTACCCCATCGAACAGCTCGATGATCGACACGTCGAAGGTGCCGCCGCCAAGGTCGAAGACCAGGAATGAGGTTTCTTTATCCCGCTGATGCAGGCCGTAGGCCAAGGCCGCGGCGGTCGGTTCGTTGATCAGTTTCTCAACGCTGAGCCCCGCCAGTTCACCGGCGATGCGTGTGGCCTTGCGTTGGCCGTCGCTGAAATAGGCGGGCACGCTGATCACCGCGTCGGTGACGGTTTGACCGTAGGTACGCTCGATGTCCTCCTTGAGGCTCTTGAGCACCAGGGCAGAGAGTTCTTCGGGGCGGAACGAGCGGTCGCCCAGGCGCACTTCGGTGGCGCTGCCCATGTAGCGCTTGAACAGCGAGGTGGTCAGGTGCGGGTGGGTGTGCAGGCGCTCCTTGGCGGCCTGGCCTACCAGGACACGGCCTTGGTCATCCAGCCCGACCACGCTGGGGGTCAGCAACTGGCCCAGGGCATTGGGCACCATTTCGGCGGCATCGCCGCGCCAGACGGCTGCGAGACTGTTGGTGGTCCCCAGGTCGATTCCTACGATCATTACGACAAGCTCCCTCTGTGGTCTGTAAGAATCTGTTACCAATTTTACCCTGAAAGCTTGAGCGGAAAGCAAGGCGGGAGACTGTTCTTACAAGCGGGCTTATTGTAGTTGGCAGGCTTGTTGTGGTGAGCGGGCTTGCCCCGCGCTGGGGCGCGAAGCGGCCCCAAATCCTGCCAATGCGTTCTGCCTGAAAGAACGTGGCGCCTGCATCAGGGCCGCTTCGCGCCCCAGCGCGGGGCAAGCCCGCTCACCACGGAGAGTGTCCAACCTGTCAGCCTTATGCTTAACCGCTTCTGCGTCTACTGTCAGGGTTGACAGTAGATGACCCGTTTTTGAAAGCCTATGTTCAAGGCGGTGGCAGTATTTTTGCTGGTGCTCAAGGGAGAAGTGCTCATGAGCTTTGGAACAGAAATGGGTGAGTTTTTAACCTCGTCGAATACGTTCAACGCGGACCTGATCTTTGGGAATAAAAAGAAGATTCCGATTACATTCGACACATTCGAGTTGATCTATATCGAGGGTTCTCAGTTTTTCATTCGTTTAGGGTTTGAGGGTAATCCGGGGTCCAGAAATGAACTGACTCTTGAGGCTAAAGAGTTGAAAGCAGGCCAGACCTATCCGATCCGGCCGCAAGACCCTGGAATCAGGACAACCTTTGCCTTCGGAGCACGCATCGAGTATTTCCCGGCGGAATATTCGGGGTTCCTGACCGTTGACCGTCTTGAATACAAGGACGGCCATCTGGCGCTGAGCATGCAGTTCTCCATCTACTTCGAGCCACAGGGCAAGGGCGATATGGAAGTCGTTTGCCATGCCCTTCAAATCACCTGCGCGTTAGCAAACCACCGCGCAACGGGTAAGTTTGTACCCAAGCACCGAGCGCAAGTGAAGGTTCCAGTTTTTTGTGAGATCGACGCCAGTGTCGATGGTAGTTATGACCCCATCGACCTGGGTGATGTATTTTTCGTGATCTACTCAGACTCGAGTTATTTTATTCAGTGCTTGCCCCGTCATGGAGGTGATCGTGCGTCCCTTGAGTTTGCAGGGAGTGCCTTGAAAACCTTTACTGATTATCCAATCACAGCGCCTGGGGGGGCGCCAGAAAGTGTTGATACGCTTCTTATTATGCGGCCTGAATTCTCATACGGGTTTTCTGATCCGACGGGTACATTCCGCGTAAGGCGCACTGAAGATTCAGAGGAAGGGTTCTGGTTTATCGCTGAGTTTAATTTCTCACTCACTGCCCGCAATGCCGATGGAAGAGAAATCGAATATAAAATTACGAGCCTTAGGTTTCAGGTGCAAGTCAGTGAATTGAGAACTTAACCTTGGCACCCAGCCTTTAAAATATCGCGGGCCATAAAAAACCGCCTCCTGATAAGGGAGGCGGTTTTTGTTTATTGCGGCGCTATCAGAACAACTTCAACGCCGGTGCTTCTTCTTTCAACGGCTCGTTCTTCGCGGTCTGCTCGTTCCAGCCGCCGCCGAGGGCCTTGTACAGGTTGACCTCGCTGGTCAGCTGCGCCAGGCGGTCGGTGATCAGCGATTGCTGGGCACTGAACAGTTGGCGCTGGGCGTCGAGGAAGGTCAGGTTGCTGTCGACACCGATGCGGTAGCGACGCTCGGCCAGGCGGTAGTAATCCTGGTTGGCCGCGACGAAGCCACGCTGGGCCTCCAACTGCTGCTTGTAGGTCTCACGCGCGGCGAGGCCGTCGGAGACTTCCTGGAAGCCGGTCTGGATCGCCTTCTCGTAGTTCGCCACGTTGATCTCTTTCTGGATCTTCGAATAGTCCAGGCTGGCGCGCAGGCTGCCGGCGTTGAAGATCGGGATGTTGATCTGCGGGGCGAACGACCAGGTGCCCGAACCGCCTTTGAACAGGCCGCCCAGGGTAGGGCTGGCGGTACCGGCGCTGGCGGTCAGGCTGATGCTCGGGAAGAACGCTGCACGGGCCGCACCGATGTTGGCGTTCGCGGCCTTGAGGTTGTACTCGGCCTGCACGATGTCTGGACGACGTTGCAGCAGGTCGGAGGGCAACCCGGCTGGTACGTCGCTGAGCAGGTCATCCGACAGCGGCTTGCTGGCGATATTCGCCGGCAGGCCGGTGCCCAGCAGCAGGGTCAGGTTGTTTTCGTCCTGGGCCACCTGGCGGGTGTAGCGTGCCAGTGCCACGCGGGCATTTTCCACCGAGGTGCGCGCCTGGCTGAGGTCGAGGGCCGAAGCCACGCCGACTTCATTGCTGCGCGAGGTCAGCTTGAAGCTCTGCTCGTACGCGCCGAGGGTGTCCTGGGTCAGCTTGAGCAGTTCCTTGTCGGCCTGCCAGGTCAGGTAGGCATTCGCCACGCTGGCCACCAGGCTGATCTGGGTGCTGCGCCGTGCTTCTTCAGTGGCGAAGTACTTTTGCAGCGCTTCTTCACTCAGGCTGCGCACACGACCGAACAGGTCCAGTTCATATGAACTGATCCCGAGGCCGGCCGAGTACTGGCTGGTGATGGTCGATTCGCCGGTCTGTGACAGCTTGGCCGGGGTGCGCGAACGGCTGCCGCTGCCCGTGGCCGATACGGCCGGGAACAGGTCGGCACGCTGGATCTGGTACTGCGCCGCATACGCGTCGATGTTCAGCGCCGCGACACGCAGGTCACGGTTGTTCACCAGCGCGGTCTGGATCAGCTGTTGCAGGGCAGGGTCATGGAAAAACTGCTTCCAGCCCTGCTCGGCAGCGGCCTGGCCCGGCGCCTGGGCCGACGAATACGCCGGCCCCTGTGGGAACTGAGCTGCCACCGGCGCTTCAGGGCGCTGGTAGTCAGGGATCAGCGAGCAGCCACTGAGCACGAATGCGGTGACGGCTAAGGAAAGTAGCGACTTGCTCATTGGCCAGCCTCTTGAGGAGTTTGCTTAGGTTCAGTCTTGTTACGTTCGCCCATGGCGGACACGCTCGCGAAGAACAGTGGCACCCAGAAGATCGCCAGCACCGTGGCCGTGATCATACCGCCAATTACACCGGTACCGATTGCGTGCTGGCTGCCTGAGCCGGCGCCCGAGGAGATCGCCAGCGGCAACACGCCGAGGACGAACGCCATGGAGGTCATGATGATTGGCCGCAGGCGCATCCGCGAGGCCTCGATGGCCGCCTCGACGATGCCTTTGCCTTGCTCGTGGAGTTCCTTGGCGAACTCCACGATCAGGATGGCGTTCTTCGCCGCCAGGCCCACCGTCACCAGCAAGCCCACCTGGAAGAACACGTCGTTGGACAAGCCGCGCATGCTGGTGGCGATCAACGCACCCACCACGCCCAGTGGAACCACCAGGATCACTGCGATCGGGATCGACCAGCTTTCGTACAGCGCCGCGAGGCACAGGAACACCACCAGCAGCGACAGCGCATACAGTGCCGGCGCCTGGGAGCCGGACAGGCGTTCTTCATACGACAGGCCCGTCCAGGCGTAGCCCACACCCGCCGGCAGCTCCTTGGCGATGCGTTCGACTTCGGCCATGGCGTCACCGGTACTGTAGCCCGGTGCCGGGGTACCGAGGATTTCCATCGCCGCTACACCGTTATAACGCGAGAGCTTCGGCGAGCCATAGATCCACTTGCCCGAGGCGATGGCCGACAACGGCACCATCTTCCCGGAGTCGCTGCGCACGTACCATTTGTTCAGGTCTTCCGGGGACATCCGGCTGGCGGCTTCACCCTGCACGTAGACTTTCTTCACCCGACCACGGTCGATGAAGTCGTTGACGTAGCTGCCACCCAAGGCAATCGCCAGGGTCTGGTTGATGTTGGACAGCGTGATGCCCTGGGCGCTGGCCTTCTCGTCGTCGACGGTGAGCTCGTATTGCGGCTCATCGTTCACGCCGTTGGGGCGCACACCGGCCAGGATCTTGCTCTGGGCAGCCATGCCCAGGAACTGGTTACGCGCCGCCATCAGCTTTTCATGACCGACACCGCCCTGGTCTTGCAGGAACACGTCGAAACCGGTGGCGTTACCGAGTTCCAGTACAGACGGCGGCACAATGGCAAACACCATGGCGTCCTGGAAGGTCTGCATGAAGTAACCCTGGGCACGCTTGGCAATCTCGAACACCGAGGTGGACGAGTCGCGCTCATCCCACGGCTTGAGCATCACGAAGGCCAGGCCCGAACTCTGGCCACGACCGGCGAAGTTGAAGCCGTTCACGGTAAACACCGATTTCACGCCTTTGCCTTCGCCTGGTTCGCCTTCCTTGTCATTGAGCAGATAGGCGCGCATGTCGTCGATGACTTTTTGCGTGCGTTCAGCCGAAGAACCTACCGGGGTCTGCACCTGGGCAAAGATCACGCCCTGGTCTTCATCGGGCAGGAACGCAGCCGGGATGCGCATGAACAGCCAGATCATGCCGGCGATGATCAGGGCGTACACCAGGAACGCCGGGATCTTGTGCTTGATCATGTTACCCACGCCGCGCTCGTAGCTCAGTACGCCACGGTCGAAGGTGCGGTTGAACCAGCCGAAGAAACCACGCTTGGGTTGGCCGTGTTTTTCCGGGTCGATCGGCTTGAGCATGGTGGCGCACAGGGCCGGGGTGAAGATCAGGGCAACCAGTACCGACAACGCCATGGCCGAAACGATGGTGATGGAGAACTGTTTGTAGATCACACCGGTGGAGCCGCCGAAGAACGCCATCGGCAACAGTACCGCCGACAGTACCAGGGCAATACCCACCAGGGCGCCCTGGATCTGGCCCATGGACTTGACCGTCGCCTCTTTCGGCGACAGGTGCTCCTCGGCCATTACCCGCTCGACGTTTTCCACCACGACGATGGCGTCATCCACCAGCAGGCCGATGGCGAGGATCATGCCGAACATGGTCAATGTGTTGATGGTGAAACCGAACGCCGCGAGGATCCCGAAGGTACCCAGCAGTACCACCGGTACGGTCATGGTGGTGATGATGGTGGCGCGGAAGTTCTGCAGGAACAGGAACATCACCAGGAACACCAGCACGATCGCTTCGATCAGGGTGTGCACCACACCGGAGATCGATTCGGTCACGACCGGGGTGGTGTCATACGGCACCACCGCCTTCATGCCAGGCGGGAAGAACGGTTCCAGGGACGCCACGGTGGCACGGATGGCCTTGGCGGTGTCCAGGGCGTTGGCGCCCGACGCGAGCTTGATCGCCATGCCGGAAGCCGGGTTGCCGTTGAACTGCGCGCTGATGCTGTAGTTCTGGCCGCCGAGTTCGATACGCGCCACGTCACGCAGGCGAACCTGGGAACCGTCGGCATTGACCTTCATCAGGATGTTGCCGAACTGCTCAGCCGTCTGCAGGCGGGTCTTGCCGATGATGGTGGCGTTCAGCTGGTTGCCGGGCAGGGCAGGCAGGCCGCCCAATTGACCGGTGGCCACCTGGACGTTCTGTGCCGAGATGGCCGTGCTGACATCCACCGGCGTGAGCTGGAAGTTGTTCAGCTTGGCCGGGTCCAGCCAGATACGCATGGCGTACTGCGAACCGAACACCTGGAAGTCACCCACACCTGCGGTCCGGGAAATCGGGTCCTGGATGTTGGAAACGATGTAGTTGGACAAGTCATCCTTGGTCATGCTGCCGTCTTCCGACACCAGGCCGATCACCATCAGGAAGTTCTTTACCGACTTGGTTACGCGGATACCCTGTTGCTGCACTTCCTGCGGCAGCAGTGGGGTCGCCAGGTTCAGCTTGTTCTGCACCTGCACCTGGGCGATGTCCGGGTTGGTACCCTGGTTGAACGTCGCGGTGATGGTCATGCTGCCGTCGGAGTTACTGTCCGAGGCCACATAACGCAGGTTGTCGATACCGTTGAGCTGTTGCTCGATGACCTGCACCACGGTGTCCTGCACGGTTTGTGCGGACGCGCCTGGGTAGGTTACCTGGATGTCGATGGCGGTTGGCGCGATGGCCGGGTATTGGTTGATGGGCAACTTCAGGATCGACAGTGCCCCGACCAGCATGATCACCAGGGCAATTACCCAGGCGAAAATGGGACGGTCGATAAAAAATTTCGACATGGATTACTCCCCTTGGCCAGGCGCGGCAGCAGGAGCAGCGGCGGAACCGGCGGGCTTGGCGTTGTCAGCCTCCTTGACCTTGACCTCCACACCCGGCTTGACGTACTGCAGGCCTTCGGTGATCACGCGGTCACCGGCGTTCAGGCCTTTCTCCACCAGCCAATAGGCGCCGGCGGTGCGGTTGGCCACCAGTACACGCTGCTCGACCTTGTTGTCGGCGTTGACCACCAGCGCCGTCGGGATGCCCTTGAGGTCGCGGGTCACGCCTTGCTGTGGCGCGAGGATCGCCTTGCTGTTCACGCCGGCTTGCAGTTGGGCGTGTACGAACATGCCCGGCAGCAGGGTGTGGTCAGGGTTGGGGAACACTGCGCGCAGGGTCACGGAGCCGGTGGTCTGGTCGACCGAGACTTCGGAGAATTCCAGCTTGCCGTCCTGGCCGTAGTCGCTGCCGTCTTCCAGGGTCAGCTTGACCTTGGCGGCATTGGCGCCGGCTTTTTCCAGTTGGCCGCTTTCCAGGTCGCGGCGCAGTTTCAGCATTTCAGCCGAAGACTGCGTGACGTCGACGTAGATCGGGTCCAGTTGCTGGATTACCGCCATGGCATCGGTCTGGCCATTGCTGACCAGCGCGCCTTCGGTCACCGAAGAACGACCGATACGCCCGGAGATCGGCGCGAACACCTTGGTGTAGCGCACGTTGATCTGGGCGGTTTGCACGTTTGCTTCCGCAGTCATGCGGTTGGCCACGGCGGTGTCGTATTCCTGGCGGCTGACGGCTTGCTCATCGACCAACTGCTTGTAGCGGTCGGAGATGGACTTGGTCTGGGTCAGGCTGGCTTGTGCGCTTTTCAGCGTGGCTTCATAGACCGACGGATCGATCTGATAGAGCTGCTGGCCTTCCTTCACATCCGCGCCTTCCTTGAACAGGCGCTTGAGGATGATGCCGTTGACCTGCGGGCGAACTTCCGCGATGCGGTAGGCGGTGGTGCGGCCTGGCAGCTCGGACGTCAGGGTATAGGCTTGCGGTTGAATGGTGACCACGCCGACCTGAGGGGCTTGAGCGGGCGGAGCCGCTTCTTCCTTTTTACATCCGCTGAGCAGCGATGCCAGGGCGACGGCAGTGACCAGAGCGGTAACAGCTGGCTTAAGTTGCATGAAGATCCTCGGGTCAGGCGCGCAGGGTGCGCACAAGAAGTGTGGAAGGGTAAAAAACAAGCTGTGAGTGGATAAGTAGCTTGCTACGCAATATACTTACGTTCATGGTTGTTTGTAAACTCTTGACAGGCTTCGCGGATTGTTGACAACGCAGGCCAAAAGTCTCGATTCCATTACGTTCGGCGCCCATGACGGTGTCGTCCCACAAATATTCGGATGATCGTTAACATCTATTAACACTGCGTTAACGATAGTCTCAGGTGTCCTGATTGAGGTTGTACTGCCATGGTTCGTCGCACTAAAGAGGAAGCTCAGGAAACGCGCAGCCAAATTCTCGAAGCCGCCGAGCAAGCCTTTTATGAGCGCGGCGTTGCACGGACGACGCTGGCGGATATCGCTGCGCTGGCCGGTGTCACGCGGGGCGCGATTTATTGGCACTTCAGTAATAAATCCGATCTGTTGCAGGCCCTGCTGGACACGCTGCATGAGCCACTGGACGAATTGGCCAGGGCCAGTGAAAGCGAGGACGAGGTTGACCCGTTGGGGTGCATGCGCAAGCTGCTGATTCATTTGTTTCATCAGGTGGCCCTGGACCCGAAAACCCGGCGCATCAATGAGATTTTGTTTCATAAGTGCGAATTCACCGATGAAATGTGCGACATGCGCCGTCAGCGCCAGACCCACAGCCTGGAATGCAACCTGCGCATCGGCCTGACACTGCGCAACGCGGTCCATCGCGGGCAACTTCCGGAAAACCTCGACACCACCCGTGGCGCAGTGTGCATCCATGCCTACATCAACGGGCTGATTGGCCAGTGGCTGCTGGTACCCGACAGCTTCCAGCTACATCAGGAAGCCGAACGCTGGGTGGATGCAGGGCTCGATATGCTGCGCCTGAGCCCCAGCCTGCGCAATTGAGACAAAATGCGTAATTGCATCAGGTTGTGTCAACAGTAAAGCCTAAGGACCGTCAATCGTCCTTCTGCCTGATGGGGGGGGTGACTTTATATACGGGCTGGCGGACGGTTGATACATAGCCGCCTAAGTATTTTGTAGGGATTTTGTTGCAAGGCTGTTAAGGAGTGTTTCCCAGGGCAACAATGTGGGAGGGGGCTTGCTCCCGATGGCAGTGGTTCAGTCAACACATACAGTGACTGACGCACCGCCATCGGGAGCAAGCCCCCTCCCACATTTGGTTTCGCGTGTCGGGCGATTACAGCGGCAGCGTCGGGTAATCGATGTAGCCCACCGGGCCCTGGCCGTAGAAGGTTTCCGGATGCGCTTCGTTCAGTGGCGCATCGGCTTTCAGGCGTGCTGGCAGGTCCGGGTTGGCAATGAACGGCACACCCCAGGCCACGGCGTCCGCTTTGCCTTCGGCCAGCCAGGCATTGGCACTGTCCTTGGTGAAACGTTCGTTGGCGATGTACACGCCGCCAAAGGCTTTTTTCAATTGAGGACCGAGGCTGTCCGCACCTGCCTTTTCACGGGAGCAGATGAAGGCGATACCACGCTTGCCCAGCTCGCTGGCGACGTAGGTGAAGGTCTCCTTCAGGTTGTCGTCGCCCATGTCGTGGGCATCGGCGCGCGGTGCCAAATGCACACCCACACGGCCAGGGCCCCAGACCTCGATGGCCGCATCGGTCACTTCCAACAGCAGGCGTGCACGGTTTTCCAGGGAGCCACCATAGTTGTCGGTGCGCTTATTGGTGCTGCTTTGCAGGAACTGGTCGAGCAGGTAGCCGTTGGCGCCGTGGATCTCCACGCCATCAAAGCCTGCGGCCTTGGCGTTCTCGGCACCGGTGCGGTAAGCGTCGACGATGTCGGCGATTTCAGCGGTTTCCAGGGCGCGCGGCGTCGGGTAGTCGGCCAATGGGCGCACCAGGCTGACGTGGCCTTTAGCCTGGATCGCGCTCGGCGCCACCGGGGTTTCGCCGTTCAGGTAGGACGCGTGGGAAATGCGGCCGACGTGCCACAGTTGCAGGAAGATCTTGCCCCCTGCGCCATGCACGGCCTTGGTGATATTGGCCCAGCCGCGCACCTGGTCGTTGGACCAGATGCCCGGCGTGTCCGGGTAGCCCACGCCCAGCGGTGTCACCGAAGTGGCTTCGCTGAGGATCAGCCCGGCGGAAGCGCGTTGCACGTAGTACTCGGCCATCAGCGCGTTGGGTACGCGGCCGGCATCGGCACGGCAGCGGGTCAGCGGTGCCATGATGATGCGGTTCGACAGCTCCAGGTCGCCCAGTTTGATCGGATCGAAAATAGTCGTCATGGGAAAACACCCTTCTCTTTGAAGTTGATCAGTGGGTCGCAGGGGCCAGGTCGGCATCGCCGCCCTGACGGAAAGTAATCAGGGTTACCAGCAGCGCCAGGATCGCCAGGGCCGCTGCCGCCAGAGGCACGCTGCTCAGGCCGAAACCGTGGGCAATCACGCTGCCGCCCACCCAGGCGCCGAGGGCGTTGCCGATGTTGAAGGCGCCGATGTTCAGGGTGGACACCAGGTTCGGCGCGGCCTTGCCGAAGGTCACCACGTTGATCTGCAGCGCGGGTACGGCGGCAAATGAAGCGGTGGCCCAGAGGAACAGGGTGATCTCGGTCGGGATCACGGCGACGCTGGTCCAGGTCAGCGCGGTGGACACCACCGCCATACTGATAAACACGCCGATCAGGGTGGCTGCCAGGCGTTTGTCCGCCAGCTTGCCGCCGATGATATTGCCCACGGTGAGGCCCAGGCCGATCAGCAGCAGGGTCCAGGTCACGCCTTTGGGCGACACGCCGGTGACATCGCCGAGCAGCGGCGCAACATAGGTGAAGAGGGTGAACATGGACGCGGCGAACAGCGCGGTCATGCTCAGCGACAACCAGATGCCGGCACCCTTGAGGGCGGCCAGTTCGGCGCGCATGTCGAGTTTTTCTTCGTCACGCTTGGCCGGCAGGAAGCGGATCAGGCCGATCAACGCCACCACCCCAATCACCGTCACCGCCCAGAAGGTCGAGCGCCAGCCGGCTTCCTGGCCCAGCGCGGTGCCCAGTGGCACACCAAGCACGTTGGCCAGGGTCAAACCGGTGAACATCAGGGCCACGGCCGAAGCGCGCTTGTTGGCCGGCACCAGGTTGGCGGCGACCACCGAACCGATGCCGAAGAACGCGCCGTGGCACAACGCGGTGACCACACGGGCAAGCATCAGCACGTTGTAGTCACTGGCCAGGGCGCAGAGCAGATTGCCGATAATGAAGATGCCCATCAACGCTACCAGGGCCGCCTTGCGGGGCAACCTGGCGGTGGCCAGTGCCATGAACGGCGCACCGATGGCCACGCCCAGGGCATAGCCGGTGACCAGCCAGCCGGCGCCGGGAATCGACACGCCGAGGTCCGCCGCCACATCGGGCAGCAGGCCCATGATCACGAACTCGGTAGTGCCGATGGCGAAGGCGCTCAGGGCCAGGATGAGTAGCGAGAGGGGCATTATCGTTTCCTTGTTACAACGTCGCGCTGATTTCAGCGCTGAGTTCAGTGGTAAGCGCCGCGAGGAAGGCTTGGATCACTTCCTCATTGCGCTTGAAAAAGTGCCACTGCCCGGCCTTCTGGCTGCTGATCAATCCCGCCCGTTGCAAGGTGGCCAGGTGGGCCGACACGGTCGACTGGGACAAGCCGCAGCGCTGGTCGATCTGCCCGGCACAGATGCCGTATTCGTGGTTGTGCACTTGCTCGGGGAACTGCACTTTCGGGTCTTTCAGCCAGGTGAGGATGTCTCGTCGTACTGGGTGCGCCAGGGCTTTTATTATTTCGTCGAGGTCGATGGACATGGCAGGTGCTCGGTGTCGTAAAGCGTTATATCGCGATGAGGCGAACTTTAAATCGTTATATCCCGATATACCAATATGAATTTGCTCTGAGCTCAGGCTGAATCGGTATATCGGGTTATAACGATACGTTGGCGCCAGTGCTAGACTGCGCGGCATGAATTATCTCGCACATCTGCACCTGGGCGGCCAACTTCCTGCGCAACTGCTGGGCAGCCTGTACGGCGACTTTGTCAAAGGCCGCCTGCTGGGCCAGTTCAGCCCGCCAATCGAAGCGGCGATCCAGTTGCATCGCTCGATCGACCGCTTCACCGACAGCCACCCGTTGGTGGGCAAGGCGTTGTCGCGCTTCAGCCTGACCCGCCGGCGCTATGCCGGGATTGTCCTTGATGTGTTCTTCGATCACTGCCTGGCGCGGGATTGGGCGCTGTACGCCGACCAGCCCCTGGAGCACTTCACCTCGCAGGTGTACCGCGTGCTGGCGGCCGAACCACAGTTGCCGGGGCGGCTGGCGCAGATAGCGCCGTATATGGCGGCGGATGACTGGTTGGGGTCGTACCGCGAGTTTGCGGTGATGGAGCCGGTGTTGCGCGGGATTTCGCGGCGGCTGACGCAGCCTGAGACATTGGGGTATGCGATGCAGGAGTTGCGGGTGTTGTATGAGCCGCTGAGTGAGGACTTCCGGATCTTCTACCCCGAACTGCAAGCCTTCGCGCATAACCACCTGACAACACAAAGCTAAAATGTGGGAGGGGCGGTGCGACCCTCCCACATTTGAACTGTGTTCACATCTCAGGCTGCAAAAGCCGGTCGAGCATGCACTTGTTCAGTCTCCGGCACCGGCCCAAACAACGCCTTCTGCACCGCCTGCTGCGCCTGGAACGCCAGCGCCGCACGCTCCTGCCCGGCGCAGGCAATCGGCTTGAGCACATGGATTTCCACATCGCCCTGGTCATTGCCGAACAGGCGCATCAGGTGCGAGAGCAAATCGTCATCGCCAATGAACGGTGCCAGCGGGTCGACCTGCCCATTGCGCAGATAACGGATGGCCACCGGTTGCAGCGACACATCCGCGTCAATCGCACTGGCCAGCAAGCGCCCGTGGAAGGTGCGCAGGCTGCGGCCGTCGGTGGTGGTGCCTTCGGGGAACATCAGCAGCGGGTGCTGTTGTTCCAGGTGGCGGGTCATCTGCTTGCGGATCAACTGGCTGTCGCCCGAACCGCGACGGATAAACAAGCTACCGGCCTTGGCCGCCAACCAGCCGGCCACCGGCCAGGTGCGCACTTCGGCCTTGGACAAAAACGACATCGGCGCCACTGCGCCCAGCAACGGAATATCGGTCCAGGACACGTGGTTGCTCACCCACAGCATGGGCTGGGTCGGCAACTCGCCGTGCACTGTCACGCGAAAGGGCAGGGCGTTGGTCAGCCGCGCCATGAAAAACCGCGACCAGCGTTGGCGCCGCACCATCGAGTTGGCCACGCCCAAGCGTTCGAACACGCCAAACACACTGGCCATGCTCAAGCCCAGCGCCACTACCACCAGCACCCGGGCGATGCGCCCGTACACGCGCAGGCGGCTCATCACATGGCCGCCTTGAAGTGGCGCGCATAGCGCGGGCATAGCTCATCGCGCTTAAGCAGGATGAACACGTCGGCGACCTGGAAATCCTCATCCCAGCACGGTTCGCCGCAGATCTTCGCACCCAGGCGCATATAGGCCTTGAGCAGTGGCGGCATCTCGGCGATTACGTTGGTCGGCAGGTCCAGCGCCGGCAGCGGTTTTTTCGGTTCGGCGCGCAGGTGTTCGTTGCACAGGTAGCGTTCGCGCAGGCGCTGCATGATCGCGTGGGCCTGGATGCCGCCGTCGTGCATCGGGATGCTCGCGCAGCCCATCAGGTAGCTGTAGCCGCCCTGGTTGAGCACTTCGGCCAACTCGCCCCACAACACGGCGATGGTGCCGCCGTTGCGGTAGGCCGGGTCGACGCAGGTGCGGCCGATTTCCAGGATCGGGCCCTGCAGATGCAGCAGGCCATGCAGGCTGAATTCTTCTTCGCTGTAGAACCGGCCCAGGGTGCTGGCGGCCTGGTGGTCGAGCAAACGGGTGGTGGCGACGAGTCGACCGCTGTTCAAGTCCCGCACGCCGATGTGGCTGCAGTGAACATCATAGTCATCCATGTCCAGGCCGTGTTCCGCGCCTTTCAGCTTGGCGTTGAACTCGCCGCTGAAGACGTTGAAACGCAGGGCCTGGGCTTCCTGCAAAGCCTTGGCGCCAACCAGGCGTTCGGCTTGCAGACGGCGTTCATTGCCGGTGTCGCTGATGCGGGCGATCTGAGTCATGGCGAATCTCCGAGTGCCAGCCACGTTTCGGCCGGTCGACTTTGTTGTCCAAAGTCAGGCTATGTAGCCCCGGTGTCATCTCCATGAAGTTATGGTGACGCTTGGATGACAGGGTCTCTGTAGCAAATCTGTCATTGCCCTCGGCTAGGCTCGCGGGCTTGAATGCTCCCTTGAGTGTGTGTCCATGGTCAGAGGCCTGCTGTGCGTTTCCCTGCTGTTCGTCACCGTTACCGCCTGCGCTGAAACCTGGCCCGACAAGGAGTGGGCCAAGGGCCCGCCACTCGCAGGGCCCGCCGTCGAAGCCCTTGACGCCTATGCATTCCCGCCCCGTGACGACACTGCCCGCCAAGGCATTCGCACCGACGCGCTGCTGGTGATCCGCGACGGTGTGGTCATCTATGAACGCTACGCCGCACCGACCACGGCCAGCACGCCACACTTGACCTGGTCCATCAGCAAAAGCCTGATGGCCACGGTGCTCGGCGTGGCCTACGGCGAAAACCGTTTCAAACTGACCGACCCCGCAGCACGCTTTTATCCGCCGATGAAACAACACCCCAAGGTGACCATGGCCGACCTGCTGCACTGGGCCTCGGGCCTGGACTGGCAGGAAGACTATGAATACGCGCCGCTGAAGTCCTCGGTGGTGGCGATGCTTTACACCCGTGGTCGCGCCGATATGGCCGAGTTCGCCGCCAGCACTGAGTCCTTCAGCGCACCGGGCCAGGCCTTTCGTTATTCCAGCGGCGACAGCAATATCCTGTCCGCCGCGCTCAAGGGCATGCTCGGGCACAAGGCGTACATGAGTTACCCCTGGGACGCGCTGTTCAAGCCGCTGGGCATTCACAACGCCACCTGGGAAACCGATGCCGACGAAACCTTTGTCGCCTCGTCCTATGCGTTCCTCACCGCGCGTGACCTGGCGCGTGTCGGCCTGCTGATGGCCCGCGACGGGCGCTGGGGGGATCAACAATTGCTGCCCAAGGACTGGGTCGTGTTCAACCGCCAACCCTTCGACAAATACACCGCCGGCCAGGACGAAGCGGTCCCCGGTGGCCAATGGTGGCTCAACCAAGGCGCCCCGAGGCCCTGGCCCGACGCCCCCGCCGATACCTTCGCCGCCCTCGGTCATTGGGGACAGGCGCTGTACGTGATGCCCGACGAACACCTGGTGATCGTGCGCTATGGCGATGACCGCGACGGCAGCTACCGCCACAACGAACTGCTCAAGCGCGTGCTTGCGGCGGTGCAACCATGATGCGTCGTCGGCCGTTTACCAGCCTTTTTCTGGTGCTGTTGCTCGCCCTGTCAGGCTGGGTTTGGCACGAGCGCGTCAACCTGCAAGCCTTCCCCGATATCATCGCGGCGTATACCGCTAAGGAGTACTGCTCGTGCCGCTATGTGGCGAACAATCCGGCCGAGTATTGCCGGGGGTATGTGAAGCAGTACGTGCCCACCAGTGGGTTCAGCGATAACCCGGAACGCAGTGAAGTGACGGCGAGTGGCTTGGGGCGTACGCACAGCGCGCGGTGGTTGGGGGATCGACAGGGCTGTCGTCTGAATCCCTGACACAGCGCCAGCCACCCCGCACATTGGATTTGCGCCGTTCGTGACATTGCGCTTAAGGTTCGTGCAGGTTTTTCGCCCCACGAGTCCTTAATGTTCAACGCGTCTGTTATCAAACCCCTGGCCTTCGCCCTGCTGGCCGCTGCCGTGGTGCCCGCCCATGCTGACTGGTACCTGGACAACGAGTCCTCGCGCCTGTCGTTCGTTACCACCAAAAACACCGAGATCGCTGAAGTCCATCGCTTCCTGGTGCTGCACGGCAAGGTCGACAGCAAGGGCGCGGCGCAATTGGAAGTAGAGCTGGAGTCGGTCAACAGCGGCATCCCGCTGCGCGACGAGCGCATGCGCAACCAGCTGTTCGAGATCAAGACCTTCCCCGAGGCGCTGATCAGCGCACAGATCAACCTGCAACCCATCAATGACCTGGCTCCTGGCGCGCAACTGGAACTGCGCTTGCCCCTGAGCGTCACCCTGCATGGCAAGACCCAGACCTACAGCGCCGAGTTGTTGGCCACGCGCCTGGATGACCGGCGTTTCCAGGTGGTGACCCTGGAACCGGTGGTTTTGCATGCCGAGGATTTCGACCTGGCGCCGGGGGTGGCGATGTTGCGCAAAGCGGCCGGGCTCAAGTCGATCAGTTTGTCGGTGCCGGTGGGTGCGGTGCTGATCTTTACGGCGCGTTGACGTGAGCGGCGCAGTGTTCCCGTGGCGCAGCGCCAACCGTTTCGAGTTGTTGATCGACGGCCCGCAATTTTTTCCGCAGATGCTGGTGGGCATTGCCCGGGCCGAGCGGCAAGTGGAGTTGGAATTGTATCTGGTGGAGGCTGGAGCCTGCGCCGAAGCGATGGTGCAGGCGCTGGTGCTGGCCGCCGAGCGCGGCGTGCGGGTGCGTTGTCTGTTTGATGACTACGGTAGCCTGGCATTTACCCTGGGGCTGCGTAAGCGCCTGACCGACGCCGGTGTGGAGCTGCGTTTCTACAATCGCCTCAGCTGGCGCCGCTGGATGCGCAACCTGTACCGCGACCACCGCAAGCTGTTGCTGATCGATCAGGAAATCGCCGTGGTCGGCGGCACGGGCGTCACCGATGAGTTCTGGACGCCGGGGCAAGACACCGCTGAGTGGCATGAGGTGATGGTGCAGATCCGCGGCCCGCTGGTGCTGGACTGGCAGGCGCTGTTCGAACGGCAATGGCACGCCAATGTCGCGCGCCGGGCGTGGAAGCCCGCCACCCATTTCGGTTTGCCGCGTTTGCCCAAGGTGCCGGCGACGGGGCCAGGCCTGGGCCGAGTGGCCTATGCAGACGCCCGACAGCACCGCGATATCCTGCAATCGCTGATCCGCGCGCTGAACAGCAGCCAGCAACGTATCTGGTTTGCCACGCCGTATTTCCTGCCCACCTGGGGCGTGCGCCGTGCATTGCGTCGGGCCGCAGGGCGTGGGGTGGATGTGCGACTGCTGCTCACCGGCCCGCGCACCGATCACCCGTCCGTGCGCTACGCCGGGCACCGTTATTACCCGCGCTTGCTGCGCGCAGGCGTGCAGATCTTTGAATACCAGCCGTGCTTTTTGCACCTGAAGATGGCGCTGGTGGACGATTGGGTGAGTATCGGCTCGTGCAACTTCGATCACTGGAATCTGCGCTTCAACCTGGAAGCCAACCTGGAAGCGTTGGACCCTGGGCTGACGCAGGCGGTGGCGGCGAGCTTTAGCGCGGATTTTGCCCAGAGCCTGGTGGTCAGCCTGGAAGCGTGGAAGGCGCGGCCGTTGTGGCGACGGGTGAAGCAGCGGGTGTGGGGATGGATTGATCGGTTGGTGGTGAACCTTCTTGACAGAAGGAGCTAGGAACAGCGGCAAGCTGCAAGCTGCAAGTTAAAAGCAGAACTGCTCTTCCTTGCCGCTTGTAGCTTGCAACTTGAAGCTGCCTCCTATAGCAATTCGAACGTCTGCTGCTGTACGTCCTGGGAGTCCAGCCCGATCTGCACATTGAACTCACCCGGTTCGGCGGCGAACTTGAGCTGGGTGTTGTAGAACTTCAAGTCGTCCTCGGTGATGGTGAAGTGCAGCGTGCGCTCTTCGCCAGCCTTGAGCATGACCTTCTGGAAGTTCTTCAGCTCCTTGATCGGACGGATCATCGAACCCGCCACGTCCTGGATATACAACTGCACCACGGTTTCGCCATCGACCTTGCCGGTGTTCTGCACCGTGACGCTGGCGTCGAGCTTGCCGGTCTTGTTCAGGGTGGTGGACGACAGCGCCATGTCCGACAGGCTGAACGTGGTGTAGCTCAGGCCATAGCCAAACGGGAACAGCGGCCCGGTGGTGTCATCGAAGTACTGTGAGGTGTAGTTGCCCGGCTTGCCTGGGGTGAATGGCCGGCCGATGGTCAGGTGGTTGTAGTAGGTCGGAATCTGCCCCACGGAGCGTGGGAAGGTGATCGGCAGCTTGCCCGATGGGTTGTAGTCACCGAACAGCACGTCGGCGATGGCGTTGCCGCCTTCGGTACCGGCGAACCAGGTTTCCAGGATCGCGTCGGCTTGTTGTTTCTCTTCCAGGATCGACAGCGGGCGGCCGTTCATCAGTACCAGCACCAGCGGTTTGCCGGTGGCTTTCAGGGCCTTGATCAGGTCGCGCTGG